>NZ_JAAALL010000389.1 GCF_009906315.1 Kineococcus vitellinus | reverse complement strand
GGGTGGGCGGCTGCGCGGGCGGGTGCGCGCGCGGGTGCCGCGGTGCAGGCTGGGGCGGTGAGCAGCGACCGCTACGACCTGCAGCGCTTCGTCGACGCCCAGGACGGCACCTACGAGGGCGCCGTCTCGGAGCTGCGCGCCGGGCGCAAGACCTCGCACTGGATGTGGTGGGTGTTCCCGCAGATCGCGGGGCTGGGTTCCAGCCCCACCTCGGTGCGCTACGCCCTCTCCGGCCTCGACGAGGCGCAGGCGTACCTGGCGCACCCGGTCCTCGGGAACCGGCTGCGCGAGTGCGCCCGCACCCTGCTCGACCTGCCGGGGGACGACGCCGAGGAGGTGTTCGGCGGCGTCGACGCGGCCAAGCTGCGCAGCTCGATGACGCTGTTCACCGCGACCGACCCCGACGAGCCGACGTTCTCGGCCGTGCTGGAGAAGTACTTCGGCGGCGAGCGCGACGCCGCGACGACCGACCGGCTCAGCGCCTAGCCTCCCCGTCCGCCCCCCTCCTGCGGTGATCTTGCACGGGACACCGTGCAAGATCACCGCAGGAGGGCGGGGCCGGCGGTCGGCGGGGGTCAGCGCAGCCAGCGGTGCAGGCGCTTGGCGCTGGCCGCCTTCCAGCTCTCCTCGAAGTCGGCCTCGCTGACGGCGGCGTGCACCTCCTCCTGGGCGAACAGCCGGCCGTAGGCGAAGGCCGCCTCGGGGCGGGCCGCGCGGGCGAGGTCGTGCAGGCGCTGGCGGGTCACCACCGAGTCCTGGTGCTCGCCGAGGACCTCCTGCACGTCGGTCACGGCGCGGGCGAAGCGGACGGCGTCCTTGCCGAAGACGGTGGAGACCGCCTCCGCGGCGTAGCGCACCTGCTTGGCCGCCTTGCGCGCCTCGTGCAGCAGCTCGTCGCGCTCGTGGCCGGAGGGGGCGCGCTCGGCCTGCTCGACGAGGTCGGCCAGCGCGGCGTAGGTGCGCGCGACCCGCTTGGGCAGCACCTTCGCGGCGGGGCGGCGGGCCCGGGAGGTGAACCGCGGGTGCTCCACGACGTCCTGGAGGGCGTCGAGCAGGCGCTGGTAGCGCTCGGAGTCCAGCTCGGCCAGCACCCGGTCGTGCGCCCGGCGGTAGGCGGTGCCGAGCTGGTCGGCCACCAGCGCCGGCACGGCGCCGCTCGCGGCGGGGTCGGCGGGCTGCTCCTCGACGGGCACGTCGAGCGTGGCGACGGCCCGCACGAGCCGGTCGCGCAGGACCTCGGCGTCGCGGGCGGCGCCGAGCTCGGCGGCCAGCCAGCGCAGCTCGTCGCGCAGCGGCTTGGTGGGGGCCGACAGCAGCGGCTGGAACGTGCGCAGCGCGCTGCGCAGCCGGCGGGTGGCCACGCGCATCTTGTGGATGCTGTCGGGCTCGTCGCGGCGCACGCGCGGGTCCTGGGCGAGCACCTGCTCGACCTGCTCGTGCAGGTGCAGCAGCACCACGTCGCCGGCCGCCGAGCGGGTCGACAGCTCCTTCAGCCGGGGCCGCGCCACCGAGCGGGGAGCCTCCTCCGCGCCCTCCGGCGCGTCCTGCTCGACGCTCTCCACCTCGGTGGCGGCGACGGGCCCGGCCTCCGCACCGGCGCCGGGCTCCGTGCCGGTGTCGGGCTCGGTGTCGGTGTCGGGCTCGCTGTCGGGCTCGGCCGGCGGGCCGTCCAGGACGCGGGAGAGCTTGGAGGGGCTCGCGGCGACGCGCAGCCCGGCGGCCCGCAGCCCGGCGTCGACGGCGTCGAAGAGCTCGCGCTCGCCCTCGACGAGCTCCAGCTCGACCTCGCGCCAGGTCTGCACGGCGCCCGCCGCCTGCCCCGAGCCCTCCAGGGGCAGCAGCCGGCGGCCCTCGACGGTGTCGTCGGCCAGCTCCAGCAGGCGGCGGCCGGTGGCGTCGACGACGGTGCGCACGCGCCGGCGGGTGCTCAGCGTCGCGACGGGCAGGAGCTGCCGCCCCGCGGTCTGCTCCTCGACGATGCGGCGCAGGGCCACCGGCACCGTGCGCACCGCGCGCCCGAGGGGGACGCGGTGCTCGGTGCGGGCGCCGTCGCCGCCGGGGGTCTTCAGGTGCCAGCCGGCGTCCTCGCCGCCGGTGCGGCGGCGCAGCGTCATCCGCGCGGCGGCCAGCCGCAGGTCGGGGGTGTCGAAGTACACGGCCTCCAGCTCGTGCTCCCCGGCCTCTCCCTCGCTCAGCCCGGCCTGCGCACCGCCGGCCACCTGAGCGAGCAGCGGCACCAGGGGCGGCAGGTCGGCACCCGGCGCCAGGTCGTACTTCACTTCGAGTTCCCGGTGCTGGTTGACCATGGCCCCGTTTCTACCGTTCCGGTGCACCGGGCGCGCGTCGGTGATCGTCCTCGGAGCCGGGGGCGCTGAGGTCGCCGAAGGGCGTCCACTCCCGCCAGGCGGGCTGGTAGTCGGCGTGCCCGGCGTAGCGGGCCGCGGCCGTCAGCAGGGTCGAGGCCAGGTTGTCGGCGGTCAGCGTCCGCCCCAGCAGCACCGCCTGCTCGTAGGAGCGGACGAGGTCCTCGTCCGCCTCCTGCTCCCCCACCGCGACCGCGCTCAGGCGCTCCGCGGCCGAGCGCGGCGGCGGGTCGGCGTTGCGGGCGCGCAGGAAGCGGGCGACGGCGTCCGCGACCTCGCGCGGCACCACCGGTGCGTCCATCGGGTCCTCCTCCACCGGCCGCCGGTGCCGCGCTCAACGCGCTGCGGGCGCCGGTGGTGCCCGGGCTGCGGTAGGACGGGGGCGTGCTCAGCGACGACCCCGCCCACGCGCTCCTGCTCGGCCGGATGGGCCAGGAGGGCGACACCCCCCTCGCGCTGCTGCCGCTGGCCGCGGGAGCGCGCGCCGGGCTGGGCGGGACCGGGGCCCTGGCCGTCAGCGCCACCCGGCTGTGGCTGAGCCAGCCGCAGCTGGTGGGCGGGCCCTCGGTCGCCTCCGTGCCGCTGAGCGGCGTCGGCGCGCTCGGCGTCCGGGCGCGGCGCGGGCCGCTGGGCGGCGGCTGGCGCCTGGAGCTGGCCGTCGAGGGGCGGGTGCTGCGCTTCACCACCCGCGCGGAGCGGGCCGCCGTCGACGCGTTCGCGCGGGCGCTCCAGCAGGCCGCCGGCGGCTGAGGGCCCCGGCGCGCACCGCCGGGGGTGCCGCCGGGAGTGCCGCCGCCTCAGAAGGTGTTGCGTTACCTGTTGATCACTGAGGGTCGGTCTTCGCCTCGTCCTTGAGGGTGCCGTCCTCGGTGAGACGGCGAGCCGCTTCGATCTCGATCGGACCGCGCGGCTTCACGTCTT
>NZ_JAAALL010000388.1 GCF_009906315.1 Kineococcus vitellinus | reverse complement strand
GCTGGAGGGGGTGGGCGGGGGGTCAGAGCGCGGGGGCCTGCGCCGCGTCGCGGGTCAGCTTCCCGCTGCGGCGGTCGGCGAGGTAGCTGCGCAGCTCCTCCTTCACCACCGGCGCCAGGACGTACAGGCCGATGATGTTGACGAGCGCGCAGACGAAGAGCATCGCGTCCGCCAGCGTCAGCACCGAGCTGAAGGTGAGCACGGAGCCGACCACGGTGAAGAGGCAGTAGACGATCCGGAAGGTCAGCACGCTGACCTTCGAGCGGCCGAGGAAGTGCGCCCACGCCTTCTCCGAGTAGTAGCTCCAGGTGATGAGCGTGGAGAACGCGAAGAGCGCCACGGCGACGGCCAGCACGACCGGGAACCAGGAGACGACGCTCTCGAACGCGTCGGAGGTGAGCACGACGCCGTCGGCGCTGCTGGAGCCGGTCTCGGCGACCTCCGCGCGGGCGTCCAGCCAGCTCTGCGGGCTCGCGATGACGATCGTCAGGGCCGTCATGGTGCAGATGACCACGGTGTCGACGAACGGCTCCAGCAGGGCGACGAAGCCCTCCGAGACGGGCCGGCGGGTCTTGACCGCGGAGTGCGCGATGGCCGCGGAGCCGATGCCCGCCTCGTTGGAGAAGGCCGCGCGCTGGAAGCCGACGATGAGCGCGCCCAGCACGCCACCGGCGACGCCCTCGGGGTCGAAGGCGTTGCTGAGGATGGCGCCGACGGCGTCGGGGACCTGCCCGACGTTGGCGAGGATGACGACGAGGCAGGCGCTGACGTAGATGATCGCCATGGCGGGCACGAGCTTGGAGGTGACCCGGCCGATCGAGGAGATGCCGCCCAGGATGACCGCGCCCACCAGGGCCGCCAGGACGATGCCGAAGACCAGGGCGGCCCCGTCGCTGCCCAGCGGGCCGTCGTCGCCGCCGGTGACGTTGCGGACCTGCGCGAAGGTCTGGTTGGCCTGGAACATGTTGCCGCCGGCCACGCCGAAGAAGAAGATCGCCACGGCGAAGATGCCGGTCAGCAGGGTGCCGACCCAGGTCACCTTCAGCTTGCCGAAGGCCACCTTGAGGTAGCGGAACGGCCCGCCGGTGACGGTGCCGTCGTCGTGCACCTCGCGGTACTTCACCCCGAGGGTGCACTCGACGAACTTCGTGCACATCCCGAGCAGGCCGGCCACGATCATCCAGAAGGTGGCGCCGGGGCCGCCGATGGTGACGGCGACGGCCACGCCGGCGATGTTGCCCAGGCCGACCGTGCCGGACACGGCGCTGGTCAGCGCCTGGAAGTGGCTGACCTCGCCGGGGTCGTCGTCGCGGCTGTAGCGGCCGCGCACCGTCTCCAGGGACACCTTCAGCCCGCGCACCTGGATGAGGCCGAAGTAGGCGGTGAAGACCAGGCCGGCCAGCACGAGCCAGCCGACGATGAGCGGGAAGGTCGCCCCGCCGATGCTCACCGAGTAGAAGATCACGCTGCTGAGGGCGTCGGCGATGCCGGAGAAGAGGCTGTCGACGCTCGACTCGATGCCGGCGAGCGTCCCGCTGTCGGGTTCCACCGCGGCGGACGTCCCGAGGGCGTGCAGGGCTGTGGGGGGCATCCGGGCACGGAAGCGCTCCCGCGCCGCCGCGTCAACCGCTACCGGCCCCGGCGGGCGATTCGCAACCCGAACGTCACCTGGCGCCTCACAGCTCCCGCACGCGGCCCGCGTCCACGACCAGCCGCCGCGTCGTCGTGACGGCCTCCAGCAGCCGGCGGTCGTGGCTGACGAGCAGCAGCGTGCCCGGGTAGCCCGCGAGCGCCTCCTCCAGCTGCTCGATGGCCGGCAGGTCGAGGTGGTTGGTGGGCTCGTCGAGCACCAGCAGGTTCACCCCGCGCGCCTGCAGCAGCGCCAGCGCGGCGCGGGTGCGCTCGCCGGGGGACAGGCTCGCCGCCGGCCGCCCGACGTGGGCGGCGCCCAGGCCGAACTTGGCCAGCAGCGTGCGGACCTCCGCGTCGGGCTGGTCGGGGACGGCGTCGCCGAAGGCGCGGGCCAGCGGCTGCTCGCCGAGGAAGAGCCCGCGCGCCTGGTCGACCTCGCCGACCTCGACCCCCGAGCCCAGCGCCGCCGTGCCGGCGTCGGGGACCAGCCGGCCCAGCAGCAGGTCCAGCAGCGTCGTCTTGCCGGCCCCGTTGGGGCCCGTGACGGCGATCCGGTCGCCCGCGTCGACCTGCAGGTCCACCGGCCCCAGGGCGAAGGCGCCGCGCCGCACCACGGCACCGCGCAGCGTCGCCACGACCGAGCCCGAGCGCGGGGCGGCCGCGATGCTCATCTGCAGCCGCCACTCCTTGCGGGGCTCCTCCACGACCTCCAGCCGCTCGATCATGCGGTCGGTCTGGCGCGCCTTGGCGGCCTGCTTCTCGCTGCCCTCGCGCATCTTGGCCCGGATGTTCTTGTCCGGCTCGCCCTTGCGGACGGCGTTGCGCACGCCCTTGGCCATCCAGCCGCGCTGCATCCGGGCGCGCGCCTCCAGCCCGCCCCTCGTGTCGGCGTACTCCTCGTAGGCCTCCCGGGCGTGCCGGCGCTGTACCTCCCGCTCGGCCAGGAACGCCTCGTAGCCGCCGCCGACGACGCGCACGAGCTGCTGGGCCAGGTCCAGCTCGACGACGCGGTCGACGGTGCGGGCCAGGAACTCGCGGTCGTGGCTGACGACGACGGCGGGCGAGCGCAGCTCGCCGACGAAGCGCTCCAGGCGGGCCAGGCCGTCCAGGTCGAGGTCGTTGGTGGGCTCGTCGAGCAGGAGGACGTCGTAGCGCGAGAGCAGCAGCGCGGCCAGCCCGACGCGCGCGGCCTGCCCGCCCGACAGCGCCGTCATCGCCAGCTCCACGTCCACCGACAGGCCCAGGTCGGCTAGGACCTCGCCGCGGCGCTCCTCCAGGTCGGCGCCGCCCAGGGCGAGCCAGCGCTCCAGCGCCAGCGCGTAGCGGTCGTCCGCGCCCGGCGCGCCGTCGGCCAGCGCGGCGGCCGCCTCGTCCATCTCCCGCTGCGCGGCGTCCACGCCCGTGCGCCGGCCCAGGTGGGCGGCCACGCTCTCCCCGGCGCGGCGCTCGGGCTCCTGCGGCAGGTAGCCGACCGTCGCCGTCGGCGGCGACAGCGTCACCGTCCCGGCCTCCGGGCGCTCCAGCCCGGCCAGCAGCCGCAGCAGCGTCGACTTCCCGGCGCCGTTGGCGCCCACGAGGCCGACGACGTCCCCGGGGGCGACCACGAGGTCGAGGCCGGAGAACAGCGTCCTCGTCCCGTGGGCCGCGCCGAGGTCCTTGGCGACGAGGGTTGCGCTCACGCCCCCGTCCTCCCCGACGCCCGCAC
>NZ_JAAALL010000387.1 GCF_009906315.1 Kineococcus vitellinus | reverse complement strand
GCGTCCGGGTGGGCGTCCGGGTGGGCGTCGGGGCCGCTCATCAGACCTGCACGCGGGCGGCGACGGCGGCCGCGATCTTGTCCACGGCCTCGGCCACGGGGACGCCGTTCTCCTGGCTGCCGTCGCGGTAGCGGAAGGAGACAGCGCCCGCCTCGACGTCCTCGGCGCCGGCGATGAGCAGGAAGGGGACCTTCTGCTTGGTCCAGGTGCGGATCTTCTTGGGCATGCGGTCGTCGGAGTCGTCGACCTCCACGCGGATCCCGCGCGCGCGCAGCTGCTCGGCCACGTGCAGCAGGTGCGGCACGTGCGCGTCGGCGACGGGGATGCCGACGGCCTGCACGGGTGCCAGCCACGCCGGGAAGGCGCCGGCGTAGTGCTCGACGAGGACGCCGAAGAACCGCTCCAGGGAGCCGAACTTGGCCGAGTGGATCATCACCGGCTGCTGCTTGGAGCCGTCGGCGGCGGTGTACTCCAGCCCGAAGCGGGCGGGCTGGTTGAAGTCGTACTGGATGGTCGACATCTGCCAGGTGCGGCCGATGGCGTCGCGGGCCTGCACGGAGATCTTCGGCCCGTAGAACGCCGCGCCGCCGGGGTCGGCGACGAGGTCGAGGCCGGTCTCGCGCGCGGCGGTCTCCAGCACGGCCGTGGCGGTGGCCCACTCCTCGTCGGACCCGATGAACTTCTCGGAGTCCCCGCGGGTGGACAGCTCCAGGTAGTAGTCGTCCAGGCCGAAGTCCTTCAGCAGGCCCAGGACGAAGTCCAGGAGGTGCTTGATCTCCCCGGGCGCCTGCTCGGCCGTCACGTAGCTGTGCGAGTCGTCCTGCGTCAGCCCCCGCACGCGGGTCAGGCCGTGCACGACGCCGCTCTTCTCGTAGCGGTACACCGACCCGAACTCGAACAGGCGCAGCGGCAGCTCGCGGTAGGAGCGCCCGCGCGAGCGGAAGATCAGGTTGTGCATGGGGCAGTTCATGGCCTTGAGGTAGTACTTGCTGTTCTCCAGCTCCATCGCCGGGAACATCGTGTCCTCGTAGTACGGCAGGTGCCCGGAGGTCTCGAACAGCCCGCCCTTGGAGATGTGCGGGGTGCCGACGTAGGAGAAGCCCTCCTCGATGTGCCGGCGGCGGACGTAGTCCTCCATCTCCCGCTTCACGACCCCGCCCTTGGGGTGGAAGACGACGAGGCCGGAGCCGATCTCGTCGGGGAAGGAGAACAGGTCGAGCTCGACGCCCAGCCGGCGGTGGTCGCGGCGCTCGGCCTCGGCGATGCGCTCCTGGTAGGCCTTCAGCTCGTCCTTGGAGGGCCAGGCGGTGCCGTAGACGCGCTGCAGCTGCGGGTTCTTCTCACTGCCGCGCCAGTACGCCGCCGCCGAGCGCAGCAGGCTGAAGCCGTTGCCGACCAGGCGCGTGGTGGGCAGGTGCGGACCACGGCACAGGTCCTTCCAGGCGACGCTGCCGTCGCGGCGGACGTTGTCGTAGATCGTCAGCTCGCCGGCGCCGACCTCGACGTCGGCGCCCTCGGCGGCGTCGGCGGCGCCGGACTTCAGGCCGATGAGCTCCAGCTTGTACGGCTCGTCGGCGAGCTCCGCGCGCGCCTCGTCGTCGCTGACGACCCGGCGCACGAAGCGCTGGCCCTCCTTGACGATCCGCTGCACCGTCTTCTCGAGGGTCTTGAGGTCCTCGGGGGTGAAGGGGCGCTCGACGTCGAAGTCGTAGTAGAAGCCGTCGCGGACGGGCGGGCCGATGCCCAGCTTGGCCTCGGGGAAGTGCTGCTGGACGGCCTGGGCGACCACGTGGGCGGCGGAGTGGCGCAGCACCGCCAGCCCCTCCTCGGAGGAGATCGGCACGCCCTCCACCTCGTCGCCGTCGGCCAGCGGGTGCGACAGGTCGCGCAGCACGCCGTTGACGCGGGCGACGACGACGTCGCGGTCGTCGGCGAACAGCTCCGCCGCCGTGGTGCCGGCCGCCACCTGCTGCGCGTCGCCGGAGCGGGTGATGGTGAGCTGGGCGGACACAGCGTGCCTCCGGAGTGCTGCGGGAAAGGACCCCGTGACTCTATCCGGGTGACGGGTGCGCCGACGCGGCTGCCCGCCCGGGGTCAGCGGCGCCGGTCGGGCAGCCGCAGGCGCACCGCGTCGCCGACGCGCAGCTCCCCCGTCGCCAGGACGGTCGCGAACAGGCCCGCGCAGTGCCGCGGGCGCTCGCCGAGCTCCAGCTCGACGTCCCCGCAGCGCAGCAGGGCGCCCACGAGCTCGCCGGGGTCCGGTTCACCGGGCCCGAGCTCCAGCAGGAGGTTGGCGCGGGAGGAGTCGCCCGCAGCGGGGTCGGCGCGCTGGGCGGTGGTCACCACGTGGACGGGCGCGACCTGGCGGGCCCCGCCCTCGGCCGCGGCGAGGGCGACGCCGGCGACGCCGAGGAAGGCGTCGAGGTCGCCGGAGCCGTCGGGGGTGCGCACGAGCGGCGCCCGGCCGTCCGCGCCGCCCTCCAGGCGCAGCTCGCGCAGGCGGGGGTGGTGCTTGGCCAGCAGGACGGTGCCGTCGGCGGCGGTGAGCACGTGGCCGCGGTCGCCGCGCAGGCCGTCGGGGGTGACCTCGGCGCGCTGCGGGCAGCGGCCGGCGACGGACTTCACGGGGAAGGTGCAGATGAGGCGGAGGACGCCGACGAGGTCGGTCACGGGGTCTCCCGGGTCGTGCTGGTGGGCGATACTGGGTTCGAACCAGTGACCCCCTCGGTGTGAACGAGGTGCTCTACCACTGAGCTAATCGCCCGGTGCGTGGCGCTGACCGCGACCGGCAGGAGAACCATACCGTCTCGGCGGCGGTGCTCGTGACCGCCCCGCGCCTCACAGCCCCGGCACCCGCGTGAGCTGGGCGGTGACCACCTCCGGGGTCCACGCGGGCACGCCCTGCCACGCGAGGTAGCCCCAGACCGCGCCGCCGACGACCAGGGCCGTGCCCGTGGCCAGGGCGCCGCGCACGGCCAGGGAGCGCTCGGCGAGCCAACGCCCCCACTCGTGCACGTGGCGGCGCGCGAAGGCGTTGAGCCGGCGCGCCGAGGAGAACTCCGAGCCCAGCACGGCGAGCCCGAGGAAGACGACGAGCCAGCCCGGGCCGGGCAGCGGCACGAGCACCAGGCCCAGCAGCACGACCGCCGTGCCGGCGGCCCCCACGACGGCCCGGTAGACGCGGTTCTTGTGGGTGTCCGCCCGGATGCGCTCGCGGCGCTCGTGCAGGGCGACCCGCAGGTGGTGCGCCCGGCGCTTGCGCAGGTGCACCAGGTGCCCCGCCCGCCCGGCACCGCGGTCGGGGACGGGCTCGAAGGCCTGCGCACCGGCCTCCTCGGGCCCGCCCGCCAC
>NZ_JAAALL010000386.1 GCF_009906315.1 Kineococcus vitellinus | reverse complement strand
CGTGGCGCTCGCGCGCGCGCCGCGCGGCCTCGGCGAGGCGCTCGCGGCTGACGTTGAGGTAGTGGTTGTAGATCGCCGCCGCCGTGGAGGCGATGACGCTGCCGGCCGCCGCACCGACCAGGGTGCCGTAGGAGCCGAGGCTCTTCAGCCCGGCCAGCAGGAAGGCGGAGGTCACCGCCGCGAGGGCGCCACCGGCGATCTGCAGCCAGTTGATGGTCAGGGTCCTGCGTTCTTCGGTCTGCTCGCTCATGCCGCCACCCATCGTCCCACTCGACGCGCCCGGCCTCCGCCGGTGCAGGGGTGCGTCCTGTGAAGACCCCGCGCACGAGGACGACCGCACGGGACGCCCGCACGGGTCCGCGGCGGGGCCGCGCGGCCCGGTGGCCGAGCAGGGGGGGCTCGGCCAGAGTGTCGCCATGACGATCCTCGTGCAGGACCTCAACCAGTGGAAGGGCGCCGCCGTCCTCGACCCGGCCGACGACAAGATCGGGACGCTCGCGTCCGTCTACGTCGACTCCGCGACCGACGAGTGGCTCTTCGCCGCCGTGGAGACGGGCCTCGTGGGGTTCAAGAAGACGGTGCTGGTGCCGCTGGACCAGGCCGCCGTCGGCCGCCACGACATCCGCGTCGCGCACACCAAGGACCTCGTCAAGGCGGCTCCGGCCTTCGCCACCGACGAGGAGCTCGGCCCGGACGACGAGCCGCGCATCTACGCCCACTACGCGATGGAGTACTCCCCCGCCCAGACCCCCAGCGGCCGGCGCCTGGCCCGCCGCTGACCCCTCGCGCCCGCCGCCGGTGGTGATCTTCCACGGTGCACCGTGGAAGATCACCACCGGCGGCGGGGGCGTCAGGTGCGGGCGCGCTGCATGGCGTCGCTGACCTCGCCGACGAGCTCCTCGATGACGTCCTCGAGGAAGACCACCCCGGTGACCTGCCCGCGGCCGTCGACGACGCGGGCCAGGTGCGCCCCGGTGCGCCGCATGGCGGCGAGCGCGTCCTCGACCTCCTCGGCCTCGCCCAGGGTGCCCAGCTGGCGGATCCGCTTGTCGGGCACCGGCTCGTGGTAGCGGTCGTCGTCGGCGTAGAGGATGTCCTTCAGGTGCAGGTAGCCCTCCAGCTCCCCGGCCGCGTCCAGGACGGGGAAGCGGCTGTAGCCGGTGCGGGCCACCAGCGCCTCGACGTCGGCGGGGGTCGCGCCCACGGGCAGGGTGCGCAGGTCCTCCAGCGCGACGGCGATCTCGCCGACGCTGCGGTCGGAGAACTCCAGCGCACCGGTGACCAGGCCGCCGGTGTCGTCGAGGGTGCCCTCGCGCTGGCTCTCGGCGACGATCGACTGCACCTCCTCGACGGTGAACGCGCTGGACACCTCGTCCTTGGGCTCGACGCCCACGGCGCGCAGCGCGGCGTTCGTCAGGCCGTTGAGGGCCCGGATGAGCGGGCCGATGACCCGCCCGATGGCCACCAGCGGCGGCCCCAGCAGCAGCACGGCGCGGTCGGGACCGGCGATGCTGAGGTTCTTGGGGATCATCTCGCCGACCACCACGTGCAGGTACGTCACCGCGGACAGCGCGATGACGAGCGCGACGGGGTGGATGAGCACCTCGGGCAGGTGGACGGCGTGGAACAGCGGCTCCAGCAGGTGCGCCAGGGCCGGTTCGGCGACCGCCCCCAGGCCCAGCGAGCACAGCGTCACCCCCAGCTGGCAGGCGGCCAGCATGAGCGAGACGTGCTCCATGGCCACCAGCGCCGAGCGGGCGCGGGCGCTGGTCTCGGCCAGCGGCTCGATCTGGCTGCGGCGCGCGGAGAGCACGGCGAACTCGGCGCCGACGAAGAAGCCGTTGCCCAGCAGCAGCAGGACGGCGACGAGCAGGGACAGCTCGGTGCTCACCGCTCACCCCCGGAGGCGTGCGCGCGGGCGGAGCGGGCGCCGTGCGGGCGCGGGGCGCCGTCGCGGGCGGCTGGCGCACCGGAGGCACCGGCGGCGCCGGCGGGGTGCGCACCGCGGGCGGCGGGTGCCGCGGCACCGCCGGTCGCGCCGGGCGGCTCGGGCGGGTCGGTCGGCACCGGGCGCGGGCGCAGGCGCAGCCGCTCCACGCGACGGCCCTCCATGCGCACCACGCGCAGCACGGCGCCGTCGACGGCGACCTCGTCGCCCACGGCGGGGATGCGCCGCAGGCGGGCCATCACGAAGCCGGCGACCGTCTCGTAGGCGTGGTCGTCGGGCACGTCGGTGCCGGTGGCGTCGCGGACCTCGTCGGGGCGGGCCAGCCCCGGGACCGTCCAGGAGCCGTCGCGGTGCTGGCGCAGCCCGCCGCGGTCGCGGTCGTGCTCGTCGGAGACGTCGCCGACGAGCTCCTCGACGAGGTCCTCCAGCGTGACGACGCCGGCGGTCCCGCCGTACTCGTCGACGACGACGGCCAGCTGCAGGCCCTTCTGGCGCAGCTGCAGCAGCAGCGGCTCCAGGCGCAGCGAGTCCGGCACCCGGCGCACGTCGGCCATGAGGGCCGCGGCCGGCACGTCGGCGCGCCGCTCCTGGGGGACGGCGACGGCGGCCTTGACGTGGACGACGCCGCGCACGTCGTCGTCGTCGTCGCCGGTGACGGGGAAGCGCGAGTGCCCGGTGCTGCGGGCGCGGGCGACGACGTCGGCCGCGGTCTCCTCCAGGCGGATGGCCTGCATGCGCACCCGCGGGGTCATGACGTCGGCGGCGGTCTGGTCGCCGAAGAGCAGCGTGCGGCTGAGCAGGTTGGCGGTGCCCTCGTCCAGGGTGCCCATGTCGGCGGAGCGGCGGACCAGCGCGGCCAGCTCGCGCGCCGAGCGCGCCCCGGACAGCTCCTCCTGGGGCTCGACGCCGATGGCGCGCAGGAACTTGTTGGCGCTGCCGTTGAGCACGACGATGAGCGGGCCGATGGCCCACGTGAAGCCGCGCTGCAGCGGCGCGACGACGCCCGCGGTGGGCAGCGGCAGGCTCAGCGCGAGGTTCTTGGGGATGAGCTCGCCGACGACCATCGAGAAGGCGGCCGCGACGGCCACGCTGGCGACGACGCCCACGGTGTCGGCCGTGGGGTCGCTGAGCCCGGCGGCGCGCAGCGGGCCGTCCAGCAGGGTGGCCAGCGACGGCTCCACGAGGTAGCCGACGAGCAGCGTGGTGAGGGTGATGCCCACCTGGGCGCCGGACAGCTGGGTGGACAGGGTGCGCAGCGCGGGCAGGACCCCGGCGGCGCGGCGGTCACCGTCCTCCACGGCCTTCTCGACGATGGAGCGGTCGAGGGTGACGAAGGCGAACTCGGCGGCGACGAAGACCGCGGTCCCCAGGGTGAGGAGGATGCCGAGGAGGAGCAGGAGCCACTCGATCAGCACGCCGCCTCCGCGCGTGGGGCCGGGGGTCCGGAGCGGCTGGGACTGGG
>NZ_JAAALL010000385.1 GCF_009906315.1 Kineococcus vitellinus | reverse complement strand
CCCGCCCCGCTCGCGCCCGCGCACCCCGGCCCGGCGCCGGTCGGCGGAGCGCCGGCCGGCGCGGTGCCGCTCGCGGCGCCGGGGGAGGACCCCTCGCCGGAGGCGGCGCAGCGGGCGCTGGCGGCGGCGGTGCAGCGCGTCGACGCCTCCGGCCGCTTCGAGGCGGCCGACGTCGCCCTCGTCCACGAGGTCGCCGACCTGCTCGGCCCGCTGCTGGCCCGCACCGCCGGGCGCGACGGCGACGCGCAGGTGCGCCACGACCTGCGGGCCCTGGCCGGCGAGCACCTGCCGCGCACGGTGGAGGACCACCTCGCGCTGCCCGAGGACTACGCGCGCGAGCACCGCACCCCGCGCGGCACCACCCCCGCGCAGGAGCTGCGCAGCCAGCTCGTGCTGCTCGTGGAGGGCTGCAAGCAGCTGCGCGAGGCCGTGCACGACGCCGACGTCGAGCGCCAGCAGCGGCAGAGCCGCTTCCTGGAGGCGAAGTTCCGCCGCGGCGACCTCGACCTCTGAGCACCGTGGCCGACCGTCCCGCCGCCGCCGCGGCGGACCCCGCCCCGCCGGGGCCGGGCCGGCGGCCCCCCGCGTGCGGTAGGAAGGGCCCATGACCCTGGACGTGCAGCTCGTGGGCGCCACGACGCAGATGGCGGTCGTCACGCTGCGCCCCGGCCAGACCCTGTACTGCGAGGCGGGCAAGTTCCTCTTCTGCTCCGGCGACGTCGTCATGGAGACGAAGCTGACGGCCCCGCGCGACCCGCACGGCAAGGACGCCGGCGCCGGCCTGGGCGGTCTGCTGCGCGGGGCGGCCGCGGCGGGCAAGCGCGTGCTGGCGGGGGAGTCCTTCGCCTTCCAGCACTTCCACACCCCCGGCGGCGACGGCCTGCTGGGGCTGGCCGGCGTCCTGCCGGGCGAGATGCGCCACCTGGAGCTGGACGGCTCGACGACGTGGTTCGCCGAGAAGGACGCCTTCGTCGCCGCCGAGGCCGGGGTGCACTTCGACATCGCCTTCTCCGGCCTCGGGCAGGGCGTGCTGGGCGGCGAGGGCTTCATCCTGGAGCGCTTCACCGGCCGCGGCTCGCTGCTCATCGCGGGCGCCGGCGACTTCATCGACATCAACCCCGCCGACTACGGCGGCACCGTGCGCGTCGACACCGGCTGCATCGTGGCCTGGGACGACCGCATCAGCTACGGCGTGGAGACGGTCGGCCGGCTGAACCGGCAGGGGATCATGAGCGCCGTCTTCGGCGGGGAGGGCCTGACGCTGGCCACCCTGCGCGGCAACGGCCGGGTCATCCTGCAGTCGGTCACCATCGAGGCCTTCGCCAAGGCGCTGGTGAAGAACAGCGCCAAGCCCGACCAGCACGGCATCGGCGCGCTGGGCGGCATCTTCTCCGGCGGTCGCGACTGACCCCGGCGCCGCCGGGCACTCCGGCGGGACGGTGATCGTTGGGCCGTCTGCAAGCACCCGACCACGCACGAGCACGGACGAACGGAGCACACACCATGGGCGTCAGCCTCAGCAAGGGCGGCAACGTCTCCCTCACCAAGGAAGCGCCGGGCATGACCAAGGCCGTCATCGGCCTCGGCTGGGACGCGAACTCGTTCACCGGTTCGGAGTTCGACCTCGACGCGCAGGCCATCATGGTCGGCGCCGACGGCAAGGTCCCCAGCGACGGCTTCTTCGTCTTCTTCAACCAGCTGAAGTCCCCCGAGGGCTCGGTCGAGCACACCGGCGACAACCGCACCGGTGAGGGCGACGGCGACGACGAGAAGATCAACGTCGACCTCAGCCTCGTGCCCGCGGAGATCGAGAAGGTCGTCTTCACCGTCGCCATCTACGACGCGGACACCCGCAAGCAGTCCTTCGGCCAGGTCCGCAACGCCTTCATCCGCGTCGTGAACGCCGAGGGCGGCACCGAGGTCGCCCGCTACGACCTCTCCGAGGACGCCTCGACCGAGACCGCCATGGTCTTCGGCGAGCTGTACCGCAGCGGCGGCGACTGGAAGTTCCGCGCCGTCGGCCAGGGCTACGCCAACGGCCTGCGGGGCATCGCCACCGACTTCGGCGTCAGCGTCTGACACACCCGGCTGCGCGCCGTCCCCGCGGGGGACGGCGCGCGCCCGCGCGTCTCCCCGGGGGCCGTGAGTAGGGTTCTGAGTCCGGCCCGCACGGGCTCCGCATGAACAGGAAGCTGACAGGTGATCCTCAAGACCTACCGCTGGTCCTTCATCGTGACCGCACTGGGCCTCGTGCTCGCCGCCTGGTACGGGCTCTCCGCCCACCTGGGGCTGTTCCAGGCGATCTTCCTCGTCCTGATCCTCTCGGTGCTGGAGATCAGCCTCTCGTTCGACAACGCCGTGGTGAACGCCACCATCCTGGAGCGGATGAGCGACTTCTGGCGGAAGATCTTCCTGTCCGTCGGCATCATCATCGCCGTCTTCGGCATGCGGCTCGTCTTCCCCATCGTGCTGGTCAGCGTCACCGCGGGCCTCGGGCCCGTCGAGGTCGTCCGCCTCGCCCTGGAGGGCGGGGACCCGGAGACCCCCGGCACCTACGGCTACGAGCTCAACCAGGCCCACCCCACGATCGCCTCCTTCGGCGGGATGTTCCTGCTGATGCTCTTCCTGAACTTCATCTTCGGGGAGAAGGAGCACCACTGGATCGGGCCGCTCGAGCGCGCCCTGGAGAAGGTCGGCAAGCTCGAGTACGTGCAGGTCATCGTGGCCGGCGCCGTGCTGCTCGTCGTCGCCGAGACCTTCGCCACCGACCACGGCCGCACCGTGCTGGCCGCCGGCCTGGCGGGTGTGGTGACCTACCTGCTCGTCAACGGCCTCGGTGAGCTGTTCAACGTCGAGGACCACGTCGAGCACTCGGAGCACCCGGAGGGGCGCGAGCACCCCGAGGGGGCCGGCGCGACCGCCGCCGCCCGTCCCAGCGGCCCCAGCGGGGCGGCCAGGGCCACCGGCAAGGCGGCGTTCTTCCTCTTCCTGTACCTCGAGGTCCTCGACGCCTCGTTCTCCTTCGACGGGGTCATCGGCGCCTTCGCCATCACCTCCGACCCGGTGATCATCGCGATCGGCCTCGGCGTCGGGGCGATGTACATCCGGTCGATGACCGTGCACCTGGTCGAGGAGGGCACCCTCGCGCAGTACCCGTACCTGGAGAACGGCGCCCTGTGGGCCATCGGTGCGCTCGCGGTCATCCTGCTGCTGAGCATCGAGGTCCACATCCCCGAGGTCGTCACCGGCCTCATCGGCCTGGCCTTCATCGTGGCCTCGCTCATCAGCTCCATCCGCTACAACCGGGCCCACCCGGAGGAGTCGCACGTCGAGACGCACCCCGTGCGCGCGGGCTGAGCCCGCGCCGCAGCGGTGCGCGCAGGGTCCGGGGACGAGCCGAGGGTGGGGGTGGCGT
>NZ_JAAALL010000384.1 GCF_009906315.1 Kineococcus vitellinus | reverse complement strand
TGGAGGACGGCGGTCCGCGCTCCCTGCCGGCCTTCGTCAGCGCCATCGCCCGCACCATGCAGAACTGGGTGGACAGCGAGCAGATGCGCATGCCGGGCTACCGGGACCGCATCGTCTCGGTGCTGCTCACCCCTGAGCAGGGCGGGCTCAACCTGAACATGAGCAAGGAGCTGATCGGCGAGCTCATCGACTACGGGCACCGGGCCGCCGACCTGCTGCTGGCCGCCTACGCCAGGCCGCCCGCCAGGGGTTGGGCGCAGCAGCGCGCAGTGCGCTACCACGCGCTGATGGCCATGACCGAGCGACACCTCACCAGCTTGCGCCGCGCCTACGACGATCGGGTGCAGCCTGCGACGATCCCCTACCAGCAGATCGCCGACGGCGCAGCCGTGAGCGGCGCGGACGCCGGCGACCAGCGCACGAGCAGCACGAGCAGCGCGAGCGCCGGGACTGCACTGCGCTGGCAGCGCCGCCGTACCGAGGAGCTCATGGAGCTCGCCAGGCGGTGGACCGGCACCGACGCCTGCGCAGCAGCCGAACGAGGAGAGTCCTTCGTCGTGAACGAGCCGACTCCCGCTGCCGTGTGGCGCGCCCAGCCCGAGTTATGAGCGTTTCCGACGACGAGATCGCAGCGAGAAGGTCCGTGGTAATGGCTTGAGGGGCGAGGAGGAGCAGACATGTTGTCGATCCTGGGAGTGCTCGGCGCCACGCAGCTGACGTTCGGCGGCAAGGACCCCGTCAAGGGCGACGAGTGGTACCACGAAATGATCACCCGCAAGGCCGCCGCGACGCCCCCTGCGCAGACAGCACCCGCGGTGGGCGCCGGCTGGGCGGGCACCGGTGAGCACACCGACACCACCAGCGCCTCCGCCGCACTGGCCTGGCACGCCGACTTCGTCGACAGCTACCTGTACAACCCGCTGTGGTGGGCCGGCGGCGGCCTGCCCCGCTTCCGCAGCGCCCTGGTGCACCAGCGCGAGCTGACCAAGCTGCACTTCGACGACCTCAACTCCACCCGCCAGATCGAGATCATGTGGACCCGCTACCAGGCGGGCACCGTCGCGGGCCTGCTGTGGGCGGCCGAGCGCAACGACGTCGCCGCCGCCCGCAACATCGTCGGCACCGGCCTGCACGCGCTGCAGGACTTCTACTCGCACTCCAACTGGGTCGACGACGAGGTCCGCAGCCGCTACCACTGGGACTCCCCCGCCAACCCGGACCTGCCCGACCGGCACAGCCTGCACCTGTTCACCGGCACCTACGAGGAGAACGAGGCCGCCGCCTTCGCCCACCACGGCAAGTACTCCCTGGCCTGCAGCATCATGGCCAAGCTGCCGGCCGCCTTGATGAACGCCGTCTGCTCGCCCTACTCCCCGCTGTCCACCTCCTCGATGTGCCGGCAGTGGCGCGCCTGCCAGGACGCCGCGAGCCCGGGCGGCACCCAGGAGGTTGCCGGCGTGACGATCCCCGAGGGCATCATCTACATCGAGCCCGTCGGCATCGCCTTGGACAGCCCGTGGATGGCTCAGCTGAGCATGCAGCAGCGCACCCTGACCCCCGCCGGGCGCAGCATCAGCGCCGAGGAGCTCTTCGAGCTGGCCCGCTCCCGCGCCGAGGAGCACAGCCGCGCCTGGCTGCAGCGGCTGACGGCGACCATGGAGGCCGCGGGGCTGGCCGGCTTCTGGAGCGAGGTCCGCCAGCAGGAGCGCGCCGGGACGCCGGCGCCGCCCATCCCCGGTGAGCTGGGTGAGGCGCTGACCAGCTACCCCGACGACCTTGCCCAGTTCGAGCAGACCTGGCGGGCTCCCTTCGAGTTCCTCAGCGCCGGCGCCTACCCACCGCCGCCGGACGGCTCCGCCGAAGGCTGGTACCTGCGCCTGGAGCTGAGCACCGGGCAGGACACCTTCGCGGGCACCGGCACCGGCACCGACTCCGACATCGACGCCGTCGTCGACGGTCGCACCTTCCGCCTGGACCGCATGCGTGAGCGCACCCCGGAGGGTGGCCTGGGCGACTTCCGGTTGCTGGAGCACAACGACTTCGAGCGCGGCAGCCGCGACAGCTACGTGCTCGGTCCCTTCCCCCAGCGTCCCGGCAGCCTGGTGCTGCGCAACAACGCCACCCACGCCGTGGACGTGGTGCGCGCCGCGTGGGCGGACTTCACCCGCATCGCCTCCGACGTCGTCGACGACGTCCTGGACGTGCTGCTGACCCTCATCGGCGGCCACGCCGACTACATCGGCACCCAGAAGGTGACCGCGAGCTGGAGTGAGCTGTCGGCGATCGCCGCCCAGGGCCCGCGCCCGCTGCGCCTGCACGTCGACGGGCGCGCCGAAGGCGTCTACACCCTCAGCGGGCGCCTGTCGGCGATCCCCACCGCCGGCGGCCTGCGCGCCAGCGTGGAGCTGGACACCCTGCGCTGCGACCGGGAGAGCACGATCGATCAGGCACCGGGCCTCTACGACGACGAGCCGTTCTTGATCACCTTGCTCAGCAGCCCCGCCGCAGGACAGAGCCTGCCGTGGCTCTCACCGGTCTTCACCCGCGTCGACAGCGGCGAGAGCCGCGCTATCCGCTACCGCGCGCAGGTCGACGTCCCCCGCTACGGCGGGCTGGTCTTCGCGGTGCAGATGTGGGAGAACGACAGCGAGAGCAGCGATGAGCGCCGCCGGCTGCGCGACGACTTCGCCCGCGGCTACGACGAGCGCACCATCAACGAGCGCAGCCGCCTGCTGGATGCCATCGGCACCGTCATCGCCCCCGACTGGCAACTCGCGGCGATCGACGTGTGCGCCTTCCTGCGCACCGCGGACGCCGCCGAGTACGCCCGCATGATCACCCAGCGCCCGATCGATCGCTGGATCGCCGCCGGCGCCAGCCTGCAGGTGCCCTTCGACGCCATCACGACGCACCGGGCGATCATCCCCGCCGTGCCCGGCCGCAGCGCACCGGAGATCGACCTGATGACGCTGGCCGCGGCCGGCCGTTGGGCCAGCGCCCGCCTGAGCGACACCCTCGGCAACACCGCCGAGATGGCCGAGCTGCCCTTCGACGGCAACGACGGCGATGCGCGCGGCTTCGTGCGCCGGCACGTGCTGCGCACCGAGGACGGCCAGGACGTGCTGGCGCTGTGGACGCACCCGCGCTGGGTGCAGCAGGGCACCATCAAGGGCTGGCTGCCGGACGTCACCCTGCCCGCCGGGGCACGCCTGCAGGCGTCGGTGGGCTTCCGCCAGGGAGCAGCCGGCAGCGACGGGGTGCGCTTCATGGTCTTCGAGCACCACACTCTCGACGACGGGCGCCGCACGTGGAACGCCGTCATCGACCACCACAAGAGCTACACCGGCTCCCTGGACCACCTCAGCGCCGACCTGTCGCACCTGGCCGGGCGGGCGGTGGGCATCGAGCTGCGCGTGGATGCGGCG
>NZ_JAAALL010000383.1 GCF_009906315.1 Kineococcus vitellinus | reverse complement strand
GACCGCCACCGCCCCCCGCGCCGCGGCCGCCGCGATCGCCGCGCCCAGCCCGGCCTCGCCGGAGCGGACCGCGTCCAGGTCGAGCACCCGCGCCGGCACGCCGGGTGCTCCGGTGCTCGACCCGGCAGCCAGCGCCGCGGCCACCGACACCGGTGGCGCCGCGTGCTCGGCGTGCCAGGCGTCCGTGCGGTGCAGGGGTGTTCCGTCCACGTGCACGACGCCGCCCCGCACGGTGCGCCCGGCCACCGGCAGCGCGGGCGCCAGCACCACCGGGGCGCCGGTGGCCAGCGCGGCAGCGGCGACGGCGGCCAGGTGCCCGCGCAGCAGGGAGTCCACCTTCAGCGCCACCCGCCGCCGCTGCCCGCCGGGGCCGAGCGCGTGCCGCTCCAACGCCGCCGCCAGCCCCGCGGCGGCCGCGCCGGCCGGGCCGCTGCGCGAGTCCAGGTCCACGACGAGGACCTCGGCGCTGGGCGCGTCGGCGGCCGGGTCGAGCAGCAGCGTGCTGGGGCCGCCGTGGGCGAGGGCGGCCTCGGCGGCGCCGGAGAGGTCGTCGGCGAGCAGCAGCACCGGCGCGGTGGACGCGCGCTCGTGCCCGTGGTCGTTCCCGCTCACCGCCCGCGTCCTCCGCCTCGCCTCGTCGTCCGCTCGTCAGGGGAGCACGCGCCCGCAGCGGGCGCAAGCAGGCTCCGCCGCGCTCCCGCCCCGACCGCCGGGGCCCGCGCCGTTCACCCGTCCAGCAGGCCCAGCTCCAGCGCCCGCAGCACCGCCCGGGTGCGGTCGCGCACGCCCAGCTTCAGCAGCACCGCCGTGACGTGGTTCTTCACCGTCCCCGGCGCCAGGTGCAGCGCGGCGGCGATCTCCTTGTTCGACCACCCGGCGGCGGCCAGGCGCAGCACGTCCAGCTCGCGCGGGGTCAGCGGTGCCGGGACCCCCAGGTCGGCCGCTGCGCCCGGTGCGGCCGGCCGGCTCGTGACGGCGCGCAGCAGCCGGTCGGTCAGCGCCGGCTGCAGCAGGCTCCCGCCGTCCGCGAGCGTGCGGATCGCGGACAGCACCTGCTCCAGGGTGACGTCCTTGAGCAGGTAGCCGCGGGCCCCGGCGCGCAGCGCGGCCAGGACCAGCTCGTCGTCGTCGAACGTCGTCAGCACCAGGACCGGGACCACCTCCCCGCGCTCGCGCAGCGCCTCCAGCGTCGCGATGCCGTCGCGCCGCGGCATCCGCAGGTCCAGCAGCAGGACGTCGACGTCCCCGCGGGCCACGAGCTCCAGCGCCTGGTCGCCGTCCTCGCCCTCCCCGACGACCCGCACGGCGTCGCTGAGCGCGAGCAGCCGCAGGATCCCCTGCCGCACCAGGGTCTGGTCGTCCACGACGGCGACCCGGACCGGCCCGCTCACGCCGGCACCTGCAGCTCGGCGGTGAACCCCTCGCCCGGGGCGGTGCTGAAGCGGACGCTCCCGCCGGCGTCCTCGACCCGCTCGGCCAGGCCCGTCAGGCCGTTGCCCGGCCGCAGGCGGCGGCTGCCGCGGCCGTCGTCGTGCGCGCGCAGCCGCACCCCGCCCGCGTCGGCGACCACGTCGAGGGTGGCGCGGTGCGCCCCGGCGTGGCGCAGGGTGTTCGTCAGCAGCTCCTGCGCGGCGCGCACCACGACCAGCGCGCTCTCGGGACCCACCGGCACCTCCTCGCGCACGGTGAGCACCACCTGCAGGCCGGGGGCGCGGCCGACGACCTCCCGCAGGGCGCTCTCCAGCCCCCGCACCTCCCCGCGCAGGTCCCCCACGACGGAGCGCACGTCGCCCAGCAGGTCCTTGGCGATGCCGCGGGCCCGCTCGACGTGCTCGAGCTCCGGGCCCTGCGCGCGGTGGGCGGCGACCTCCAGCTCCAGCGCCAGCGCGGTCAGGCCGTGGCCGACGACGTCGTGCAGCTCGCGCGAGATGCGCAGCCGCTCGGCGTCCCGGCTGGAGGCGGCCAGCAGCGCCGAGGCGGCCCGCACCTGGGCGTGGGCCGCGGCCAGCGCGGCGCGCTGCTCGGCCTGCCGGCGACCGGCCACGACCACGATCGCGGCGAAGACCTGCAACGCGCCGTAGAGCGCGGCCACGGCCACGACCTCGTCGCCGGCGCCGCCCACCCGGGCCGCGCCGGCGACGACGGCGGCGCTCTGCACCGCGATGAGGACGGCCGTGGCGACCGGCGGCAGGCTCAGCGCGGCCGGCACCACCGTGACGACGAACAGGATCGCCGTCCACTCCACCTGCGGCGCGAGCCACCAGGCCACCAGCGCGGCGGCGACGTCCACGGCCAGCAGCGCGCGGGTCGACGCCCAGCGCGGGCGGGACCCCGGTGCCCCCGTCCCGGCGACGTCGTCGACGACGAACGCGAGCACGAACACCCCGTAGGCCAGCCACCACCACGCCCGGGTGCCGGGGGGACCGTCCCAGGCGCCCACCGCGGCCAGGGCGCCCACGGCCGCGAGCGCGACGTACCCCGTCAGCGCCGTCGAGCGTTCCTGGGCCCCGGAGAACACGAGGGGATCGTAGGAGCGACGGCGCCCGTCCCGCCCCTGCCGGAGGTCACGGGTCCAGCCGGTGACCTCCGGCACTTCGGGCGGCACCCGCCTCCTGCCTACCGTCGTGGGCACCGACAGGGACGACCCGGGACGACCCGGGACGACCCGGGACGACCGGGGACGAGCAGGGACGAGCAGGGGTGGAGGACCGGGTGGACGTCATCGAGATGGACGGGGTCGTGAAGACCTACGGCACCGTGCGGGCCGTCGACGGGCTGGACCTGCGGGTGCGGCAGGGCGAGGTCGTCGCCCTGCTGGGACCCAACGGCGCCGGCAAGAGCACCACGTTCGAACTGCTGCTGGACCTGGTCCGGCCCACGGCCGGCCGGGTGCGCGTCCTGGGCGGCGAGCCCGCCGCGGCCCGCGCCCGGACCGGGGCGATGCTGCAGTCCGCCGGCCTGCCCGAGCAGGTCACCGTGCGCGAACTGGTCCGGCTCGTCGGGCACGCCTACCCCCGGCACCTGCCGGTCGCGGAGGTGCTGGGACGCACCGGCCTGACGACCCGCGCCACCCGCACCGTGACGGCGCTGTCCGGCGGTGAGCGCCAGCGGCTGCTGCTGGCCCTCGCCCTCGTCGGGGAACCGGACCTGCTGCTGCTGGACGAACCGACCGCCGCCATGGACGTCCTCGCCCGCCGCGCGTTCTGGGCCCAGGCCCGCGCCGCGACCGCCGCCGGGGCGACGATCCTGTTCGCCACCCACGACCTCACCGAGGCGGCCGCCCACGCCGACCGGGTCGTCGTCCTCGCCGCCGGCCGCTGCGTCGCCGACGCCGCCCCCGGGGAACTGGCCGGGGGCGGCGACCTCGAGTCGGCCTACCTGACCCTCACCGACACCTCCGCTGGAGACCCGCGATGACCGCCTCCGCCCCGTCCGCCC
>NZ_JAAALL010000382.1 GCF_009906315.1 Kineococcus vitellinus | reverse complement strand
GTGCTGCCCGCCCTGCTGCGCGCGGTGCGCCACCCGCCGGGAGCGGCGGCGGCGGCGCACCGCGCGCAGCAGGGCGGGCAGCACCGTGTCGGGCAGCCCCGCGCCCTCGCGCACGGCGGCGGCGGGGTCGTCCTCGCCGAGGGCCTCGACGACCTCGGGCGGGGTGCGCGAGAGCAGCCCCGGCAGGCCGGCGAGCTGCTCGACGGCGGTGCGGCAGGAGGAGCAGGTGCCCAGGTGCTGCTCGAAGGCGGTCCGCTCGGCCGGGGCCAGGGCGCCCAGCACGTAGGGGCCGGCGCTCGTCGCGAACGGGTGCTCGGCCGGGTGCCCGGGCACGCTCTCGTGCTCCATCAGCGGCTCACCCCCATCTCCTGCAGCGCCAGCCGCAGGTTCATCAGCGCGTAGTGGGTGCGCGACTTCACCGTGCCCGGGGGCACGCCGAGCACGCGGGAGGCCTCGGCCACCGAGCGGCCGCGGAAGTAGCACTCGCGCAGCACGGCGCGGTGCTCGGGCGACAGCCGCGTCAGGGCCTGGGCCACCACCCACTGCTGCAGGACCTGCTCGGACTCGTCGACGACGGAGCGCTCGGGCGGCTCGGCGGCCACCGTCTCGCGCCGCGAGCGCGCCGAGCGCGCCTCGTCGACGACCAGGTGGCGGGCGACGGTGAACAGCCAGCCGCGGGTGGAGCCGCGGGCCGGGTCGAGGGCCTCGGGGTGGCGCCAGGCGCGCAGCAGGGTCTCCTGCACCACGTCGTGGGCGCTGACGCGGTCCCCGGTCAGGGAGACCACGTAGCTCCACAGCGCACCGGCGTGCTCGTCGTGCAGCGCCCGCACGAGCTCCTCGTCGGCATCGGTCATCGGTTCGGCGTCCTCCTCCGTCGCTGACCCCACCACGAGGTGGGGGCGCGAACGGTTCGACGCGGGGGCGCCCCGGGGCCCCTAGGGTGCCGGGGTGGGCACGCCGAGCACTCCCGGGGGCTTCCCGCGCGCTCCCGTGCCGGTGCCCGAGCCGCTGCTGCGGGTCCTCGCCGAGCGGCTCGGGCAGGACCTCGGGCAGCAGCCCGGCGGCGCACCCGCGCCGGCCGAGGCGGTGGGCGCGCCGCAGGCGGTGTGGGTCAACCAGGCCGGCGGGAGCACCTTCCGGGTGCCCGTGCCCGGCGGGGCGCTCTTCGCCAAGTGGGCGCCGGCCGGCGCGCCGCTGGACCTGGCCGCCGAGGAGGCGCGGCTGCGGTGGGCGCGGGCGTGGACGCCGGTGCCGCAGGTCCTGGCCGCGGGCCGGGAGGCCGGCGGCTCGTGGCTGCTGACGCGGGGGCTGCCCGGCGAGAACGCGGTGCTGGCGCGCTGGCGGGCGCGCCCGCACGTCGCGGTGCCGGCCCTGGCGCGCGGGCTGCGCCGCCTGCACGAGGCGCTGCCGGTGGCGGGCTGCCCGTTCTCCTGGTCGGTGCAGCAGCGGCTGGCCGCGGCCGTCGGCGACGTGGGCGACCTGCGCCGGCCGCCGCCGGTGGACCGCCTGGTGGTCTGCCACGGCGACGCCTGCTCGCCGAACACGCTGCTGGACCCGGGGACGGGCGAGGCGTGCGGGCACGTGGACCTGTCCGCGCTGGGGGTCGCCGACCGGTGGGCCGACCTGGCGGTGGCGACGATGAGCGTGGGCTGGAACTACGGCCCCGGCTGGGAGGGCGCGTTCCTGGACGCCTACGGCGTGGCCCCCGACGCGGTCCGGACGGCGTACTACCGGGACCTCTGGAACGCAGGCCCCTGAGGGCGCGGGTACCGTCGCCCCCGTGAGCACCGGGACGCGCGACGACCTCCGCCACCTCCTGGGGCACCTGGCGTGGCCGCGCACGGTGGCCCCCCGCTTCGACCCCGACGCCGCGCCCGACGACCCCGTGCAGCTGTTCGTCACCTGGCTGGGCGACGCGGCCGCGGCCGGGGTGCCGGCCCCGCACGCCATGACGCTGGCGACGGTCGACGCGGCCGGGCGCCCGGACGCGCGCACGACGCTGCTGGAGGACGTCGACGAGTCGGCGTTCTGGGTGTCCGGTTCCACCACCAGCCCCAAGGGCAAGCAGCTGTCGCGGGTGCCGGTGGCGGCGCTGGTGTTCCACTGGCCGCTGCTGGGCCGGCAGGTGCGGGTGCGCGGCACGGTGCGCCCCGCCGACGAGGCCCGCACCTCCGAGGCCTTCGCGCGGCTGTCACCGGAGGCGCGCGCGGACGCCCTGGTGGACCGCCAGAGCGGTCCGCTGCACGACGAGGGGTGGCTCTCCGACGCGCTCGGCGACGCGGGGGACCTCGTGCGCCTGGAGCCGGAGGTCGTCGCCCCGACGTGGCGGCTGTGGGGCGTGGACGCCGGCCGGCTGGAGTTCTTCCAGTCCGCCGCCGACGGCCACCACCTGCGGCTGCGCTACTCGCGGCGCGTGGACGAGGGCAACACCTGCGGGTACGTCACGGAGATGCTCAAGCCCTGAGCGGGCTCCGCCGCGCTCAGGCCGTCGCGGCGCGGGCGCTGAAGCGGCCGCCGCGCCGCTCGACCTCCAGGGCCAGGCCGAAGGCGTCCGAGAGCGCCGGGGAGGTGAGGGTCTCCTCCACCGGGCCGGAGACGACGACCCGCCCGCCGCGCAGCAGCAGGGCGTGCGTGGTGCCGACGGGGATCTCCTCCACGTGGTGGGTGACCATCACGGGGGTGGGTGCGGCCGGGTCGGCGGCCAGCGCCGTCAGCCGCCGCAGCAGGTCCTCGCGCCCGCCCAGGTCCAGGCCGCCGGCGGGCTCGTCCAGCAGCAGCAGCTCGGGGTCGGTCATGAGCGCGCGGGCGATCTGGGTGCGCTTGCGCTCGCCGTCGCTGAGGGTGCCGAAGGCCCGGTCGGCCAGGTGCGCCACCCCCAGCAGGCCCAGCAGCTCCAGCGCGCGGGCCTCGTCGTCGGGGTCGTACTCCTCGCGCCAGCGGCCGGTCACCCCGTAGGCGGCGGTCACCACGACGTCGCGCACCCGCTCCGCGCGCGGGACGGCCGCGCCGAGGGCGGTGCTGGCCAGCCCGATGCGCGGGCGCAGCTCGAAGACGTCCACCCTGCCGAGGACCTCGCCGAGGACGCCGACGGTGCCCGAGGTGGGGAACAGCCGCGCGGCGGCCACCGACAGCAGCGTCGACTTGCCCGCCCCGTTGGGGCCGAGCACGACCCAGCGCTCGCCGTCGGCGACCTGCAGGTCCACGGCGTCGAGCAGCACGCTGCTCCCCCGCCGGACGGTGACCGCGGACAGGTCCAGCACGTCGCTCATGGAGCCCGACCCTAGCGAGGGCGGCGCGGCGGCCCGCCGAGGCCCCGGGCCGGGCGTCGTAGGCTTCCCGGCGTGCTGGACCTGCCCCGCTCCGCCCGGCTGGCCGCCTGGGGCACCGCCGTGCTGACCGGCACCGCGGGCCTGCGGGCGGCCGTGGCCGCCGTCGTGCGCGACGACGAGCCGCACGCCGTGCGCGTCGACGACGCACCGCCCCTGCCC
>NZ_JAAALL010000381.1 GCF_009906315.1 Kineococcus vitellinus | reverse complement strand
CCTCGCCCTGCCCGCGCGCGCCGGGGGCGCCGGGGGCAGCCGGTGAGCGGCGCGCGCGGGCAGGGCGAGGAGCAGAACGAGCAGCACGACGGAACGCGAACCACCCGAAGGAGCCGCTGAGTGGACCCGATCGAGACCGCCGAGCAGGTCGCCGTCGTCGGCACCCCCTCCTCCAACTACGAGGTCACCCTCGACCTGCTGGACACGGCGATCCACGAACCCCTCGTGGGGTCCATGCTCCTGCTCACCCAGCCCTCCGCCGGCGGTGAGGAGCTCGCCCTCGGCACCGTCACCGAGGTCACCACCCTCAACCAGTGGCACTCCCAGCCGCTGCTGCGCGGGGTGGTCAAGACCAAGGGCCACATCCCCGGCATGTCCGGCGACAGCGGTGACGTGCGCGCGGCCGCCATCAAGCTGCAGGCCTGCTACAAGCGCACCGGTGCCGGGAGCGCCGGCGCCCCGTGGGTGCAGGCCGGCCCGTCGCTGCGGATGTCCCCGCCCACCGGCACCGCCGTGCGCCGCGTCACCAACGAGGTCCTCGACGAGCTCATGAGCGGTGAGGAGGACCTGCACCACCTCGGTCACCTGCACGGCACGAGCGACGTGCGCATCCCCATGTCCATCCGCGACTTCTCCGGGGACAGAGGCGCTTTCCACGCCGGGGTCTTCGGCATGTCCGGGAGCGGGAAGACAGCGTTCTCCACGTACTTCCTCGCCGGGCAGATGCGCAACCCCGACCAGGGCATCATCGTGGTGGACCCGCAGGGGCAGTTCTCCTCCGAGACGGGATTCCCGTTCTCGCTGCAGGCGTGGGCGGCGGAACTGGGCCGCGAGGTCGTGGTGCGCCGCGTCAGCGAGGACCTGCGCCTGGAGAAGGACGCGCCGCTGTTCGGGGAGCTGCTGGCCAAGACCAAGCTCACCGGTGAGATCACCAAGATGGCGCCGGAGACCGCGGGGCTGTTCGTCGACGAGCTGGTCAAGGTGCTGCGCAAGCGCACCGGCTGGGACACCGAGGACTCCGCGAGCCTGCTGCGCGAACTGCTGCAGGCGCTGAGCGACTTCACCGTCCTGGGGCGCATCTACGTGGACGAGACCCGGCAGAACCGCCTGCGCGACGCGGTCTTCGAGGTCCTCGGCGACGCCGACCGCTTCGCCGACGTGTTCAGCCAGTTCCAGCCGCTGCACAACCTCTTCAGCCCCGCCAACCCCGGCGGTGGCAAGCGGCACTCGATGTGGGGGACGATCTCGCACGTCTTCGACCAGCAGGCGCGCGCCGGTGCGCCGGCGCCGCTGCTGGTGCTGGACATGTCCACCTCCGGGCAGGTCTCGTGGGTCTCCAGCCTGCTGGCCGGACCCGAGCAGGCCGGTGCGCTGGAGGCGCTGCGCGTGCTGGACCAGGACTCGATCAAGGCCGCGATCCTGCGCAAGGCGTGCCGCACGCTGAAGGAGGCCTCCGAGGCCGCCTTCCGCCTCGGCGAGACGCTGAACACGATGGTCGTCTTCGACGAGGCCTGGCGCTACGCCCCGCCGCTGCACCTGGCCGCTGACGAGGAGGTCAGAGCCCTGTCGGCGGACCTGGCCGGCTACTTCCGCGACACCCGCAAGTTCGGCATCGGCTGGACGCTCATCAGCCAGTCGCCCCGCTCGATCAACGCGGACTGCTGGGACCAGATGGCGGTGCGCATCATGGGCTACGGCCTCGGCGGCGCGGACCTGGCCAAGGTCGCCGAGCAGCTGGACGACCCCGAGCACCTGAAGCTGTACCGGGCGTTCTCGCCGCCGGACTCGACCAAGCCGAAGGTGTACCCGTTCATGGTCACCGGCCCGGTCTCGCCGCTGAGCTTCACCAAGGCGCCGGTGTTCCTGGCCGCCTACACCGACTTCGAGCAGTTCCGCACCGACAACCACCACTGGATCAGCCGGGCCAGGCTGCGGCTGGGGCTGCCGGTGCTGGCGGGCGTGCCGGCCCTGGCCGGCGGGGGTCCGCTCGTGGCCGCCCGCCCCGCGCGGGCGAGCGTGGCCGCGCCGCGGCGGGGCGCCGCCGTGCAGGAGGCCGTCGAGCGGGTGCGCGAGCACGCCGCGACCGGCGGGATCGCCCCCGGCGCCTTCGTCGGCCTGCCCGGCGACGGGGCGTTCAGCGGGGGGCTGGGCAGCATCGACGACGACCCGCCGTTCTGAGCCGCGGGAGCGGGTGGGCGCCGCCGTGTCGGAGGCGCTGCCTACGGTGGGAGCGGTCGATGGTCGTCTCGATGGAGGAGCACAGCGGGTGAGCGAGCCGGTCGTCAGGTTCGGCGTGTACGCGGACGCCCACGTGGGGTACGCCGCGCGGTGCCGGGTGCACCCGGCGTCGGGGCTGAACATGCGCACCCGCGACGGGATGCTGGCGGTGCGCGCCGTCACCCGCTCGATGGTCGAGGCGGGCGTGGACTTCGTCGTCGCCGGCGGTGACGACTTCCACCGCTCGCACCCGGCCGTGGGCGACATCGTGTGGATGCGCCAGCAGATGGAGAGCTTCGCGCGGGCGGGGATCCCGGTGTATGGCAACACCGGCAACCACGACGCCTCCGCGGAGCGGGGCAAGTCCCCGGCCACCGCGGCGATCAACGACCCCGACCGCGGCATCCACTACGTCACCGAGCCGTACCGGGTCTTCGAGGTCGCCGACGGCCTGGTCCTGCACGTGATCAGCCACTACGGGCTGGCGCAGTCCGAGCGGCTGCTGCCCGAACCGGTGGACGGGGCCGTCAACGTGCTGTCCGCGCACGGCGCGGCGATGCTGCCCGGGCACGAGGTGTTCCGCTGCGTGGACTCGCCCGGCGAGGTGCCCATCGGGCTGGACGTGCTGGCCGACGAGCGCTTCGCGCTGAAGGCGCTGGGCCACTACCACGGCATGGGCGAGATCCTGCCGGGCGTCTGGTACGCCGGGTCGCTGGTGCGCCGGGGCTTCTCCGACCCCGCCGGCGGGCGCGGCTGGCTGCTGGTGGAGGTCCACGCCGACGGGCGCGTGCAGGTGACCCCGCAGTACATCGCCCAGCGCGCCCAGCACGACCTGCCGCGCATCGATGCCCGCGGCCTCAGCGGCGCGCAGGTCGAGGAGCTGATCCGCCAGAACCTCGCGGCCGTCGACGTCGGCGACGCGATCGTGCGCCAGGTGGTGCTCAACTGCTCCACCAGCGTCCGCCAGGGCATCGACCAGCCGGCGCTGGCCGCGCTGACGAAGGACGCCCTGGTGTGGATGCCGGACTTCCGGCGCCCCGACGTCGTCGAGGACGACGGCGAGCGCGTGGTGGAGGGCATCTCCACCTCGATGCTGACGGCCGGTTCCGCCGACCTGCCCAAGGCGTACGGCGGGTGGGTGGCCGACTGGGCCGGTGCGGTGGGCCTGGCCGAGCCGCTGCGCCCGGTGGTGGTCGCCGAGGGCGAGCGCCACCTGCGGGAGGCCTCGCAGGACGTGGAGATCGGCGGCTTCGCCGACCCGGACCAGCCGGCGG
>NZ_JAAALL010000380.1 GCF_009906315.1 Kineococcus vitellinus | reverse complement strand
CGGCAGCTTGCCCTCGGTGCGCGGGGTGCCGCACCGAGGGCAAGCTGCCGTGCCTGCCGGGCAGCGAGGCCAACGCGGCCGGTGAGCTGCTGGGCGGGGGTTCGCGGCTGCGCCGCGGCGGGCAGAGCGTCGGGCACCACCTGGGCATCTCCGCCTTCGCCACCCACGCCGTGGTGGACCGGCGCTCGATCGTGCCCGTCGATGCGGACGTGCCACCGGCCGTGGCCGCGCTGCTGGGGTGCGCGGTGCTCACCGGGGGAGGGGCGGTGCTCAACGCCGGACGGCCCCAGCAGGGCGACGACGTGGTCGTGGTGGGTCTGGGCGGGGTGGGCATGGCCGCCGTGATGACCGCGGCCTCGCTGGGCGCAGGTCAGGTCATCGGCGTCGACACGGTGCCGGCCAAGCTGACCGCGGCGCGGGCCGCCGGCGCCTCGCGGACCTCGACGCCGCAGCAGGCGCTGGAGGAAGGGCTGCGGGCGCCGGTCGTGGTGGAGGCGGCCGGCAACGCGCGCGCCTTCGAGACGGCCGTGCAGCTGACCGCGCCCGGCGGCACCACGGTGACGGTCGGGCTGCCCGCTCCGGACGCCCGCGCCCGGATCGCGCCGCTGGGGCTGACGGCCGAGGCGCGCACCATCGTCGGCAGCTACCTGGGCTCGGCGGTGCCGGCGCGCGACATCCCCACCTACGTGCGGCTGTGGCGGCAGGGCCGGCTGCCGGTGGAGCAGCTGGTCTCGGCCACCATCGGCCTGGAGGACGTCAACGAGGCGATGGACACGCTGGCCGACGGCCTCGCCGTGCGCCAGCTGATCGTGCCGGGGCTCGGCTGAACCCGGCCGGGGCCGGTCCGGCGCTGCCGGACGAGCGCCGAAGCCGACCACCCACGTCCGAGGGAGCGATGCCGATGGCCCGGCGACCGTCCGTCTCCAGCGTCCAGATCGCCCGGGAGGCGGGGGTGGCGCAGTCGACGGTCTCGCGCGTCCTCAACGGCGGCAGCGTCGCCCCGGAGACCCGACGCCGGGTGCTGGAGGTGCTCGCCAAGCACGACTACCAGCCGAACCTGGCGGCCCGCTCGCTGGTCGCCGCCCGCACCGGTCTCGTCGGGGTCGTCATCCGCGACCTCACCAACCCCTTCTACCCGGTCATGGTGCGCGCGGTGGAGCAGGTGCTGCACGAGCAGGGCCTGCGGCTGCTGCTGCTCAGCGACGTGGCGACGGCGGCGGAGAGCCTGGCGATGCTGCGCCGCGAGCGCGTGGACGGGGTGGTGTTCACCTCCGCGGTGCGCGAGGACCCGCTGGCCTGGCCGGTCAGCGAGCACGGCATCCCGGTCGTGCTGTGCCACCGCACCATCGAGGGGTTCCCCGGGGACCAGGTCGAGGCCGACAACGCCGGCGCTGCCCGGCTGGCGGCCGACCACCTGCTGGACCTGGGCCACCGCCGCCTGGGGATGCTCTGCGGCACGGCGCAGGCCAGCACCGCCGAGCAGCGCGCGGCCGGGTTCCGGGCGCGGCTGGCCGAGCGCGCACCGGAGGTGGAGCTGGTCAGCGTGCAGGGCGGCTACGACTACGCCACCAGCTACGCGGCGGTGCGCGAGCTGCTGGCCGGCCCCCACCGCCCGAGCGCGCTGTTCTGCCACAACGACGTGATGGCGCACGCGGCGCTCAACGCCGCCGCCGCCGAGGGGGTCGACGTGCCCGGCGAGCTGAGCGTGGTCGGCTGCGACGACGTGCCCACCTCCTCCTGGGAGCGCATCGCGCTGACGACGGTGCGCCAGCCGCTGGCCCGCATCGCCGAGGTCGCCGCCCGGCTGCTGCTGGAGCGGCTGCAGGACCCGCAGGCGCCGCTGCGCCACGAGGTGCTGCCGGTGCAGCTGGTGGAGCGCGGCACGACCGCCGCGTGCCGGCAGGTCCCTGGCCGGGGCGCGGGCTGATCCCGGACCGGGCCTGAACCGCTCGCGGCACGGGGTGGTCCGAGTGGTCCGGGTGTGCCGACGGGTTGACGGAGCCGGTGCCCCGCCCCTACGGTCGTCTGGTGTTGGATACGTATCCAACACCGTCTCCACCGCGGCGACGCACCGCAGCCGCCCCGCGCCGTCGTCCCGCGAGCACCCCCCGAGCACCTCCCCGAGCACCCCGACCGAGACACCGACGTCACGCACCCGGAGCTGAGATGTCCCACACCCTGAAGACCGCGACCTCGACCTCGACCTCCTTCGCCGGCGACGAGACGATCGCGCAGACCGTGCGCGGGATCGTCGACGACGTGCGCACCCGCGGCGACGCGGCGGTGCGCGAGCTGTCCGCCCGCTTCGACCGGTGGGAGCCGGCCTCCTTCCGCCTGGACGACGAGCAGGTGCGCCAGATCATGGCGACCCTGCCGCAGCAGGTGATCGAGGACATCACCACCGTGCAGGCCAACGTGCGCCGCTTCGCCGAGGCGCAACTGGCATCCATGAGCGAGATCGAGGTCGAGACCGAACCCGGGGTGTTCCTGGGCCACAAGCACCTGCCCGTCGCGGCCGTCGGTGCCTACGTCCCGGGCGGCCGCTACCCGCTCACCGCCTCGGCCCACATGACCATCATCACCGCCAAGGTGGCCGGGGTGCCGCGCGTGGTGGCCTGCACGCCGCCGATCCGCGGGGAGGTCCCCGCAGCCACGATCGCCGCGATGCACCTGGCCGGCGCCGACGAGATCCACGTCCTGGGCGGTGTGCAGGCCGTTGCCGCCATGGCCGTGGGCACCGAGACGATGGCGCGGGTGGACATGCTGGCCGGGCCGGGCAACGCCTACGTCGCCGAGGCAAAGCGGCAGCTGTTCGGCGAGGTCGGCATCGACCTGTTCGCCGGCCCCACCGAGATCCTCATCGTCGCCGACGAGAGCGCCGACCCGTTCGTCGTGGCCGTCGACCTGCTCTCCCAGGCCGAGCACGGCCCCGAGTCCCCGGCCGTCCTGGTCACCACCAGCGAGGAGCTCGGCCACCGGGTCGTGGAGCACGTGGAGCAGATCCTGCCCGGCATGCCCACCGGCGACATCGCCGGTCCCGCCTGGCGCGAGCACGGCCAGGTCGTCGTGGCCGACGACCTCGACGAGGCGTACCGCATCGCCGACTCCTTCGCCTTCGAGCACGTGCAGGTCCTCACCGCGCAGCCGCGCCTGGCGCTGGAGAAGATGCACGCCTACGGCGCCCTCTTCCTCGGCGAGGGCACCTGCGTCTCTTACGGCGACAAGGTGATCGGCACCAACCACGTCCTGCCCACCCGGGGAGCGGCCCGCTACACCGGTGGCCTGTGGATCGGCAAGTACCTGCGCACCGTCACCTACCAGGAGGTGCGTGACCAGGCTGCCTCGGCCCGGCTGGGGACCCTGTGCGGACGGGCCGCGCGCGTGGAGCTGTTCGAGGGCCACGCACGCTCCGGCGACGTGCGCGCCGCCAAGTACGCCGGTGGCCCGCTGCCCTGGAGCGAGCACTTCCAGGGCACCTCCGCCTGAGGAGACCCCTCCACCTC
>NZ_JAAALL010000037.1 GCF_009906315.1 Kineococcus vitellinus | reverse complement strand
CCCCGCACCCGCAGGTGCCGAGCTTCCGGCAGGTGCTGGCCGCCGTCGGCGAGGCCTGGCGCGAGCGCCGCGGGGAGGTGCTGGGCTCCAGCGCCCGCATCGCCCGCGCCCTCGGCGAGGCCGCCGCCCCCGCCGGCAGCGCACCCGGCCCGGCCGAGCTGGAGCGGGCCGTGCAGGCGCTGGCCGCCGAGGAGGACCGCGTGCACGGCGGCTTCGGCGGTGCCCCGAAGTTCCCGCCGTCGATGGTGTGCGAATTCCTGCTGCGGCACGCGGCGCGCACCGGTTCCGCCCCCGCCGCGGGCCTGGCCGCGCGCACGCTCACGGCGATGGCGCGCAGCGGGACCGCCGACCAGGTCGGCGGCGGCTTCGCCCGCTACGCCGTCGACGCCGGCTGGGTGGTGCCGCACTTCGAGAAGATGCTCTACGACAACGCGCTGCTGGCCAGGACGTACCTGCACTCCCACCGCGCCACCGGCGACGCCGAGCACCGGCGGGTGGCCGAGCAGACCTGCGACTTCCTGCTGGCCGACCTGCGCACCCCGCAGGGCGCCTTCGCCGCCTCCCTGGACGCCGACACCGTCGTCGTCGGCGCCGACGGGCGCCCGCACGCGGCCGAGGGGGCCACCTACGTGTGGACGCCCGCGCAGCTGCTGGAGCTGCTGGGCCTGGACGACGGGCCGTGGGCCGTGGAGCTGCTCGGCGTCACCGAGGCGGGCACCTTCGAGCACGGCACCTCCACGGCGCGCATGACGCGGGCGCTGGCGGCGGCGGAGGTGCCGCGCTGGCTGCGCGTGCGCGAGCGGCTGGCCGCCGCCCGCGCCGACCGCCCGCAGCCGGCGCGCGACGACAAGGTCGTGCTCGCCTGGAACGGCCTGGCGATCGCGGCGCTCGCCGAGGCCGGTGCCCTGCTGGAGCGCCCCGACCTGCTGCTGGCGGCGACCGGGGCCGCGCGCTTCCTGGTCTCGGCGCACCGCGTGGACGGCCGCTGGCGCCGGGTCTCGCGCGACGGGGTCGTCGGCGCGCCGGCGGCGACGCTGGAGGACCTGGCCGACCTGGCCGAGGGGCTGCTGGCCCTGCACGCGGCCACGGGCGAGCGGCGCTGGTTCGAGCTGGCCCGCGAGGTCGGCGAGGAGGTGCTCGCCGAGTTCACCGACGCCGACGGCCGCCTCGTCGACGTCGCCTCCGGTGCCGTCGACGAGGCCCTCAGCGCCGCCCGCGGCGGGGCCGGCCGGCCCGCGGACCCCTCCGACGGTGCGACGCCGTCCGGGCCCTCGGCGGCGTGCGGGGTGCTGCTGGCCCTCGGTGCGCTCACCGGCGAGGCGCGCTTCCGCGACGCGGCCGTCACGGGCCTGGGGCCCTGCGGCGCGATCGCCGCGCAGGCCCCGCGCTTCGCCGGCTGGGGCCTCGCGGTCGCCGAGGCCCTGGCCGACGGCCCGCGCGAGGTGGCCGTCGTGGGTCCCGCCGGCGACGCGGGAGCGGCGGCGCTGCACCGCACGGCGCTGGCCGGCACCGCCCCGGGCCTGGTCGTGGTGCGGGGCGTGCCGGGCGAGGAGGAGCCGCCGCTGCTGGCGCAGCGCGGTCTGGTGGGCGGCCGGGCGGCGGCGCACGTGTGCCGCGGCCAGGTGTGCGAGCTGCCCACGACGTCGGTGCGGGACCTCGCCGCGGCGGTCGGCGCGCGCGGCTGAGCTCAGGCGGTCCCGTACGTCGCCAGCGAGATCCCCACGTAGTGCGCGGCGAAGCCGACGACCGTGAAGGCGTGGAAGACCTCGTGGAAGCCGAACCAGCGCGGGCTGGGGTCGGGCCGCTTGGTGCCGTAGGCGATGGCGCCCAGGGAGTACAGGACGCCGCCGACGACGACGAGCACCGCCACGGCGGTGCCGCCGCCGGCCGCGAAGTCGCGCAGGTAGCCCACGGCCACCCAGCCCAGGGCCACGTACACGGGCGTGTAGAGCCAGCGGGGGGCGCCGACCCAGAACACCCGGAAGGCCACCCCGGCCAGCGCGCCGACCCACACGAGGGTCAGCAGGGTGCGGGCCTGGCCCGCCGGCAGGGTCGTCACCGCCAGCGGCGTGTAGGTGCCCGCGATGATGAGGAAGATGTTGCTGTGGTCCAGCCGGCGCAGCACCGCGTTCGCCCGCGGCGACCAGGTGCCCCGGTGGTAGAGCGCGCTCGTGCCGAACAGCAGCACCGCCGTCACGGCGAAGACGAGGGCGGCCGTGCGCGAGGCCGCCGTCGGGGCCAGGCACACCAGCGCCGTGCCGGCCACGAGCGCCGCCGGGAAGGTGCCGGCGTGCAGCCAGCCGCGCAGCTTCGGCTTCACCGCGGCCAGGGCGGCGGCGGCGTCGGTGGGCAGGTCGGCCATGCCCGCACGGTAGCCGCTGCGGCGGGGCGCGCGGCGCGCCCGCGGTGCCCGGGGCGCCCCGCCCGCCCCGGGTACCGCGCGGCTCAGGAGCCGATGACCGCGTTCATGGCGTCGGCGAACTGCTGCGGCGTGATCGAGAGGCCGAAGAGCTTCTCGATGTTGTCCAGCAGCGCCTCGGCCGCCGTCGGCGACAGCGCCTGGTCCCAGGACTGCGTGAAGGTGGCCGCCCCGCTGGAGACGTCGTAGACGAACTGCAGCCACTCGGCGTCCTCGGAGGAGGAGAACTGGCTGTCGGAGCCCTTGACGATCGGCACCGAGCCCACCGAGATCCACGCCTTCGTCGTCTCGTCGGTGTTCAGGCCCTCGGCGAAGTACTTCTTGGCGGCCGTCTTCTCCTCCTCGGTGGCCTTGGAGGACAGCGCGTAGTAGGCCGAGGGGTTGCCGACGGTGTTGCTCGGGTCGCCCGCGCCGCCCTCGACGGGCGGGAAGTTCATCCACCCCAGGTGCCCGCCGGTGACGAAGTCGCCGCCGTCGGACTTCATGCTCCCGTACGTCCAGGTGCCGTGGACCATCATCGCGGCCTTGTCGGTGTACAGCAGCGCCTGGTCGGCGTTGGAGTCCGCGGTGATGGAGGCGAAGCCCTTGATGAAGCCGTCGGCGCGCACGAGGTCCTGCAGCCTGGTGAGCGCGTCGATCGAGGCGGGGTGCGACCAGGCGTTCGGCTCGCCGTCGAAGACGGCCTGGAAGACCTCGGGGCCGCCGATGCGGTCGTAGAGGAACTCCAGCCACATCATGTTCGTCCAGCGCGACTGCCCGCCCAGCGAGAAGGGGGCGATGCCGGCCGCGTTGAACACCGGCACCAGCTCCATGACCTCCCCCCAGGTGGTGGGGGGCTGCGCACCGACCTTCTCGAAGAGGCGCTTGTTGTAGAAGAGGACGATCGGCGAGACGTCCTCGCACGGCACGGCGTAGACCTTGCCGTCGACGGTGGCGGCGCCGAAGGCGCTCTCGAAGAGCTGGTCCTTCAGCTCCGGGGTCTCCTCGAAGAAGGACGTGAGGTCCTCGACCTGGCCGTTCTCCACGTAGTTGCGCAGGCCGCCGCCGCCCCAGGTCCAGATGATCGTCGGGGCCTCGCCGGCGCCGATGGCGGTCTTGATCTTGGCCTTGAAGGCGTCGTTCTGGAACGAGGACACGGCCAGCTCGCTGTCCGGGTTGGCCTCGTTGAACGCCTCGATGGAGTCGGTGCGGATCCCCTCGGCGGGCTGGCCGGTGAGGATCCAGATGCTGGCGCCGCCCTCGGCGGCCTGCCCGGGCCCGGACGAGCCGCCGCACGCGGCGAGCGCCGGGACCAGGGGTGCCGCCAGGGCGAGGCTGAGGATCGAACGACGGGACGTGGTGGTGCGCTGCACTGTGCTCTCCGTTGCGACGGGCCGCGACGTCGCGGCTGCCCGCCGGTGACGTCGTCGTCACCGTGCCGCGACAGTATGGTCGCGCGCGCAACCGGTCAAGGACCGCTCGCCCGTGCGGGTGGCGTGCAGGTCCTGCGCGGGTCGGCGGCGAGGTATACCGTGAGCGCCGATGGGCCTCCGCGATCTCCTCTACAGCGCGTACGGGCGGCGGCTGGAACGGTCGCTGGACCCGGACGTCCTGCCGCGCCACGTGGGCATCATCCTCGACGGCAACCGCCGCTGGGCCAAGGCGTTCGGCGCCCCCAGCTCGCACGGGCACCGCGCCGGCGCGGACAAGGTCGTCGAGTTCATGCGCTGGTGCGACGACGAGGGCATCGAGGTCGTCACCCTCTACCTGCTCTCCACCGACAACCTGCACCGGCCGCAGTCGGAGCTGGCCCCGCTCATCGGCATCGTCGAGGACTGCGTGGCCCGCCTCGCCGCGGCCCGCCGCTGGCGGGTGCACCCGGTGGGGGCGCTGGACCTGCTGCCCCCGGCGACGGCGCAGCGGCTGCGGGACCTGGCGCGCGAGACCGCCGACATCGGCGGCGGCGTGGTCAACGTCGCCATCGGCTACGGCGGGCGCCAGGAGATCGCCGACGCGGTCCGCTCGCTGCTGCGCGAGCACGCCGCGCAGGGCACGCCCATCGAGCAGCTGGCCGACGTGCTCACCGTCGACCACATCGCCGCGCACCTCTACACCAAGGGCCAGCCGGACCCGGACCTGGTGATCCGCACCTCCGGCGAGCAGCGGCTGTCGGGCTTCCTGCTGTGGCAGAGCGCGCACACCGAGCTGTACTTCTGCGAGGTCCTGTGGCCGGACTTCCGCAAGGTCGACTTCCTGCGCGCGCTGCGCTCCTACGCCGCCCGCGAGCGCCGCTACGGCGCCTGAGCGCACCCGCCCCTCCCGCGGCACCCCCGGACGTCACCGGGAGGTCACCGGACGCTCACCCGGACGGGCGTGTCCGCGCCCGGTGCGCGGCCCCGGGACGGATAGCGTCGGCCTCGCCGGGTGGCGCCCGCCGCCCGCTCGGGAGGTCGCCGTGCGAGCTGTCCAGCGCAGCGGGGAGGCCCGGCCCCGGGTCTCCCGCACGGAGCCTGAGGTCCCGGTCCGCCGCTGCTGAGGGGGGCCCGGGCGCGGACGCGCACCGGGCACCCGGAACGGGAGACGTCCGTGGTCACCAGCTCCAGCCCCGCCGTGCCGAACACCCCGACCACCGCGAGCGCCGCGGCGGCCGGCTCCCGCCGCCCGGACCCCGCGCGCAGGACGTTCGTCCTGGACACCTCCGTGCTGCTGTCCGACCCGGCCGCGCTGGGGCGCTTCGCCGAGCACGACGTCGTCCTGCCGCTCGTGGTGGTCAGCGAGCTGGAGGGCAAGCGCCACCACCCGGAGCTGGGCTACTTCGCCCGGGAGGCGCTGCGGCGCCTGGACGACCTGCGCGTCGAGCACGGCCGCCTCGACGAGCCGATCCCCGTCGGCGCCGCCGGCGGCACCCTGCGCGTGGAGCTGAACCACTCCGACGTGGCCTCGCTGCCCTCCGCGCTGCGCAACGGCGCGCTGGCGACGGCGGGGGACACCCGCATCCTCGCCGTCGCCCGCAACCTCGCCGACGAGGGGCACGACGTCACGGTCGTCTCCAAGGACGTGCCGCTGCGGGTGAAGGCGTCGGCCGTGGGCCTGACCGCCGACGAGTACCGCGCCGAGCTGGCCCCGGACTCCGGCTGGACGGGCGTGGCGGAGCTGACCGCGACGGCCGAGGAGGTCGCGTCGCTGTACGAGGGCGGGCGGCTGGAGCACGAGGAGGCGCGCGAGCTGCCGACCAACACGGGTGTCGTGCTCTCCTCCCCGCGCGGGCACGCGCTGGGGCGGGTGGACGCCGACAAGCAGCTGCGCCTGGTGCGCGGGGACCGCGAGGCGTTCGGGGTGCGCGGGCGCTCGGCCGAGCAGCGCATCGCCCTCGACGCCCTGCTGGACGCGTCGGTGAGCATCGTCTCCCTGGGCGGGCGGGCCGGCACGGGCAAGTCCGCGCTCGCGCTGGCCGCCGGGCTGGAGGCGGTGATGGAGCGCCGCGAGCACCGCAAGGTCGTCGTCTTCCGCCCGCTGTACGCCGTCGGCGGGCAGGAGCTGGGGTACCTGCCGGGCAGCGAGGCGGAGAAGATGGGCCCCTGGGGGCAGGCGGTCTTCGACACGCTGGAGGCGCTGGTCTCCCCGCACGTGCTGGAGGAGGTCGTCGACCGCGGCATGCTGGAGGTGCTGCCGCTGACGCACATCCGCGGCCGCTCGCTGCACGACTCCTACGTCGTCGTCGACGAGGCGCAGTCGCTGGAGCGCAACGTGCTGCTGACGGTGCTCTCGCGCATCGGGCAGGGCTCCAAGGTGGTGCTCACCCACGACGTCGCCCAGCGCGACAACCTGCGGGTGGGCCGCCACGACGGCGTCGCCGCGGTCGTCGAGGCGCTCAAGGGGCACCCGCTGTTCGCGCACGTGACGCTCACCCGCTCCGAGCGCTCGCCGGTGGCGGCGCTGGTCACCGAGCTGCTGGCCGACTTCGGGGCCTGAGGCACCGCCCCCCTGTGACGGGTGGGGCAGGTGGTTCCCGGTGCGGGTGGTGCGCCCGCACCGGGAACCGGCGGCCGCGGTTCGGCGTCAAACCACCCCGATCGCTGGATCCGGTGTGAGATGTTCCACAAAAGTCGACAGAACGTCGCTCGCCCGTGACCTCTCCGTGACGATCACGGCCCTCGGCGTTTGCCTTGCCCCCCGTTCGCGGGGCAGCGTGCCCGGCTGACAGCACTTCGAGGCCGTCGACGACCGCGGGCGGGACGCACCGCCGCGGACGCCGGCGACGTCGACCGGCGGGCCGCTCGCGCGGCGCGCACCGGTCGACCGGGTCCCGCGGTCACCTCCTCACCAGGGAGGGTGACGACCCGTCCGCGAGGTGGACGTGCTCGACCGGGCGTGGGCCGGACGATCGTCGGAAGGCCCGGCTTGCCGATCCCCCGCCCCAGCGAGCTCACGGACGAGCAGACCCGCACCCCCGAGACCACCACCGGGACCACCACCCGGGCCGGCGCCGCCCCGGCGCCGCGCCGCGAGCTGCGCGCGCACAGCCGCCGACGCCGCTGGTCGTGGATCGCCGCCCCCGGCGTCGTCGCCGTCAGCGCGTCGGTCCTGGCCGGCGCCGCGCTCACCTCCGGCCCGGCGCCGCAGGCCGAGGCCGCCGTCCCGGACCGCCTCCTGCAGGCCGCGCAGCTGCAGCGGCAGACCACCACCTCCGCCGCCTGGTTCGAGCACCGCGAGGTGCGCGCCGCCAGCGACGCCCGCATCGAGGCCGAGCGGCTGGCCGCCGAGGCGGCCGCCGCCGCCGAGGCCGCCCGGCTGGCGGAGGAGGCCCGCCGGCTGGCCGCCGAGGAGGCCACCCGCAGCGCCCAGCGCGACCCGCGCTCGCTCGCGCGCGCCATGGCCGCCGAGCGGGGCTGGGGCGAGGAGCAGTTCTCCTGCCTGGACTCGCTGTGGACCAAGGAGAGCGGCTGGGACTACGCCGCGGACAACCCCACCTCCAGCGCGTACGGCATCCCGCAGGCCCTGCCCGGCAGCAAGATGGCCTCCGCCGGCGCCGACTGGGAGACCAACCCGGCCACCCAGATCGCCTGGGGCCTGGGCTACATCGACAGCCGCTACGGCACCCCGTGCAGCGCCTGGTCGCACTCGAGGGCCAGCAACTGGTACTGAGCCGCGAGCGGCGCTGAGCCGCCGCCCCCGCTCCGCCCCCGCGCGCCGACCCCGCGGGGGAGCGGGCGCGGTCAGCCGTGCGGGGCCGAGCGCGGCCCGGACCCCCCGCACGGGCAGGCGAAGAGCCGGCACAGCGCGTGCGGCAGCTCGTGCTCGTGGCGCACGGGCTCGGCGAACGCGGCGCGCAGCAGCGTCGTCGAGGAGCCGACGGTGACCAGGACGTCCATGCCGAAGCGGTCCACGCCCACCACGGCGACCTCGCGGGCCGCGCTCGCCCGCTCCGGCGGCAGGGTGGCCAGCACCCAGCCGACGAGCGCGTCGCGGTGCACGGCCTCGACGTGCGCGACGATGCCGTCCTCGTCGTCGTAGAGCGGGTCCGGGGCCGCGGCGGTGAACTCCTCGTCCTCCAGCAGGTGCACGCCGGTGGCCGTCGTCACCCGCACGTCGGCGACCTCCAGGCGCCACAGCCGCCGGGTGGTGCCCACGTCGAGCAGCGCGCCCAGCGGCCGCACGGCGGCGGCCGTGGCGGCCAGGCGGCGCTGGTCGCCCGCGCCGACGGGCTCGACCCAGCCGGTGACGCCCAGCCGCGCCCTCGGCAGCGCCGCCTGCCCCGGCGGCACGTCGAGGACGTCCAGGACGGCGGGCACCCGGTCCCAGCGGTCTCCCGCGTCCACCTCCGCCAGCCGCCGCTGCAGCGCGCCGCCCTCGTCCACCAGCAGCAGCAGACCGCCCCAGGCGTCGGTGAGGTGCTGCACGGGGTGCGCCTCGGTGCGCCGCCCCGCGCGGGCCCCTTCGCCGGCGGGTGCACCCGGGTCCGCGCTCGCGCGGTGCGGGCAGGCACCGGCGGCGGGCGGCAGGTGCAGCGTGCCGGCCACGGTGCCCACGGCCAGCGTGCGCGCCCACTGCGCGGGCGTCGGCCGCGCCGGCGCGAGCGGGGCGGCCGGTGCGGGGACGGCCCCGGGCGCCGGCTGGGAGGTGGCCGCGGTCGGGGGCACCCCCGCGGAGCCCGTAGAGTGGAGAGCGGTGCGCTCCGAACCCTTCGGTGCCGTGGTCCACCGGGTCACAGTGCCTCCTCGGAGCGCGATCGTCCTGTCCTGTCGGCGGAAGCCGATGTCGAGCACCTCTCGACTGAGGACAGGCTCACCTTACGATCAGGAGAGAGAATGAACAACGCCCGACCCAAGGTGCGCATCAGCCGCGCGCTCGGGGTGGCCCTCACGCCGAAGGCCGCCCGCTACATGGACCGTCGCCCCTACCCGCCGGGCATGCACGGTCGCAAGCAGAAGAAGGCGTCGGACTACGCCACGCAGCTGCGCGAGAAGCAGCGCCTGCGCTTCCAGTACGACGTCAGCGAGACCCAGCTGCGCCGTGCGTACGACCTCGCCAAGCGCAAGCCGGGCAAGACGGGCCAGAACCTGGTCCAGCTGCTCGAGACCCGCCTGGACGCCGTCGTGTGGCGCGCCGGTTTCGCCCGCACCATCTACCAGGCCCGCCAGATGGTCGTGCACCGCCACATCGTCGTCGACGGCCGCCGCGTGGACCGCCCGTCCTACCGCGTCGTGCCCGGCCAGACGGTCGAGATCGCCCCGCGCAGCAAGGCGAAGACCCCGTTCATCGTGGCCGCCGAGGGCGGCTGGAGCGACAACGAGATCCCGGGCTGGCTGTCCGTGGAGCGCCAGGACCTCACCGCGACGGTGAACGCCCTGCCGGTCCGCGAGCAGATCCCCGTGACCTGCGACGAGCAGCTGGTCGTCGAGTACTACTCGCGCTGACCCGCCGAGCACGCGCCGAGGGCGCCGGTCCCGCACGGGGCCGGCGCCCTCGGCGCGTCCGGGGCCGCCACCCGCCGCCCGCACCCGCCGGGCTCACAACCGCGGCGAGCTGCGGTGCGACAGCGAGGCCTCGTCCAGGTCCAGCTGCTCCAGCGACTCGCGCACCGCCTCCTCGGCGATCGCGCCGTCCTCCTGCGCGCTCACCAGCGCCTCCCGCTGCGCGCGGATCATCCTGCGCCGCAGGTCGACCCCCGCCCGCGCCGCCCGGCGGCCGTCGGAGGCCCCCTCCTGCTCGGCGTCGTCGGCCTCGCGCAGCGCGGCCAGCTGCTCGGCGCGCTGCAGCACCAGCTCCGCCACGTGCCGCTCGACGGGGTCGCCCGCCTCCTCCAGCGCCCTGGTCAGCTCCGTGCGGCCGGTGCGCCAGGACAGCTCCCGCGCCCGCCGGCGCTGCCCGTCCAGCCACTCGCCCTCCTCCGGCGCCTCCAGGCGCAGCCGGCGGATGAGCGCCGGCAGCGTCGCGCCCTGCAGCAGCAGCGTCCCCACCGCCACGCCGAAGGCCAGCACCTGCAGGTCGGCGCGGTGCGGGAACGGCTCGCCGGCGGCCGTGCGCTCCGGGATGCCGGCCGCCGCCGCGAGCGTGACCACCCCCCGCATGCCGGTCCAGGCGATGACGAGGTCCTCGCGCGGGCTGTAGTGGCGCCCGCCGGGGGAGAAGCGCCCGTGCAGCACCCGGCGCATGAGCACCCCGCCGCCCACCACCCAGGCCACCCGCACGAGCACGACCGCCGCCAGCACGACCAGCCCCGCGCCCAGCAGGCCGGCGCCGCTCGTCCCCTCCTCGAGGGCGTCCTCCAGCAGGAAGCGGAACTGCAGGCCCAGGTAGGCGAAGACGAACGCCTCCAGCAGCACGTCGAGCAGGTCCCACACCTCCCGCTCGGCGATGCGGGTGGCGTAGACGGTGCGCACCGCGCGCCGCGAGAGCGCGAAGCCGGCCGCCACGACGGCCAGCACGCCGGAGGTCTCCAGCGCCTCGGCCACCGCGTAGGCGGTGAAGGGCGTCAGGACGGCCAGCGCCGTCATGTTCGCCGGGTTGCGCAGCCGGGTGCGCACGGCGTGCACCAGGCGCCCCAGCACGGCACCCACGAGGATGCCGCCGGCCGCCTCGAAGAGGAAGAACAGCACCGGGTTCCCGATGACGGTCTCGGTGCCGGCCACCGCGGCCGTGGCCGTGGAGAAGAGCGTCAGCGCCGCGGCGTCGTTGACGAGGCTCTCGCCCTTGAGGGTCGTCAGCACGCGGGTGGGCAGGCCCAGGCGGCCGCCGATCGCCACGGCCGTCACCGCGTCGGGCGGGGAGACGACCGCGGCCAGGACCAGGGCGGTGCCCAGCCCCAGCCACGGCACGGCCCAGGCCGCCACGGCCCCCGCGACCGCCGTCGTGACGACGACCAGCAGGACGCCGAGGTTGGTGATCGAGCGCCAGCGGCGCAGGAAGCCGCGCCAGGAGAAGTCCGTGGTGGTGGAGAAGAGCAGCGGCGGCAGGACGACGGAGAGGATGACCTCGGGCGCCAGCTCCAGGCGCGGCAGCCCGGGCACGAAGGAGACCGCCGCCCCGGTGACCGCCAGCACCAGCGGTGCCTGCCAGCCGCGGCGCACGGAGACGATCGTCAGGGCGAGGGCGCCCAGCAGGACGAGCAGCAGCTGGGGGAGCACCCGCCCAGTCTCGCGGCGGGCGCCGCCCCCTGCGCGTCGGCGCGGGTGCTCAGGCCCCCTTCGGCGCCGTCATCGACAGCACGTCCAGGGCCGCGTCGAGCTGCTCCTCGCTGACCTCGCCGCGCTCGACGAAGCCGAGGGCCAGCACGGCCTCGCGCACCGTGGAGCCGGTGGCGACGGCGTGCTTGGCGACCTTGGCGGCCGCCTCGTAGCCGATGACCCGGTTGAGCGGGGTGACGATCGAGGGCGAGGACTCCGCGTAGCGGCGGCACTGCTCGACGTCGGCCTCCAGGCCGTCGACGGTGCGGTCGGCCAGCAGCCGCGCCGCGTTGCCGAGCAGGCGCACCGACTCCAGCACGTTGCGGGCCATGACCGGGATCTGGACGTTGAGCTCGAAGGAGCCGCTGGCCCCCGCCCAGGCCACGGTCGCGTCGTTGCCGACGACCTGCGCGCACACCATGAGGGCGGCCTCCGGGACGACCGGGTTCACCTTGCCCGGCATGATCGAGGACCCCGGCTGCAGGTCGGGCAGCCGCAGCTCGCCCAGGCCCGTGCGCGGGCCGGAGCCCATCCAGCGCAGGTCGTTGCAGATCTTGGTGACGCTGACGGCGACGACGCGCAGCGCCCCGGACAGCTCGACGAGGGCGTCGCGCGCGCCCTGCGCCTCGAAGTGGTCGACGGCCTCGGTCAGCGGCAGCCCGGTGTCGGCGGCCAGCAGCTCGATGACGCGCTGCGGGAAGCCGGGCGGGGTGTTGATGCCGGTGCCGACGGCCGTCCCGCCCAGCGGGACCTCCGCGACCCGCACGACGGTGGCCTGCACGCGCTCGACCCCGCGCTCCACCTGCGCGGCGTAGCCGGCGAACTCCTGGCCCAGCGTCACCGGGGTGGCGTCCATGAGGTGGGTGCGCCCGGACTTCACCACGGTGGCGAACTCGGCGGCCTTGCGCCGCAGGGACGCCGCGAGGTGCTGCAGGGCCGGGACGAGCTCGTTCACCGTCGCCGAGGTCGCCGCCACGTGCACGGAGGTCGGGAAGACGTCGTTGGAGGACTGCGAGGCGTTGACGTGGTCGTTGGGGTGCACGGGCGCGCCGAGCCGCTCGGTGGCCAGCGTCGCGATGACCTCGTTGGCGTTCATGTTGGAGCTGGTGCCCGAGCCGGTCTGGAAGACGTCCACGGGGAACTCCGCGTCCCAGCGGCCGGTGGCCACCTCCTCGGCGGCGTCGGCGATCGCCTGCGCGACGTCGCGCTCCAGGACGCCGAGCTCGGCGTTGGCGAGCGCCGCGGCCTTCTTGATGCGGGCGAGCGCCTCGACGTGGGAGCGCTCGAGGCCGGTGCCCGACAGCGGGAAGTTCTCCACCGCCCGCTGCGTCTGGGCGCGCCACTTGGCGGCCGCGGGGACCCTGACCTCCCCCATGGTGTCGTGCTCGATGCGGTACTCGCCGGCGTCGTCGCTGCTGTGCCGGGGGTCGGGTGCGCTGCGGAGGGCTTCACTGGCCATGGGCCCATCCTGCCAACCGCCGGGCGCCGGGCGCGCGGACCCTCGTCCGGGGGGCGCGCGCCGCCGCCGGAGCCCCGCCCGGCACCCGCCCGGGCCGGGGTGGATCACAGCCCGCTCACGATCGGCCGCCGTGACGATCTACGGGTAGCGGGGTGTGGAGAGCAGGTGTAGGCATGGCGCACAGCAGCCGACCGCGCGGCGACCACCACGGGTGGGGACCGCGCTGGCGACGACGAGGTCCGAGGAGGGGCTGTGGCAGGGAGATGGCGCACCCGCGTCTGCACGGCGAGCGTCGGCATCGTGCTCGCCGGCGGCCTGACGGCGTGCGGAGGCTCGTCCACGGCGTCGGGCACCCCGACGCTCAACTGGTACATCAACCCCGACAACGGGGGGCAGCAGACCATCGCGCAGGCCTGCAGCGAGGCGTCGGGCGGTGCGTACACGATCGACGTGTCGATCCTGCCCAGCGACGCGGCCGCCCAGCGCGAGCAGCTCATGCGGCGCCTGGCGGGCAACGACGCCTCGATCGACCTCATGAGCCTGGACCCGGTGTTCGTGCCGGAGACCGCCGAGGCGGGTTTCCTCGCACCCATCCCGGCCGACCTGCAGGCGGAGCTGTCCGAGGGCGTGGTCGAGGGCGCCGTGCAGGGGGCCAGCTGGAAGGGCGAGCTGGTCGCGGCCCCGTTCTGGGCCAACACGCAGCTGCTCTGGTACCGCGAGTCGGTGGCGCAGGCCGCCGGGCTGGACATGAGCAAGCCGGTGACCTGGGAGCAGCTGATCGAGGCGGCGCAGTCGCAGGACACCGCCATCGGCGTGCAGGGCCAGCGCGCGGAGTCGATGACGGTCTGGGTCAACGCCATGATCGCCTCCGCGGGCGGGCAGGTCATCGAGAACCCCGACGCCAAGGGGCCGGACATCCGCCTGGGCCTGGAGACCGAGGCCGGCGCGGCCGCCGCGAAGGTCATGCAGGACATCACCGCGGCCGGTGTCGGCGGGCCCGGCATCGACAACCGCGACGAGGCGGGCACGGCCAACCTGTTCCAGCAGGGCGGGGCGGCCTTCATGGTGAACTGGCCCTTCGTCTACGCGCAGGGCAAGGCGGCCGCCGAAGAGGGCACGATGGACCAGGCCGTCTTCGACGACTACGGCTGGACCACCTACCCCGCGATGAGCGCCGACCAGCCCGCCGCACCGCCGCTGGGCGGCATCGACGTCGGCGTCGGCGCGTTCAGCGAGAACCGCGAGGCGGCCTTCGAGGCGCTGCGGTGCATCGTCTCGGCGGAGAACCAGGCGGCGTACATGGTCTCCGACGGCAACCCGGCCGCCCGCGAGTCGGTCTACGACGACCCGGCGGTGCAGGAGGCGTACCCGATGTACGACACGATCCGCACCTCCCTGCAGGCGGCGGCGCCGCGGCCGCAGACGGCCTACTACAACGAGGTCAGCCAGGGCATCGCCGACCAGTGGCAGCCCGTCGCCTCGGTGGGCGAGGACACGCCGACGGCGGCGCAGGAGTACATCCAGCAGGTGCTGCGAGGGGAGAAGCTGCTGTGAGCACCATGCAGACGCGCACGGCGGGCGACGTCGCCGTCACCTCGCCGGCCTCGAAGCGGGCGCGCAAGAGCGACAAGTCCCGCGCCGAGGCCCGGCTGGGCTGGTACCTGGCCGGGCCGGCGTTCGTCATCCTCGTCGCGGTCACCGGGTACCCGATCCTGCAGGCGCTCTACGAGTCGCTGTTCAGCTTCCGCCTCACCGCCCCCGGCGACCGCGAGTTCGTGGGGCTGAAGAACTACGGCGTCATCCTCACCGACTCCCTGTGGTGGCGGGCGCTGGGCAACACCGCCCTCATCACCGTCGTCACCGTCGCCGTCGAGCTCGTCATCGGCTTCGCGCTGGCGATGGTGATGCACAAGGTGCTCGGCTGGCTGCGGCCCATCGTCCGCACGGCGATCCTGGTGCCCTACGCCATCATCACCGTCGTCTCCGCCTACGCCTGGCAGTACGCGTTCGGCCTGACGACGGGCTTCATGAACACCCTGCTCGGGCTCGGGGACTACGACTGGTTCGCCAACAAGTGGACGGCGCTGGCCGTCATCTGCCTGTCGGAGATCTGGAAGACGACCCCGTTCATCTCGCTGCTGCTGCTGGCGGGCCTGGCGCAGGTGCCCTCGGACATGACCGAGGCCGCGAAGGTCGACGGGGCGACGGCCTGGGAGCGGCTGTGGCGGGTGACGCTGCCGAACATGAAGGCCTCCATCATGGTGGCCCTGCTGTTCCGCGCGCTCGACGCGTTCCGCATCTTCGACAACGTCTACATCATGACCAACGGCGCCGCCGGGACGGAGACGGTCTCGTCGGTGGCCTACAACCAGACCATCAGCCGCCTGGAGATCGGTCTCGGCTCGGCGGTGTCGGTCCTGCTGTTCGTCTGCGTCCTGCTGATCTGCTTCGTGGCGATCAAGGGGTTCAAGGTCGACCTGGCCCGAGCGAGGGGAGAAGGCTGATGGGTGCCATGTCCACCAAGGAGAAGACCGCCTGGTACGTCGGCGCTCTCCTCATCGTCCTGTACGCCGTCATCCCGGTGGCCTACATCGTGTCGATGAGCTTCAAGTCCGAGGCGGCGCTGTCGGACAAGAAGTTCTTCCCCTCCGACGCGACCTGGGCCAACTACGACGAGATCTTCGCCGGCAACGGCTCGGACCTGTTCCTGCCGGCGCTGCGCAACTCGATCATCACCTGCCTGATCGCCACCCTCATCGCCGTCGTGCTGGCGATGTTCGCGGCGTACGCGATCGCCCGCCTGGACTTCCCCGGCAAGCGGCTGGTGCTCACCTCGGCGCTGGCCGTGGCCGTCTTCCCGGTCATCACGATGGTGACGCCGCTGTTCAACCTGTGGCGCCAGGTCGGCCTCTACGACACGATCCCCGGCCTCATCATCCCCTACCTGGCGCTGACGCTGCCCATCTCCATCTGGACGATGTCGGCGTTCTTCCGCGGCATCCCGTGGGACATGGAGCAGGCGGCCCAGGTCGACGGCGCCACCAGCTGGCAGGCCTTCCGCAAGGTCATCGTCCCGCTGGCCGCGCCGGGGGTCTTCACCACCGCGATCATCGCGTTCTTCATCGCCTGGAACGACTTCGTCTTCGGGCTCTCGCTGACCTCGACCTCCCGGGCGCAGCCGGTGCCGGCGGCGCTGTCGAGCTTCACCGGGTCCAGCTACTTCGTCCAGCCGACCGGCGCCATCTCGGCGGCGGCCGTCATCGTCACCATCCCCGTCGTCGCCCTGGCGCTGATCTTCCAGCGCCGGATCGTCGCGGGTCTCACCAACGGCGCCGTGAAGGGTTGATGGCATGTCCCGCATCGAGCTGAAGAACATCGTCAAGAAGTACGGGGACGGCTTCCCGGCCGTCAACGACGTGAGCCTGGACATCGCCGACGGCGAGTTCGTCATCCTCGTCGGCCCCTCCGGATGCGGGAAGTCGACGCTGCTGCGCATGGTCGTCGGCCTGGAGGACATCACCTCCGGCGACCTGCTCATCGACGGCAAGCGCGTCAACGACCTCGCACCGCGCGACCGGGACCTGGCGATGGTGTTCCAGAACTACGCGCTCTACCCGCACCTGACGGTGGGGGAGAACATCGCCTTCCCGCTGCGGCTGAACCACTCCAAGGTGCCCGAGAGCGAGGTCCGCGAGCGCGTGCAGCGCGCGGCGGACATGCTCGAGCTCAACGACCACCTGGACCGCAAGCCGGCGAACCTGTCCGGCGGCCAGCGCCAGCGCGTCGCGATGGGGCGCGCCATCGTCCGCGACGCCAAGGCGTTCCTCTTCGACGAGCCGCTGAGCAACCTGGACGCCAAGCTGCGCGGGCAGATGCGCACCGAGATCGCCCGCATGCAGCGCTCGCTGGGCACCACGACGCTCTACGTCACCCACGACCAGACCGAGGCCATGACGCTGGGCGACCGGGTGGCCGTGCTGCGCAAGGGCGTCCTGCAGCAGGTCGCGAGCCCGCGCGAGCTGTACGAGCAGCCCGTCAACCTGTTCGTGGCCGGGTTCATCGGCTCCCCGCCGATGAACTTCCTGCCCGCGCGGGTGGCCGGCGACCGCCTCCAACTGCCCTTCTGCGAGGTGCCCCGGCCGGCGGCCGTGGGCGCCGAGCACGACGGCAAGCTGCTCATCGTCGGGGTGCGCCCGGAGCACTTCGACGACGCGGAGGTCACCGACGCCCCCTCGGGCGCCGTGACCTTCCAGGCCCAGGTCGACGTCACCGAGTGGCTGGGCAACGAGCTGTACGCCTACGTGCCCTTCGAGGCCGCGGCCGAGACGCGCGAGCAGCTGGCCGAGCTCGACCGGGAGCTGGACGGCGAGAGCATGCGCAGCCAGCTCGTGGTCACGCTGGACGCCATGAGCGCCGTGCGCGACGGCGACACCGCGCAGCTGTGGTTCCAGCCCACGCGCATGCACGTCTTCGACCCCGTCTCCGGGCGCAACCTCACCCGCGACGAGGAGAAGGCCGCCAAGATCGGTCAGCAGGCCGAGGTGCTGCGCAAGCGCTCCCTGGAGCGCGCCCGCAGCCAGAACGCGCAGACGCCCGCCCACGTCTGAGGCCCCGCCCCTCCGGTGGTGATCTTTCACGGTGCACCGTGGAAGATCACCGCCGGAGCCGCCTGCGGGGGCTGTGGGTGAGTGGCCGATCACGCTGCGCGATAGTCCAGCGACGCGTGGAGCGGTTCCGCGGAGCGGGCCCGCGACCCGGTTAACGTACGCCCACGAGTCCGCCACGGGGGCGGTGCGGCGGGACGGGGGCGGGTGCACGTGGTCGACGCGCTGGCCGGTGCGGTCACGGGCGGCGCACCCGCCGTCGGCGCGGTCCCGGCCACCCGCTCGGGCGCTCCCGTCCTCGTGCGCGACCCCGCCGAGGGGCTGCAGGTCGGCGCCCGGCGCGGCCTGGCCGGGGCCCCCGTGCCCGAGTGGCGCGTGCTCGCCGCCCGCGCCGGTCAGCCCCCCTTCACCGGCCCGGACTGGCTGCGCGCCGTCCACGCCCACCTCGGCGCCGGTGAACCGCTGCTGGTCAGCGTGCGCCGCGACGGCAGGCTGCTGGCCTTCGGCGCCTTCGCCGTCCTCGGCGGTCCGCGCCCGCTCGTCACCTTCCTCGGGGCGGGCGGCAGCGACTACGCGGCCGTCCTCGCCGACCCGGGCGCCGGCGTCCCGGTGCCCCGCCTGCTGGCCGCCGTCCTCGACGGCCTCGTGCGCGAGGTGCCCGGGGCCCTGCTGGACCTGGAGCAGGTGCAGGCCGAGGGCGAGCTGCCGCTGCTCGTGGCCGAGTGGGCCGCCGCCCGCGGCTACGCGCTGCGCCGGCTGCCGCAGGCGACGGTGCACGCCGTGCCGCTGCCGGGGACCGTCGAGGCCCACGACGCCGCGCTGGGCCGGCACGCCCGCCACGAGGAGCGCCGGCAGTGGCGCCGGCTGGCCGAGCGCGGCGAGCTCGTCGTCGTCGACGACCTGCTGGCCGACCTGGCCGCGCTGCGCGAGGACGACCCGGACAGCGCCGAGGACCGCCTGGAGGAGCTCGTCGCCGAGCTCGCCGACGTCGACGCCGCCCACCCGCGCGCCGGCACCCGCCGCCACCCCTGGCGCGGGGCGTCCGGGCGGACCCTGACCGAGGTGCTGCGCACCGCGCCCGCCGGCGTCGTGCAGCTGTCGGGGCTGCGGGTGGACGGCGAGCTCGTCGCCTACGCCCTCTGCCTGGCCGGGCCCCGCGCGCTGCACGGGTACGTGCAGTCCTACCGCGCCCGCTACGCCGCCACCGGTCCCGGGACGCTGCTGCTGCTGCGCGTGCGCCGCCGCGCGCTGCTCTCGGGCTACCGGGAGCTGGACCTGCTGCGCGGCGAGGAGGACTACAAGCGGCGCCTGGAGCGCACCACGCGGCACACGGTGCGGCTGGTGCTGACGCCCGCCGAGGGCGAGCTGGTCCCCGGCCTCGCCGACCGGCTGGCCCTGCTGCGGCGCACCTACCGCGACGAGCTGCGCCGCCACGAGCGCCTCGGCCGGGGCGCGGACGCGGTCGCCGGGGCGGCGGAGGCGGTGGCCGGGGCGGCCGGGACCCTGCGCGGCGACCTCGCCCGCCGCGCCGCCGCGGTGCGCGGCGGCGTGACGGGCGGGATCCGCAGCGGTGTCAGCGGGGTCAGCGGGCTGCGGCGAGGGCGGCGGCCAGCTCCGCGCGCGTGGGCGGGGTGGCTCCGGCGCGCGAGCAGGTGACGGCGGCGGAGGCGACGGCCGTGCCCACCAGCGCCTGCAGCGTGCCCAGCCCCAGGTGGCGCAGCCGCGGGAGCGCGGCGCCCCCGAGCAGGTCGTGCTCGGCCAGGGCGTGCAGCAGGCCGGACATGAAGGAGTCCCCGGCGCCCACGGTGTCGACGACCTCCACGCGCGGCGCCGGCACGTGCACCGTGCCCGCCCCGGCGACCGCGGTGGCCCCCGCGCCGCCGCGGGTCACCACGACGAGCGCGGGACCGCGCTCCTGCCAGCGCCGGGCGACCGCCTCGGCGTCCTCGCCGGGCAGCAGCCAGGCCAGGTCCTCGTCGGAGGCCTTGACGACGTCGGCGGCCTCGACGAAGGACTCCACCCGCGCCAGCGCCTCCTCGCGCGAGGCGAAGAAGTCCGTGCGCACGTTCGGGTCGTAGCTCGTCGTCACCCGCCCCCGCACCCCGCGCAGCACCTCCAGCGCGCTGTCGGCGCCCGGGGCGACGGCCGCGCCGATCGACCCGGTGTGCACGAGGTCGACGTCGTCCGGCACCTGCACCCGCGGCAGCCGCCACACGAGGTCGAACTCGTAGGTCGCCTTGCCGTCGGCGTCCAGCAGCGCGCGGGCCACCGACGTGGGGTCGCCGTCGACCGCGCCCGGCAGCAGCCGCACGCCGGCCTGCGCCAGGTGCGCGCGCAGCAGCCGCCCGTGCGCGTCGTCGCCCACCCGCGTCAGCAGCGCGACGTCGTGCTCCAGGCGCCCCAGCCCGCAGGCCACGTTGAGCGGGGAGCCGCCCGGGTGCTCGACGGCCTGCTCCGACCCGGCGGTGGAGACGACGTCGACGAGGGCCTCGCCGATGACGAGGCTGCGCCCCCCGCGGTCCTGCGCGCGGGGGTCGCCCATCAGCGCGGCCCCGTGAAGTCGACCGCCGCGTAGGCCTTGAGCTTGGACAGCTTGTGCTCGCTCTCCACCCGGCGGATCGTGCCCGACTTGGAGCGCATGACGATGCTGGAGGTGGTGATCGTGTCACCGCGGTAGCGCACCCCGGAGACCAGCTCGCCCTCGGTGATGCCGGTGACGACGAAGTAGACGTTGTCGCTGGCCACGAGGGTCTGGGTGTCGAGCACGGCGTCCAGGTCGTGGCCCGCGTCGAGCGCCTTCTGCTTCTCCTCGTCGTCGCGCGGCCACAGCCGGCCCTGGATGGCGCCGCCCATGCAGTGCATGGCGCAGGCGGTGATGATCCCCTCCGGCGTGCCGCCGATGCCCAGCAGCAGGTCCACGCCGGTGCCCTCGCGGGCGGCCATCACCGCGCCGGCGACGTCGCCGTCGGTGATGAACTTGATGCGGGCGCCGGCCTCGCGCACCTCCTGCGCCAGCTGCGCGTGGCGCGGGCGGTCCAGGATGCAGACCGTCACGTCCTCCACCGAGCGGCCCTTGGCCTTGGCCAGCTTGCGGACGTTCTCGCGCACCGGCAGCCGGATGTCGACGACGTCGGCGGCCTCCGGGCCCACGGCCAGCTTGTCCATGTAGAAGACCGCGCTCGGGTCGTACATGGTGCCGCGCTCGGCGACGGCCAGGACGGCCACCGCGTTCGGCATGCCGCGGGCGGTGAGGGTGGTGCCGTCGATGGGGTCGACCGCCACGTCGCACTCGGGGCCGGTGCCGTCGCCGACGCGCTCGCCGTTGTAGAGCATCGGGGCGTCGTCCTTCTCGCCCTCGCCGATGACGACGGTGCCGTTCATGCTCACCGTGCCGATGAGCTTGCGCATGGCGTTCACGGCGGCGCCGTCGGCCTTGTTCTTCTCCCCGCGGCCGACCCAGCGCCCCCCGGCCATCGCGGCGGCCTCGGTGACCCGGACCAGCTCCATGGCCAGGTTGCGGTCGGGGGCCTCGTCGGCGACGGCGAGCGCCGGGGGCACCAGGGACGAGGACTGGGACATGGGCAACCTCCGGGGTGACCTGCGGGCGACGCGCGTCGTCGGTCGCCGATGCTATCCGTCACCATGGGGGCGTGAGCACGACCGGTCCTTCGCCCGACGCACCTGCGAGCCCGGCCGCCGGTGAGGACCCGCGCGGCGTCCCGCGCACCCGGCACGCCGGGAACGTGCAGTCGATGGTCATCTCGATGGCCGTCATCCTCGCCCTCGTGGCCGTCGTCGTGTGGCTGCTGCCGCGGCCCAACGCCATCGAGCAGCCCCCGGCGGACGTGCCCAACGCCGCCTCCGGCGCCGCCGCGCGGCTGTCGTTCACCCCGCCGGTGCCGACCGGCCTGGACGGCTGGACGCCGACCTCCGCGGAGGTCAACCGCTCCACCGACGCCGTGCTCACCTGGCACGTGGGCTACCGCACCGACGAGGGCGAGTACGTGGCCGTCGAGGTGGCCCGCGACACCACGCCGGCGTGGCTGAAGGCCCAGACCGCCGGCGGCGACGCCGACGGCGGGCAGGTCGTCGGCGGCCGGGACTGGGAGCGCTACCTGCAGGAGGACCGCGGCCGGCACAGCCTCGTGCGCACCCAGGAGGGGCTGACCGTGGTCGCCACCGGGGAGAGCGGCTACGACGTGCTCGCCGAGCTGGTCACCGCGACCGAGGCCGGCTGGGCCGCGACCGGTTCCACCTGGGGAGCCCCCGCGGCCGGCTGAGGCGCCCAGCCCTCCTCAGCCCTCCTCGGCCTCCTCCTCGTCCCCGCCGCCCGCGGCGCCGGCGCGCGCCGCGCCCAGCCGGGCCCGGGCGCCGTCCAGCCACTGCTCGCAGCGGTCCGCGAGGGCCTCGCCGCGCTCCCACAGCGCCAGCGCCTCCTCCAGGCCGGTGCCCCCGGCCTCCAGGCGGCGCACGACGTCGGCGAGCTGACCGCCCGCGCCGCCCACGGCCTGCACGACGGCGTAGCCGCGCAGCAGCGTCGAGCGGGGCGAGAGGGCGCGCACGCTCGTGCGCAGGTGGTCCACCTCGACGGCCGCGCCCCGCAGCGCGGCGGACAGGGCGCGCCGGGAACGCTCGCGCAGCTCGCCGACCTCCGCCCGCCGCGCGCCCACGAGGACGCCGGGGGCCGCCAGCACCGGGCGGCTGCGCAGGGCGGCCACGACGCGCTGCTCGCGCTCCAGGTGGCCCTCGACGGCGCGGCGGGCGCGCTCGCGCAGCTGCTCCAGCTGCGCCAGCTCCTCGGCGACGTCGGGCACGACCAGGCGGGCGGCGTCGGTGGGGGTGGAGGCGCGCACGTCGGCGACCAGGTCCAGCAGGGGGCCGTCCACCTCGTGGCCGATGGCGGAGACGACGGGCGTGCGGGTGGCGGCGACCGCGCGCACGAGGGCCTCGTTGCTGAAGGGCAGCAGGTCCTCGACGCTGCCGCCCCCGCGGGCGACGACGATGACCTCCACGGCCTCGTCGGCGTCCAGCTCGGCCAGGGCGGCGCTGACCTCGGTCACGGCGTGCGGGCCCTGCACGGCGACCTCGCGGACCTCGAAGCGCACGGCCGGCCAGCGCAGCCGGGCGTTGTCGACGACGTCGCGCTCGGCGGCGCTGGCGCGCCCGCAGACCAGGCCCACCACGCGCGGCAGGAAGGGCAGCGGCCGCTTGCGCCCGGCGTCGAAGAGGCCCTCGGCGCCCAGCAGCCGCTTGAGGTGCTCCAGCCGGGCCAGCAGCTCGCCGACCCCGACGGGGCGCACGTCGTCGGCGGCGAGGCTGAGGCTGCCGCGCTTGGCGAAGAACTCCGGCCGGGCGTGCACGACGACGCGGGTGCCGTGGGCCAGCCCGTCCGGCAGCGCCTCGCGCAGCCGCCCGAGCACCCGCCGGGCGATCGTCACGGGCATCGACATGTCGGTGTCGGCGTCGCGCAGGGTGACGAAGACGACCGAGGAGCCGGGCCGGTCGTTGACCTGCACCACCTGGCCCTCGACCCAGGTCCACGGCATCCTCGCGATGTAGGCGTCCATCTTGGCCGCCAGCAGGCGCACCGGCCACGGGCTGTCCGCGGTGGTCTCCCCGGCGGTGGCGGGGCGGCGT
>NZ_JAAALL010000379.1 GCF_009906315.1 Kineococcus vitellinus | reverse complement strand
CCGCCGCTCCCCCGGGCCCCCTGCGCCCCTCGGGCCGCTCGCCCCCGCGCCTCAGTCGGGCAGCGTGCGCCGGTCGGGGTCGGCGCGCCCCAGCGGCGCGGCCACGCGCACCACGGCGTCCAGGACGGTGACGCCGCGCTCGGCGACGAGGACCGGCGACAGCCGCAGCTCGGCGATCTCCGGCACCGCGTCGGCCAGGACCGCGACGCGCGCCACGACGTCCTCGAGGGCGTCGGCGTCCAGCGGCGGGGCGCCGCGGTGGCCGAAGAGCTTGGGCGCGGCCTTCACCGAGCGCACGAGGTCGGCGACGTCGACGTCGGTGAGCGGGGGGATGCGGTAGGCGACGTCGCCCATGAGGTCGATGGGGTCGCCCTCGACGCCGAAGGAGATCACCGGGCCGAAGAGGGGGTCCTCGGTGCTGCGCACCAGGCAGGGCACCCCCAGCGGCGCCATCGGCTGCACCGCGAGGGTGCGGGCGGCGTCGCCGAAGACGCTGCGCATCTCGTCGACGGCGCCGCGCAGCGCCTCGGGGCCCGCCAGCCCCAGGCGGATGCCGCGCAGGTCCTGGCGGCCGGAGAGCTCCTCGCCGACGGTCTTGAGGGCCACCGGGTAGCCGAAGCGCTCGGCGGCCTCCACGGCCTCGGTCACCGAGGCGACCTCCGCGCGCGCCAGCAGCGGCACGCCCACGGCCGCCAGCAGCGCGCCGCGGGCCTCGCGGCCCAGCCGGCCGCCCTGGGGGCGCTCGGCGAGCGCGGCCTCGACGACGGCGCGGGCGCGGGCGAGGTCGACGCCGGCGGGGGCCACGGGGTGCCCGCGGTCCTTGCGCAGCCACTCGGCGTAGCGCACCACCGACGCCAGCGCCCGCACGGCGTCCTCGGGGGTCGGGAAGGAGGGCACGGAGGGCAGGTCGGCGCCCTCGGGGGTGCCGGCCAGGGCCGCCGAGACCGAGCGGGTGCCGAGGAAGCACGTGACGCACGTCTTGGCGCCCTCGGCGGCGGTGCGGGCGACGGCGGCCGCCACGGCCGCGTCCACGGTGGCCGTGGGCGGCACCCAGCTGGCGACGACGGCGTCGACCTCGGGGTCGGCGAAGGCGGCACGCAGCGCCTCGGTGAAGACGTCGGCGCCGGCTTCGGGGTGGGTGTTGACGGGTCCGTGCACCACCTGCAGGCCCCAGCTGACGCAGGCGTCGGCGGCCAGGGTGCCCAGGGCGTCGGAGTTGCCGACGACGGCGATGCGCGAGCCCTGCGGCAGCGGCTGGTCGACGGCGACCTGGGCGACGTCGAAGAGCTGGTGGACGTTCTCCACGCGGACGACGCCGGCCTGGCGCAGCATGCTGTCGACGACCTCGAAGGGCACCCGCGAGCGCCGCACGGCGTGCCCGGGCGGCACCCCGAACCCGGAGGCGCCGGACTTGACGACCACGACGGGCTTGCGGCGGGCCAGGGCGCGCGCCACGCGGCTGAACTTGCGGGGGTTGCCCACGCTCTCCAGGTACAGGCCGACGGCCGCGGTGCCCTCGTCGTCCTGCCAGAACTGCATGAGGTCGTTGCCGGAGACGTCGGCGCGGTTGCCGGCGGAGACGAAGGTGGAGATGCCCAGCCCGCGCCGCTGCGCGGAGTCGAGGACGGTGACGGCCAGCGCCCCGGACTGGCTGAAGAGCCCGAAGCGCCCGCGGGCGGGCACCTCCTCGGCCAGCGAGGCGTTCAGCCGCACCGCGGGGTCGGTGTTGACGACGCCGAAGGAGTTGGGGCCCACCACGCGCATGCCGTTGGCGCGGGCGATGCGCACGAGCTCGCGCTGCAGCGCGGCGCCCTCGGGGCCGGTCTCGGCGAAGCCGCTGGAGACGACGACGAGCCCGCGCACTCCCACGGCGGCGCAGTCGGCGACGGTGTCGATGACGGCCGCGGGCGGCACGGCGATGACGGCGAGGTCGACGGGGGCCGGCACCTCGCGCACCGAGGCCAGCAGCGGCACGCCGAGCAGCTCCTGCCCGGCGCCGGCGGCGTTGACGGCGTGGACCCGCCCGGCGAAGCCGCCGCCGACGAGGTCGGCGAGCAGCCGGTGGCCCACCGTGCCGGGGGTGCGGCGGGCGCCGACGACGACGACGGAGGAGGGGGTGAGCAGCGCGGCGACGCTGCGGGCCTCGGCGCGCTGCTCGCGCGCGCGCATGACGTCGATGGAGCGCTCGGTGGGGTCGATGTCGAAGGAGACCTCCAGGACGCCGTCGGAGTAGCCCTGGCGCACCTCGAAGCCGGCCTCGCGGAAGACGCCGATCATCTTGGCGTTCTGCGGCAGGACGTCGGCGGTGAAGCGGCGGATGCCGCGCTCGCGGGCGGCGGCCGCCAGGTGCTCCAGCAGCACCGAGCCCAGCCCGCGGCCCTGGTGGGCGTCGGAGATGTTGAAGGCGACCTCGGCGGAGCGGGGGCGGCCGGGGCGCACGGGCGCGGCGTCGAAGCGGGCGATGCCGACGATGTCGTCGCCGACGGTGGCCACGAGGGCGACCCGGTCGACGTGGTCGACCTGGGTGAAGCGGGCCAGGTCGCGCTGGGACAGCCGCGGCATGGGGGCGAAGAAGCGCAGGTAGCGCGACTCCTCGGACTGCCGGGAGTGGAAGTCGGCCACGCCCTCGGCGTCCGAGGGCCGGATGGGGCGCACGTGCGCCGTCCCCCCGTCGCGCAGGGCCACGTCGGCCTCCCACCGGGTCGGGTACCCCACGGGCGGCAGCGGCATGGTCACGATCCTAGGGCGGTCCGCCCGGCGCGCCCGGTGGTCCCGCGCCCACCCCTCCGGTCGTGATCTTCCGCGGTGCACCGTGGAAGATCACGACCGGGAGGTCGCGGCAGGATGGCGGGGTGGACTTTGGGCGGGTGCTGCGGGCGCGGCGGATGGTGCGCCGCTACGACGGGCGGGCCGTCGACGAGGAGGTCCTGGCGGAGGTGCTCGGGGCGGCGCTGCGGGCGCCGAGCGCGGGCAACAGCCAGGGCCGCGACCTGCTCGTGCTGCGCCGGGCCGCCGACCGCGACCTCTTCTGGGACCTCACGACGCGGGACCGGACCGGCGCGGCGGACGCGGCGGCGGGCGGCTGGCTGGCGGGGATGCGCTCAGCGCCGGTGCTCGTGGTGCTGCTGGCCGACCCGGGCGCCTACGCGGCCCGCTACGCGCGCCCCGACAAGCCCGGCCCCGACCGCGACGCCGCCACCTGGCAGGTGCCCTGGCCGGACGTGGACACCGGGATGTCCGGGCTGCTGCTGCTGCTCGCGGCGGTGGACGCCGGGCTCGGCGCGTGCCTGTTCGGGGTGCCCTCGGCGGCGCACGAGGCGGTCCGCGCGGCCTTCGGCGTGCCCGCCGACCGGCGCGTGGTGGGGGTCGTCAGCCTCGGCCACCCGGCGCCCGACGAGCGGTCGCGGCCCTCGCTGCGGCACCGGCGCACGCTGGCCGACACCGCGCACGACGGGCGCTTCGGCGCCCCCTGGGGCGGCTAGCGGGCCGGCCGGCCCGCTAGC
>NZ_JAAALL010000378.1 GCF_009906315.1 Kineococcus vitellinus | reverse complement strand
CGCCACCCCGGTGACCTTGACGATCCCCGGCTGCGCGGCCCGCCCCCGCGGTGCCGGACACCGCCGGGCTGCGGGCCGCGCAGCCGGGGATCGTCAAGGTCACCGGGGTGGCGCGCTCCTGCGAGCGCGGGCTGGAGGGCAGCGGGTTCGTCGCGGCCCGCGCCGGCGGCTCGGCGCGCGTGGTGACCAACGCCCACGTCGTCGCGGGCGTCGAGGACCCCCTGGTGCAGCCGCAGGGCGTGGGCCGGCGCTACCCGGCGACGGTGGTGGCCTACGACCCGGCCCTGGACCTCGCCGTCCTCGACGTGCCGGAGCTGCGGGCCGATCCGCTGCCGCGCAGCGGGGCGCTGCAGCGCGGGGACGCCGCGGTCGTCGCCGGCTTCCCGCTCGACGGGCCGTTCGTGCTGGCCACGGCCCGGGTGCGCCAGGTGCTGCAGGCGCAGGGCCGCGACATCCACGACACCGCCGACGTGGTGCGCGAGGTGTACTCCGTCAACGGCACCGTGCAGCCGGGCAACTCCGGCGGTCCGCTGCTCACCGAGGACGGCGAGGTCGCCGGGGTGGTCTTCGCCAAGTCCCTGGACGACGCGAACACCGGCTACGCGCTGACGCCGGCGGAGCTGGACGAGGTGCTCGCCGAGGCCGCGGCCGGCGGCGGGCGGGTCGGCACCGGGGCCTGCACGAGCGAGTGAGGCCCCGCACCCGCCGGCGCACCCGTCTCCCCGCTCACCAGCGGGCGAGCCAGCCGGTGAGCAGGGAGGCCATCCGGTCCGGCGCCTCCTCGGGCACGTAGTGCCCCACGTCGGGGACCTCGACGGCGCGGTGCGGGCCGTGGGCGTGGTCGGCGCCGGCGTCCAGGGCGCGCAGCGAGACGGTCGGGTCCAGCTCGCCGCGCACCTGCAGCACGGGGACCCGCACCCCGGCGCGCAGCGCGGCGGCGAAGCGGCGGCCGTCGGCGCGCAGCGCCGAGCGCGCGATCCAGCGGTGGTACTCCAGCGCCGAGTGCGCGACGAAGGGGACGCGGACGGCCTCGGCGTAGCGGGCGACGTCCTGCGGGAGCGGCCAGCCCGGGCCCGACCAGGCGCGCAGCACCCGCTCGACGCCGTCGCCGGCCAGCAGGCGGCGCTCGGGCAGCAGCGGCAGCTGGCGCAGCAGCGCCGCGCCGGTGGTGCCCAGGCCCTCGCGCGGGCCGTCGAGGACGCGGTCCAGCAGGACCCGGCGCGTCAGCGAGGGGTGGGCGGCGCCGACGACGACGATGCCGCGCACCTGCTCGGGGTGCAGCACCGGCAGCGCCCACGCGGTGCGCCCCGAGACGCCGTGGCCGACGACGACGGCGTCGCGCTCGCCGAGGGCGCGCACGACGGCGGCGACGTCGGCGGCCGAGGTGGGGGTGTCGTAGCCGCGGGGCGGCTTGTCGGAGGCGCCGTAGCCGCGCAGGTCCATCGCGACCGCCCGGTAGCCCGCGGAGGCGAGGGCGACCAGCTGCGAGCGCCACGCCCACCAGAACTGCGGGAAGTCGTGCAGCAGCAGCACCAGCGGGCCACTGCCGAGCTCGGCGACGTGGAAGCGCGCGCCGTGCGCGGCGACGAGCCGGTGCCGCCAGGGGCCCTCGACGAGGACCGCGGAGACGTCGGCCGCCGCCCCGCCCGACACGCCGCGCGCGCCGGGGGTCAGTGCCCGATGCGGGTGGCGCCGGTGGTCGTGGGCGTGGCGCCCGGGCCGGCGGCGATGGTCTTGGCGACCGGCTTGCCGCTGGCGGCCGCCTTGATCGCGGCGACGGTGTCCTTGGAGGTGCGGATGGTGCGCTCCGGCGGGCGGACCTGCTTGAGGCGGCCGAAGCCGACGGCCGCGAGGGCACCGGCGACGGCGAGCATCGCGACGGCGACGACGAGGAAGGAGAGCCAGACCGGCCAGCCGGCGCCCTCCACGAGGGCGTAGGCGACGGTCACGCCGAGGAAGACGAAGGCGACGAAGCCGAAGACGCCGGCCACCGCGAAGAGCGCGCCGCCCAGGGCGCCGTTCTTGACGTCGGCCGTGATCTCGGCCTTGGCGAGGGCGACCTCGTAGCGCACGAGCTCGGAGACGTCCTTGGTGGCGTCGGCCACGAGCTGGCCGATCGAGCGCTCGGGCGCACCGACGGGGCGGTCGTCCAGGGTGGTCATCGCTTCCTCCTCCTGCCACCGCGCGGGTGCCGGTGTGCCGGGGAGAACCCTAGGGACTCGCGCGGGCGCGTGCAGCGGGAGGGGCGGCCGACACGCGATCCGCCGGCCGCCGGGCGGTGCTCCAGCGGTGCTCCAGCGGTGCTCCAGCGGTGGCCGGGCGGGGGTGGCAGGACGCGCCGCCGCCGGCGGGGGGACCGGCGACGACGCTGAGGTCGATCTCGCACGAGGGGGGACGAGCGACGACCGAGACCAGACCCTACGGCTCTCAACCTCCTGCCCGGGGGCGATCCGCGGAACTCGCGGACCGCGCCGGGCAGGTTCGCCCCGACGGAGCAGCACCGTCGCCCGGCGCGGGCGCACCAGCACGGCGCGTCCCGCCCGGTGCGCGCTCCCGGCGGGTCAGCCGACCGGGCGCCAGCGCACCAGCAGCGCCCGGTGGTCGCTGCCGCGCACCACCTCCACGCGGCTGCCGACGGCCCGCCAGGACGCGCCGTCGGCCAGCGCGTGGTCGATGGTGGCGCCCAGGGCGGCCGGCACCCGGCGCGGCCAGGTGCCGTGCGCGGCGGTGCCCGTCTGCTGCCCGGCGTCCACGCACGTGCCCCGCAGCCGCAGCGCCGGGTGGTCCAGGGTCGCGTTGAGGTCGCCGGCCACCAGCGCGCCGGGGGTGGCCGCGCACCAGTCGACGACGGCCCGCACCTCCCGGCGCCAGTCGGCCACCAGGTCCGGCACCGGGGCGGCCGTGTGCGCGGCGGCCAGCACGGGCCCGGGACCGGCGACGGGTGCGGCGGTGACGACCGCGCGCACGCCGCCGGACAGCTCGCCGGTGGCGCGGTACTCCCCCAGCCGCTCGGAGACCAGCAGGGCCGTGCCCTCCCCGGGGCGGCCGACGCGGTCGGGGGTGAAGAGGACCTGCAGCCGGGTGCCGGAGGCGGCCCGCACCCGGGCGGCCACGTCGTCGGCGTAGGCGCGGTCGGCCTCCGGCAGCGCGAGCACGTCCGCGCCCGCCCGCACCGCCAGGCGCGCCACGTCGGCGGGGTCGGCGCTCACGTGCAGGACGTTGGCGGCCAGGACCGTCACGTCCCCGGGCTGCGCCGGCGGCAGCGCGCCCGCGCCCAGCCCCCGGGTCAGCGTCGTCGCCAGCGACCCCGCGGCGGCCACGGCCAGCAGGGTCGCGGCGGGCAGCAGCAGCCGCCGCCCCGGCCGCCACCGCAGCGCGAGCCCCGCCGCCGCGGCGAGGGCGCCCATCCCCAGGCCCAGGGGCAGCCGGAAGGCCACGGCCTGGGCGAAGGGGGTGGTGCCCGCCAGGCCGGTCCACTGCGGCAGCAGCGCGACGGCGGCGGAGGCGGCCGCCGCACCGGTCAGGAC
>NZ_JAAALL010000377.1 GCF_009906315.1 Kineococcus vitellinus | reverse complement strand
GTCCTGCGCCGGCGCCAGGACCTCCCCGGCCGCGAGCGCGTCGGCGTAGCGGGCGCGCTGGGAGGCCTACCTGGCCGGCTGCGCCGAGCACGGGCACCCGCCGCTGAGCCGGCGGGACTTCGAGCGCCGCCGGGCCGACGCCCGGGCCGCGACGGTCTCCTCGCGCTGCTGCTGAGACGGAGCTGAGACGGGGTGCTCGACAGGCGGTGCCCACCGCGACACGATGCGTGCATGCAGCGCTACCGGGTGACCGTCATCGCGCACCGCCGCTGCCCCAGCGGCACGCGGCCCTGGGCGGGCGGCTCGGGGATCGTGCACCTGGAGACCGTGCGCGCCGAGGACGCCGCGTTCGCCCGCGACCTCGTCCTGCTGCACGTGCACACCGGCTCGGCCCTGGTCAGCGAGGCGCCCGTCGGCGTCGACGCCGTCGTCGTGGAGCGGCTGCGGGTGCTGCGCCGGCCCGTGCGCGAGGTCGACTCGCGCCGCCGGCCGGAACCGGCGTGGCGCTCCTGAGCGAGGAGGAGTTCGAGGAGGCCGTCGCCGACGCCCTCGACTCCGTGCCCGAGCAGCTGGCGCGCGCGATGGACGACGTCGTCGTCCTCGTGGAGGACGAGCCGCCCGCGGGGATGCCGCCGGACCTGCTGGGCCTGTACGAGGGCACCCCGCTGACCGAGCGCGGCACCTGGTGGGCGGCCGGCTCGCTGCCGGACCGCATCACCGTCTTCCGCCGCCCCACGCTCGCGGTCTGCGCCGACCGCGACGAGGTGGTCGCGGAGGTGCGGATCACCGTCGTGCACGAGATCGCCCACCACTTCGGCATCGACGACGAGCGGCTGCACGAGCTCGGCTGGGCCTGAGGCGCCCGGCCCCGGCGGGCCCGCGGAATCGGCGTGCGCGCGGCGGCGTTCCAGCCTCCGTGGACATGGACCTGCTGACCTTCGAGATCGCCCGGAGCGCCTTCGACGACCGCCGCTACACCGACGCCGTCCGCTCGCTGGAACCCCTCGTGGAGCGCCACCCCGACGACCGCTCGCTGCGCGAGTTGCTGGCGCGCTCCTACTTCTCCGCCGCGATGCTCGTCAAGGCCGAGGAGCAGGCGCGGGACCTGGTGCGGCGCAGCCCCTCCGACGCGTACGCGCACCTGCTGCTCTCGCGCGCGCTGGAGCGCCAGAGCCGGCACTCCGAGGCGCGCGGGCACCGGGTGATGGCGCACGTGCTCGGCGCGGAGGTCTGAGGGCCCCAGCGCCACCCCGGCCGGTTCGGACCAGGTCGGTTCAGATCAGGTCGACGAGGTCGCGGATGCCGTCGACGACGCGGTGGGGGCGGAACGGGAAGCGCTCGACCTGTTCCGCCCTCGTCGAGCCGGTGAGCACGAGGAACGTGCGCAGACCCGCCTCGATGCCCGCGACGACGTCGGTGTCCATGCGGTCGCCGATCATCGCGGTGGTCTCCGAGTGCGCCTCGATGCGGTTCATCGCCGAGCGGAACATCATCGGGTTCGGCTTGCCGACGAAGTACGGCTCGGCGCCCGTGGCCCGGGTGATGAGCGCGGCCACGGACCCCGTCGCCGGCAGGGAACCCTCCTTGGAGGGCCCGGTGGCGTCGGGGTTCGTGGCGATGAACCGGGCACCGGCCTCCACCAGGCGGATCGCCCTGGTGATGGCCTCGAAGGAGTACGTGCGCGTCTCGCCGAGGACCACGTAGTCCGGGTCGGTGTCGGTCGTGGTGTACCCGGCCTCGTACAGCGCGGTCGTCAGGCCCGACTCGCCGATGACGTACGCGGACCCGCCCGGCATCTGCCGGGCCAGGAAGTCGGCCGTCGCCAGCGCCGAGGTCCAGATGTTCTCCTCGGGCACCTCGATGCCGCTGCGCGAGAGGCGGGCCGCCAGGTCGCGCGGGGTGAAGATCGAGTTGTTCGTCAGCACCAGGAACCGGCGGCTGGAGTCGGCCAGGCGCTGCAGGAACTCCGCGGCCCCCGGCAGGGCGTGCTCCTCGTGGACGAGCACCCCGTCCATGTCGGTCAGCCAGCACTCGATGCCGTTCTCCTGGCTCACCGCGCGTCCTCCAGGCCGGCCAGGACGGCCGCGCTGCCGGACAGCCCCAGCCGCGTCGCGCCGGCGTCGAGCATGGCCAGCGCGGCCTCGGTGGTGCGGATCCCGCCGCTCGCCTTGACCCCCAGCCGGCCGCCGACGGTGGCGGCCATGAGCTGCACGGCGTGGACGGTGGCCCCGCCCGCGGGGTGGAAGCCGGTGGACGTCTTCACGAAGTCCGCGCCCGCCTCCTCCGCCGCCCGGCACACCGCGACGAGGACGTCGTCGGGCAGGGCGGCGGACTCGACGATGACCTTCAGCACGGTGGGCGCGGGGACCGCGGTGCGCACGGCGGCGATGTCCTCGCGCACCGCGTCGACCTCCCCGGCCAGCGCGGCGCCCACGTCGATGACCATGTCCACCTCGTCGGCGCCGGCCTGCACGGCGGCGGCGGCCTCGGCGGCCTTCACGGCGCTGGTGTGCTTGCCGGAGGGGAACCCGCAGACGGTCGCCACCACCAGGCCCTCGCCGTCGACGGGCAGCATCGAGGGGGACACGCAGACGGCCAGCACGCCCAGCGAGCGCGCCTCCTCGCACAGGGCGGCCACGTCGGCGGCGCTCGCCTCCGGCTTGAGCAGGGTGTGGTCGACGAGGCGGGCCACGGCCGGACGGGTGCGCGGGGCGGGGAGAGCGGTCACGTCGGCGAGTGTGCCAGTGCGCGCGGGCGGGTGCGCCCCTCGGTGGCGGTGCGTGCCCGGCCGGCGGCGGCGGGTGCCCGCCGGCCGTCCCGGCGGGGCGGGCCGGCGTCCCGGCGGGCCGGGAGGGCCGGCAGCGGCGAGGATGTGCGCGTGTGCAGCTCCAGCCCGCGGGCGCAGACCCCCCTCCCCGTCCACCCCTCCTCGGCGCGCCTGGCCCGGCGCTTCCTCGACGAGCACTGGTGCCACGACCACGCCGACGCCGCGCTGGTGGCCGCGCAGATCGTCGTCAGCGAGCTCGTGAGCAACGCCGTGCGCCACGGCGGCCCGCCGATCGCGCTGGCGCTCGACTGCGACGCCGACGACGGGGTGGTCGTCTCGGTCAGCGACGGCGGCCACCACCTGCCCCGGCAGGTGGAGGCCCGCCCCGACGCCGTCGGCGGCCGGGGGGTGCGCCTGGTGGAGCTGCTGAGCTCCGAGTGGGGGGTGCGCCCGCACGAGGGGGACCCGGCCAAGACCGTCTGGTCGCGCGTCCCCCTGCCGCAGCCCTCCTCCTAGCCCCGGGCCTCGCCCGCGCACTCCGCGGCGTGCTCGGCGCTGCGCTCGGGAGTGTGCTCGGCGGTGTGCTCGGCGGTGTGCTCGGCCATGAGCCGGCGCAGGGCCGCCGGCGGCAGCGCGCGCCGCACGAGGCGCTCGTGCTCGGCGACGAGGACCAGGCTGCAGGTCACCCCCAGCCGCGACAGCTGCGAGGAGACCGTCCGCGAGAGCGGGACCTGCGGGCCCGAGCGCGCCAGCTGCGTGCGCAGCGCGGCGGGGG
>NZ_JAAALL010000376.1 GCF_009906315.1 Kineococcus vitellinus | reverse complement strand
GCGCTCCGCCGCCCGCCCCGCTGCCCGCGCGCGTGCGCCGCACGCTGCTCGTCGTCGTCGTCGCGGTCCTGCTCGCCGCGGCCGGCGGCATCGCCGCGACCTGGCCGCGCGAGGTGCCCAGCGCCGACACCGGCTACGTCGGCGCGCAGCCGGTGCGCGGCGAGGTGACGGCCACGACGATGCGCACCTGCCGCGGCGAGATCGCCGAGGAGCGGCTGCCCGACGGCACGCTGCCGCAGACCGTCGAGTGCCCGGACGTCACCGTCGCCCTCGACGGCGGCGGCTCGGCGACCGTGCCGGTGCCCGCGGCCGTCGTGCACGGCGGCCTGGGGCGCGGGGACCGGGTGGTCCTCACCCGCTACCCCGGCGAGGACGGCGGCGCGAGCACGTACGCGTGGGAGGACGTCGACCGGCGGGTGCCGCTGGCGGTCGCCGTCGCCGTCTTCGTGCTGCTCACCGTCGCGGTGGGGCGCCGGCGCGGCCTGGCCGCCCTCGTCGGCCTCGGGCTCGGCGGCCTCGCCATCGCCTACCACGTGCTGCCGGCGCTGCTGGCGCAGGAGGACGCCGTCGTCGTCGGCCTCAGCTCGGCGACGGCCGTCATGGGGGTCGTGCTCTACCTGACGCACGGGGTCTCCGCGCGCACCACCGTCGCGTTCCTGGGGACGGTGGCGGGGCTGCTGGTGACGGCCGCCGTCGCCGTGCTCGCCGTGGACGCCGCGCACCTGCAGGGCCTGGACGACGAGAACTCCTACACCGTCACCGTCCTCACCGGGGCGATCGACCTGCGCGGGGTCGTCCTCGCCGGGACGCTCGTGGCCGCGCTCGGGCTGCTCAACGACGTGACGATCACCCAGGCCGCGGCCGTGTGGGAGCTGCGCGCCGCGGACCCCTCCGCCGGTTTCCGCACGCTGTTCGCGGCCGGCATGCGCGTGGGGCGCGACCACCTGGCCTCGACCGTCTACACCGTGGCCTTCGCCTACGCCGGCGCCGCGCTGCCGACGCTGCTGCTGGTCGAGCTGTACTCCCAGCCGCTGGGGCAGGTGGTGACCGGCTCGGCGATCGCCACCGAGGTCGTGCGCACCGCCGTCGGCGGCGCGGCGCTCGCGCTCACCGTCCCGGCGACGACCGCGCTGGCGGCCGCGCTGGTCACCCGGCGGTCCGGAACCGGAACTCCGTGACGCTGCGGAACTCCTCGCCCGGGCGCAGCACCGTGCTCGGGAACTCCGGGTGGTTGGGGGCGTCGGGCAGGCCCTGCGCCTCCAGCGCCAGGCCGGCGCGCGGCCCGTAGGCGACGCCGCTCTTGCCGACGAGGGTGCCGGCCAGCGAGCCGCCGGTGAAGAGCTGCAGGCCCGGCTGGTCGGTCCACACCTCCAGCACGCGGCCGGAGACGGGTTCCTCCACCCGGGCGGCCAGGCTCTGCGAGCGCGTGCCGCCCGGCTCGTCGGAGAGCACGTAGCAGTGGTCGAACCCCTTGCCGCGCAGCAGCTGCTCGTCGTCGGCCTCGACGCGCGAGCCGACGGCCACCGGCTCGCGCAGGTCGAAGGGGGTGCCCTGCACAGGACGCAGCTCCCCGGTCGGCAGGCCCGTGCCGTCGACGGGCAGGAACCGGTCCGCGAGCACCTGCACCAGGTGCCCGTCGACGGTGCCGGAGCCGTCGCCGGCGAGGTTGAAGTAGGAGTGGTTGGTGAGGTTCAGCACCGTCGCCGCGTCGGTCGTGGCGAGCGACTCGACGGTCAGCGCACCCTCGTGCAGGACGTAGGTGACGTGCACCGACAGCGCCCCGGGGAACCCGTTGTCGCCGTCGGGGCTCAGCAGCGAGAACCGGACGCCGCACCGGCCCTCGACCGGGTGCGCGCTCCACAGCAGCTCCGAGAACGGGCGCAGGCCGCCGTGCATGGCGTTGCCGCGGTCGGTGACGGGAATCGCGTACGCCTGCCCGTCGAGGCTGAAGCGGCCTCCGCCGATGCGGTTGGCGAACCGGCCGACGCTCGCGCCGAACGAGCGCCCCCCGGCCGCGTACGGGGCCAGGTCCGCGAAGCCGAGGACGACGTCGGCGCGCTCGCCGTCGCGGCCGGGCACCAGCGCCGACTGCACGCGCGCGCCGTGCTCGACGAGCCCGACGCGCACCGCGCCGTCGTCCAGCGTCCAGCGCCCCACGGGGGTGCCGTCCTCCAGACGACCCCAGTCCTGCTCCACCGACACGCCGTGATCGAGGTCCACGGGCACGACGCTACCGGCGCCCCGCGGACGCGGCCCGCTGTCGCAACCCCGCCAGCGCCGAGCCCACCGCGGCCGCGAGACCGGCGGCCACGAGCACCCCGGCCGCGTACCACTTCCAGTCCCAGCTGCGCCCGAGCAGCTCCTGCGCACCGACGGCCACGGCGAGCGCCAGCAGGACCAGGCCGCCGACGACGACGGCGAGGTCGGGGCCGTGCACCCGCACCGGCTCCACCCCGGGCCCCCCGCTCTGCCCGCGCTGCCCGGTGCCGTCGGGTCCCCCGGCTGCGCCGCCCCACCGCTGCGCCCGCTGCTCCAGGCGCTCGGCCACGCGCTGCTCCACCTCCAGCTCCACCTGCCGGCGCACGCGCTCCTCGTCCCAGCGCCCGTCCCGCTGCTCGTCCCGCTGCTCGTCCCGCTGCTCGTTCACGACGCCTCCAGGAGCGTTCCACCGGCGGCGCCGACGCGGACCTCACCGGTCCAGGCGACCGCTCGCAGTTCGGGGGTCCCCGCGGGGACCGTCCAGTCCTCGGGGTCCCCGCCGCGGACCCGCACGTCCTCGGCGAGCGCGGCGGCGTCCGGGCCGACCGCGAAGACGCGGGTGCGGTTCACGCCGCCGTCGATGCGCGAACCCGGCACGTCGCCGTCGCGCACCCCGCCGGCGGTGACCCGCCCGCGCACGCCGCGCTCGTCGTCGGCGTCGAGCTCGACGACCTGCGCGGAACCCTCCCAGCGCACCGAGCCGGCGAGGACCTGCACGTCGAGCAGGACCGTGGCGCCCTCGGGGACGAGGACGTCCAGGCGCCCGGCGGCGATGGTGGCCGTCGCGGGCTCGCCCGCACCGAGGTCGGCGGGGTCGACGCGCAGCCAGCCGACGACGGAGCTGGCGCCGCCACCGGCCGCGGGCTGCCAGGTGCGGTCCAGCTGCCACGTCCACCCGCTCGCCGGCGGCACGACCGAGGCGGCCAGGGCGAGCACCGCCAGCGGCCAGGCCAGGCCGACGAGGGCGGTGCGCCGGCCGCGCACCCCGGCCAGCACCGCGCCGAGGGCCATGACGGCCACGGCGGCGGCGAGCGCCAGCGGCAGCACGTCCAGCTCGGCGGTGGTCAGCAGGCCCACCACCACGACGGCCCCGGCGGCCAGCAGCGCCAGGCCCAGCACGGCGCTCGTCAGCAGCGGGGAGCCCGGGCGGCGGCGCGCCCTGGCGCGCTCGGCGGCCAGCCGCGCCTGCTCGCGGGCCGCGGCGCGGCGCTCGACCGGTGAGCCGAAGCCCGCAGCGGCGACCGGTGCGGCGGTGGGGACGGCGGTGGGGACGAGGGTCGTGGGC
>NZ_JAAALL010000375.1 GCF_009906315.1 Kineococcus vitellinus | reverse complement strand
GAGGAGAGGGGTGGGGTGCGCGGGTCAGGCCCGGCGCTTGACCGACCAGACGTCGACGGCGACGGCCGCGACGATGAGGACGCCCTTGATGACGTCCTGCCAGTAGGCCGGCACGAGCAGCAGGTCGAGGCCGTTGTTGAGGGTCTGGATGAGCAGCAGGCCCAGCGCGGTGCCCCAGACGGTGCCGCGCCCGCCCATGAGGCTGGCCCCGCCGATGACGACGGCGGCGATGGCGTCCAGCTCGTAGCCCTGCCCCAGGTTCGGCGGGCCGGAGATGACGCGCGAGGCCAGCATCACGCCGGACAGGCCGGCGAGCAGGCCGCTGACGGCGTAGACGCTGAACAGCGTGCGGCGGGCGTTGACGCCGGCGATCTCGGCGGCGACGCGGTTGCCGCCGACGGCGTACACGCGCATGCCGTAGGAGGTGCGGCGCATGATGATCCCGAGGGCGAGGATGCCGACGATCATGACGATGACGGGGATCTGCAGGCCCAGCACCTTGGTGTTGGCGATGGTGCCGAACTCCGCGGGCAGGCCGTTGATGGGGGCGCCGCCGCCGATGACGTAGGCGATGCCGGAGCCGGCGGTGAGCATGCCGAGGGTGGCGATGAACGGCGGCACGTCGACGCGGGAGACGAGGACCCCGTTGATCGCCCCGGCGAGCAGGCCCACCGCCATCGCCGACAGCACCGTCAGCCACACCTGGCCGGGGTTGGCCTTGGCCACGGCCGCCGACGTCATGGCCGCCACGGCGATGACGCTGCCGACGGACAGGTCGATGCCGCCGGTGAGGATGACCAGCGTCTGCCCGAGGGCGATGAGCGCGAACGGGGCGGCCGCGATGAGGATGTTCTGCAGGTTCTCCGGGGAGGAGAAGCGCAGGCTGCGGTAGCTGAAGAAGGCGATGACCAGCAGCATCACGATCAGCATCGCCCGGCGGATGAGCTGGGCGACCAGCCACTCGCGGCTGAAGCGCCGGCGCTCGGCGGTCGCCGGCGTCGGCGTCGGGGCGGTCTGGGTGGAAGTCATGTCAGGCGTGTCCTTCACCGCTGGGGGTCGCGTGGGTGGCGCCCGCCCGGTCGTCGCCGCGGGGCGCGAGGCCGGAGCTGAGGCGGAAGATGAGCTCCTGCACGTGCGGGGCGTCGAGGTCGTCGCGGGTGAGCTCGCCGACGACGCCGCCGTCGCGCATGACCAGGGCCCGGTGGGAGAGCCCCAGCACCTCGGTCATGTCCGAGGAGGCCATGACGACGGCCATGCCCGCCGCCGCGAGCTCGGTGATGATCCGGTAGATCTCCGAGCGGGCGCCGACGTCCACGCCGCGGGTGGGCTCGTCCAGCAGCAGCACGTCGACGTGCTCGGTGAGCCAGCGGGCCAGGACGACCTTCTGCTGGTTGCCGCCCGAGAGCGTGCCGACGTCCTGGGACAGCCCCCGGCTGCGCAGCCGCACGGACTCCATGGCCTTGCCGACCTGCTGGGTGCGGGCGCGCTGGCGCAGCCAGCCCGCGACGCTGAAGGAGCCCAGGCGCGGCAGCGTGCCGTTGTCCAGCACCGACAGGCCCATGACGGCCCCGGCGTGCTTGCGGTCCTCGGGCACCAGCGCCATGCCGGCGGCGATGGCCGCCGCGGGGTCCTTGCGCCGCACCTTGCGGCCGGCGACCTCGATGCTGCCGCCGGTGGTGGCGCGGACGCCGAAGATCCCCTCCAGCAGCTCGGTGCGGCCGGCGCCGACGAGCCCGGCCAGGCCGAGGACCTCCCCGCGGCGCACCTCCAGCGACGCGGTGCCGCTCTGCCCGGCGACCTGCAGGTCGCGCACCCGCAGGACGGGTTCGTCCTCGGCGGGCACGGTGTGCAGCGGCGGGAAGAGGTCCTCCAGCTCACGGCCGATCATGGCGGTGACGATGTCGTCGTCGCCCACCTCGCTCATCGGCCCGTCCAGGACCAGGCCGCCGTCGCGCAGGACGACGACGCGGTCGGCCAGCTCGCGGATCTCGGCCATCTTGTGCGTGGTGAACACCATCGCCACCCCGTCGTCGCGCAGGCGCCGCACGACGCGGTAGAGGCCCTCGACCTCGCGCTCGGAGATCGCCGAGCTGGGCTCGTCGAGCAGCACCACCTTCGCGCCGCGGCTGGAGTTCTTGACGATCTCCACGATCTGCTGCATCCCGACCGGCAGGGTGCCCATCCGGGCGCCGGGGTCGATCGTGACGCCGAACACCTCGAGCATCTCCGCGGCCCGGGTGGCCATGCGGCGCCGGTCCAGCGTGCCCAGCCGCGTCTTCAGCTCGCGGCCGACGAACAGGTTCTCGTAGACCGTCATGTCGGCGATGGAGGCGAGTTCCTGGGGGACGATCGCCACCCCGAGGCGGTGCGCGGCGCGGATGTCGCCGGGGTGCAGCGGCTCGCCCCGCACCAGGACCTCGCCGGAGTCGGCGCGGTACTGCCCGGCGGCGATCTTCATCATCGTCGACTTGCCGGCGCCGTTCTCGCCGGCCAGGGCGGTGACGGTGCCGGGTTCCAGGGCGAGCGAGACGCCCTTGAGGACGGGGACGCCGCCGAAGGACTTGCGCAGGTCGCGGCACTCGAGCACGACCTCGCGGGCGGTGGGCGGTTCCACGGGTGCTGCCGCGCTCACGAGTCCTCCCCGGGGACGTCGACGGTGCTGCGGGCCGGCCGCCGGGTCACCACGCCGTGTACCCGCCGTCGGCGACCAGCACGCTGCCGGTGATGAAGCTGGCGGCGTCGCTGGCCAGGAACACCACGCTCGGCGCGATCTCCTCCGGCAGCGCGTACCGCTGCTGCGGCGCGTCCTCGATCCAGTACCGCTGCAGGTCCGGGCGGTCCACGGGCGCCATCTCCGTCTTGACGTAGCCGGGGGCGACGGCGTTGACCCGGATGCCCAGCGGGGCCCACTCGGCGGCCAGCGACTTCGTGAGGTGGTGCACCGCGGCCTTGGAGGCGTTGTACGCCGGCTGCATCTGCGGGCGGTTCACGATGATCCCCGACATGGACCCGATGTTGACGATGGAACCCCGGCCCGCCTCGCGCATGTGCGCGCCGACCGCGAGGCTCGTCTTCCACAGCGCCCGGACGTTGAGGTCGAACACGGCGTTCCACTGCTCGTCGGTGACGTCCCAGGAGGGCGCGTGGTAGCAGGTGCCGGCGTTGTTGACGAGGACGTCCAGCGACCCCAGCGCGGCCACGGCCTCGTCCGTCATCCGCTGCACGGCAGCGTCGTCGGTGATGTCGGCCTCGATCGCGACGAGCTCGACGCCCTCCGCGGCGGCCTCGGCGACGGTCTCGGCGTTGCGCGCGCCGCTGCGCGCGGCGATCGCCACCCGCGCGCCGGAACGGGCCAGCGCGAGCGCGAAGGCCTTGCCCAGCCCTTGGTTGCCGCCCGTCACGAGGGCGGTGCGTCCTGCCAGGGAGAAGGCGTCGTAGCTCATCGTCGCGACTCCGGTTCGATGGTTCGCTGGAGCGGGGGTGTCCCGCCGTCCGTGGTGCCGCCCGGGGCCGGGCGGCACCACGGACGGCGGGACACCCCCGCTCCAGCGAACCATCGAACCGGAGT
>NZ_JAAALL010000374.1 GCF_009906315.1 Kineococcus vitellinus | reverse complement strand
GTACGGTCGTCGCGATCGTCAGCTCGACCCGCCGGTGGAGAACCCCGCCGGCTGCTCGTGCGTCGCCTGCCGCCCGCCCCACCGGCCGAACACCGACCGTCCCTGCTCCCAGCACCCGCAGGGTGCGCCCACCGCGCAACCGACGACGATCTGCGCCTGTTCCCCCGGAGGTCCCCGTGACCCGCACCCCCGCTCGCCGCTCCGTCCTGCTCGCCCTCGCCGCCACCGGCTCGCTCGGCGCCCTGTCCGCCTGCGGCGCCGGTTCGGAGGTCTCCGGCGGGGCCACCGCCGGCGGCTGCGACGTCGACGCGCCCGACACCGCCACGACGGTGAACCTGCTCTCGTACGCGAGCACCGCGACCGACCCGTTCGCCAAGGCCATGTCCGACGGCTGCAGCACCGGCGAGCTGACGGTGGAGCTGCCGCCGACCGACCTCGCCGGGCAGCACCAGCGCGCCGTGCAGAGCTTCTCCGGCCCCACGGCCAGCTACGACATCGTCGAGACGTACGGCAGCATCCGCCCGCTGTACGCCGACCGCGGCTGGGTCGTGCAGCTGGACGACATGATCGAGGCCAACAGCGAGCGCTACGCGCTCGACGGCATCGACCCGGCGCTGCTGGAGGCCGTGGCCTACGAGGGCAAGCAGTACACGCTGCCGACGTTCTGGGGCGTCGCCGTCCTGGTGTACCGCAAGGACCTGCTGGAGCAGGTCGGGCGCGAGGTGCCGACGACGTTCGCCGAGCTGGTCGAGACCGCGCAGGCGATCAAGGACCAGACCGACGTGAAGGCCCCGCTGGCCATCCCGTTCAACCCCTCCGGCGACATCGCCAGCCAGTTCAACCAGGCGCTGCACTCCCTGGGCGGCTCGCTGTTCGCGGACGGGCAGGCGGTGCCGACGCTGGACACCGACCTGGCGGTGAAGGCCATCACCGCCCTCGCCTCGCTGCGCCCGGTGATGAGCGAGTCCGTCATGAGCTTCTCCTCGCCCGAGGTCATCACCCAGCTGCAGACCGGCCAGGCCGCGCTGGGCATGCTGATGTCCGGTCGCGTCGCCGACCTCACCGACCCCGACAAGAGCAAGTTCGCCGACCAGATCGCCTTCGCCGTGCCGCCGTCGGTGGAACCCGGTGGGCTGCCGATGACCTACCTGTCCGTGGACGGGTTCTCCATCGCGGCGAACTCCTCGGTCGACCCGGAGCTGCTGTTCCAGCTCGCCTGCATCGGCACCGGTGAGGCCGCCGCGGAGGCCGCCGCGAACGCGACGATCCCGGCGCGCACCGAGGTCGCCGAGTCCGCGGAGCTGCCCGTCAAGGACGCCGCGCTCGCGACGCTGCCGGACGCCGAACCGCTGCCGCAGGTGCCGTACATGGCCGACGTCTACACCGCGCTGGGCGCCCCGATCGGTGCGGCCGTCGCCGGCGAGACGACGCCGCAGGAGGGTGCGGCCGCCGCGCAGGCCGCCGCCGCCGCCGCGATCGCCGCCGCCGGTTACTGAGGCGGGGGCGTGCGCCGCAAGGACTTCCTGCTGATGTCCGGCCCGGCCGTGCTGCTCATGGCCGGGCTGCTCCTGGTGCCGCTGGTCACCACCGTGGTGTGGAGCTTCCAGAACGTCCCCGTCGGCCGGCCCGGGACGTTCACGGGCCTGTCCAACTACTCCGAGCTGCTCTCCAGCACGCGCTTCCGCGGCGCGGCCGCGTTCACCGTCGGGTACGCCCTGGTGGCCACCGCCCTGAAGGTGGCCGCCGGGTACGCGCTGGCGCTGCTGCTGGCCCGGGTGCGGCGCGGGCGCACGGTGCTGCTGGGCCTGCTGCTGGCCTCCTACATCGTGCCCTCCGTCGTGGGTGCCCTCGACTTCTCGTGGTTGTTCAACGACGTCTTCGGGGGAGTGGTCAACCAGGTCCTCGGCGTGGTCGGCCTGCAGGTGAACTGGCTCGTGGACACCTGGCCGGCCCGCCTGCTCGTCGTGCTGCACGCCCTGTGGCACGAGGTCCCGTTCGTCGTGCTGGTGCTGCTGGCGGGGTTGCAGACCCTGCCGGCCGAACCCATGGAGGCCGCGAGCCTGGACGGCGCGAACTGGTGGCAGAAGCAGCGCTACCTCGTGGTGCCGGCCCTGGCGCCGGTGTTCACCTTCGTGCTGCTCATCTCCGTCATGGACGGGCTGAAGGTGTTCGACTCGATCCGCATCATGACGCCGGCCGCCGAGCAGCTGGGCACCGAGTCGCTCATGACGTACGTGTACCAGGTGGCCCTGGGCGACAGCTTCCGCCTCGGGATGGGCAGCGCCGTCAACGTGCTGACGATGGTCGTCACCCTGGTGCTGCTCGTGCCGTTCCTGCGCTCGACGTGGAAGGGGGCGCGCGCCCTGTGAGCACCACCAGTTCCTCCACCACCGGTCTGCGCCTGAGCACCCCCGACGACGGCGGCGCGAACGCGCGGGCCCGTGCGGCCGCCCGCCGCCGCGAGCGCCTCGGCACGCTCGCCGCCACGCTCGTCGTCGCGGTCGTCGTGCTGGGGATGCTCACGCCGTTCCTGTGGGCGGGGCTGACGGCCGTCAAGCCGTTCTACGCGGCGTTCACCAACCCCCCGACGTGGTCGTTCACCCCGCAGTTCGACGCCTTCACCGAGCTGTGGCGCGCCACCCGCTTCGCGGAGATCCTGCTCAACACCCTCCTCGTCGCGGTGGCCGCGGTCCTCGTCATGCTGGTCGTCGGCGCGCCCGCGGCGTACGCGTTCGCCCGCTACGCCGGGGTCATCGGCCCCGTCCTGCTCGTGCTGGCCGTCGTGCTGCGCACCGTGCCGCGGTTCGCCGTCGTGCTCCCGCTGTACGAGGCCGCCCGGTCGGTGGGGTTGTACGACACCCGCATCGCCCTGGTGGCGGCGTTCGTGGCGGTCAACATGCCGTTCACGCTGCTGCTGCTCGTCGGGTTCTTCCGCGACATCCCCGTCGAGCTCGACGAGGCGGCCATGGTCGACGGCTGCAGCCGGCTGGGCGCGTTCCGGCGCGTCATCGTGCCGGTGATGGGACCGGGGCTGGTGACGGCGGGCGTGTTCACGTTCCTCGTCGCCTTCCAGGAGTACCTCATCGCGCTCACGCTCACGCAGAACGACGCGGTGACGATCCCGGTGTTCATCGCCGCCCAGCGCGGTGCCGACGAGACCTCGACCTACCAGCTGCTGGCCGCGGCCAGCATCGCGCTGGTCCTGCCCATCGCGCTCATCGCGGTCGCCGCGCGCCGCTACCTCGTGGCCGGCCTCGGCGCGGGCGGGGTCAAGGCCTGACGCGCCCCGCCCGGTCCACCCGCCCGGCCCTCAGACCGGTGCGCCCTCGCGCGCGATGCGGGTGCGCAGGGTGGCCAGGCCGCGGCTGGCGTTGACGCGGACGGCGCCGACGGTGGTGTCCAGGACCTCGGCGATGCGCTCGTCGCTCATCTGGTCCAGGTGGCGCAGGGCGATGACGGCGCGCTGCTTGGGGGGCAGGGTGCGCAGGGCGGCCAGCAGGGCGTCGCGGTCGGCCAGCTGCTGGGCGGTGTCGGGGCGGGTGTGCTCGTCGCTGGTGTCGGGCAGGGTGTGGGGGG
>NZ_JAAALL010000373.1 GCF_009906315.1 Kineococcus vitellinus | reverse complement strand
CGACGACGAGGTCGGCGCGGGTGTCGGCGGTCAGCGGGGGCTGCGGGGCGGGCCGCCCGGGGTCGTCCAGCCAGAACGGGGTGCTCGCGGTGCCGCGCAGGGCCGCGCGGGTGGCGGGGGTGGGTTCCGACAGGAACGGCATCCCCGGTTCATACCGGCCGGATCCGGCGACGGCAAGGGGTCCGGCGTGCGCGATCCGTCGTCGGGCCCGGGTGCGAAGGCGGTGATCCGCGGGATCGGGCGGTCGCGGCGACTAGAGTGCGGGGGTGAGCAACCGCAGCACCGGAACTCCCCTCGACGCCGTCTCCAAGCGGATCATCGAGGTCCTGCAGGAGGACGGGCGGATGTCCTACGCCGCCATCGGCAAGGCCGTGAGGCTCTCGGAAGCCGCCGTGCGCCAGCGCGTGCAGCGCCTGCTCGACAGCGGTGTCGTGCAGATCGTGGCGGTCACCGACCCCCTGCAGATCGGCTTCGCCCGCCAGGCGATGATCGGCATCCGCGCCGAGGGGGACACCCGGGTCGTCGCCGACCGCCTCGCCGAGCTGCCGGAGATCGACTACGTCGTCGTGACGGCCGGCTCCTTCGACGTCATGGTCGAGGTCGTCTGCGAGGACGACGACGGCCTGCTGGAGCTCATCAACGGCAAGATCCGCGCCGTGCCGGGGGTCGTGGCCACGGAGACCTTCGTCTACCTCAAGCTGCGCAAGCAGCTCTACAACTGGGGCACCCGCTGACGCCTTCCCGAGGTCATGCCGCCCGACGGCTCCTGAATCCGTCGCCGAGCCCGGGGGCGGCGATGGATTCCCTTGTCAGCCGGTGAGGCGCCGGACTACCCTCCCGGCATGCCCAGCTCCCCGGCGACCACCCCGCGCGGCACGGACCGCTCCGCGGCCGCCCGCGACCACCTCTGGATGCACTTACCCGCCACTCGGGCTTCCAGGCCGGCGAGGAGGTGCCGCTCATCGTGCGCGGCGAGGGCGCCCGGATCTGGGACGCGCACGGCAGGGAGTACATCGACGCCCTCGCCGGCCTCTTCACCGTGCAGGTGGGCCACGGGCGCACCGAGCTCGCCGAGGCGGCCGCCGCGCAGGCCTCGACGCTGGCGTACTTCCCGCTGTGGTCCTACGCGCACCCCGCGGCCGTCGACCTCGCCGAGCGGCTCGCGCACGAGGCCCCCGGCGACCTGGACCGGGTGTTCTTCACCACCAGCGGCAGCGAGGCCGTCGAGAGCGCCTGGAAGCTGGCCAAGGCCTACTTCAAGAGGGTCGGCAAGCCGCTGAAGCACAAGGTCGTCAGCCGCTCGATCGCCTACCACGGCACCACGCACGGGGCGCTGTCCATCACCGGCATCCCCGGCCCCGTCAAGTCCGACTTCGAACCCCTCGTGCCCGGCGCCTTCCGGGCGCCGAACACCAACTCCTACCGCGCCCCCGAGCACCTGCGCGAGGACCCCAAGGCCTTCGGGCGCTGGGCGGCGGACCGCGTCGGGGAGGCCATCGAGTTCGAGGGCGCCGACACCGTCGCCGCGGTGTTCGTCGAGCCGGTCCAGAACGCCGGCGGCTGCTTCCCGCCGCCGCCGGGCTACTTCGAGCGGCTGCGCGAGATCTGCGACGAGCACGACGTCCTGCTCGTCAGCGACGAGACGATCTGCGCCTTCGGGCGCATCGGCGAGCTGTTCGCCTGCAAGGACTTCGACTACGTCCCGGACATCATCACCTGCGCCAAGGGCATCACGAGCGGCTACTCCCCGCTGGGCGCGATGATCGCCTCCGAGCGGCTGTTCGAGCCGTTCACGCACGGGCAGGACTCCTTCGCCCACGGCTACACCTTCGGCGGGCACCCCGTCTCGGCGGCCGTCGCGATGGCCAACCTCGACATCTTCGAGCGCGAGGGGCTGGTCGCCCACGTGCACGAGAACGCCCCGCTGTTCCGCCGGGCGCTGGAGCGGCTGCTGGACCTGCCGATCGTCGGCGACGTGCGCGGGGCCGGGTACTTCTACGGCATCGAGCTCGTCAAGGACCGCGCCACCCGCGAGACGTTCGCCGACGCCGAGGCCGAGCGCCTGCTGCGCGGCTTCGTCTCCCCGGCGCTGTTCGAGGCGGGCCTGTACTGCCGCGCCGACGACCGCGGCGACCCGGTCATCCAGCTCGCGCCGCCGCTGGTCGTCGGCCCGGCGGACTTCGACGAGATCGAGCAGCGGCTGCGCGCGGTCCTCGTGGAGGCCGGGCGGCGGCTGTGACGGCGCGCTCGCTGTGGGCCGACACGGCGGACCCGGCCCCGCGGCGCCCGCCGCTGCAGGGGGACACCACGGCCGACGTCTGCGTCGTCGGCGCCGGCTACACCGGCCTGTGGACCGCCTACTACCTGCTGCAGCGCGACCCCTCGCTGGACGTCCTCGTCGTGGAGGCCGAGCAGGTCGGCTTCGGCGCCAGCGGCCGCAACGGCGGCTGGTGCTCGGCGCTGCTGCCGCAGGGCCTGGGCAGCATGGCCGCCGCCGCGGGGCCGCCGGCGGCGCGGGCGATGCGGGCGGCGATGCGGGACGCGGTCGACGAGGTCGGCCGCGTCGTGGCCGCGGAGGGCATCGACTGCGGCTGGCGCAAGGGCGGCACCGTCGTCGTCGCCCGCAGCGCCGCGCAGCTGGCCCGGGCCCGCGCCGAGGTGGCCGCCGACGAGGCCGAGGGCTCCCCCGAGGGGCTGCGGCTGCTGGACGCCGGGCAGACCCGCGAGCGCGTGGGGATGTCCGGGGCCGTGGGCGCGAGCTGGACGCCGCACTGCGCGCGCGTGCACCCGCTGCGGCTGGCCCGGGGCCTGGCCGCCGCCGCCGAGCGCGCCGGGGCGCGCATCGCCGAGGGCACCCGCGCGCTCTCGCTGGCGCCGGGGCTCGTGCGCACCGACCGCGGGAGCGTCCGGGCCCGGCACGTGCTGCGGGCCACCGAGGCGTGGACGCCCGCCCTGCCCGGCTCCGCCCGCGAGGTCGTCCCGGTGTACTCGCTCGTCGTCGCCACCGAACCCCTGCCGGCGCGGTTCTGGGAACGCGCCGGCCTCGCGGGCGGGGAGACGTTCTCCGACCACCGGCACGTCGTCGTCTACGGCCAGCGCACCGCCGACGACCGGCTCGTCTTCGGCGGCCGCGGCGCGCCCTACCACTTCGGCTCCGGCGTGCGGCCGCGCTTCGACACCGACGACCGCGTGTTCGGGGCGCTGCGCGCGACGCTGGCGGACATGTTCCCCGAGGTCGCCGGCGCGCGGTTCACCCACGCCTGGGGCGGCCCGCTGGGCATCGCCCGCGACTGGCACGCCGCCGTCCGCCACGACCCGGCCACCGGGCTCGGCAGCGCCGGCGGGTACGTCGGCGACGGCGTCTCGACGACCAACCTCGCGGGCCGCACGCTCGCCGACGCGGTGACCGGCACCGGCTCCGAGCTGCTGCGGCTGCCGTGGTTCGGGCACCGCTCCCCGCGCTGGGAGCCGGAACCGCTGCGCTGGCTGGGCGTCAACGCCGGGCTCGTGCTGGCCCGCTCCGCCGACGCCGCCGAGCGGCGCCTGGGCCGCCCCACCCCGCTGTCGGCCGCCCTGGCCCGCCTCACCGC
>NZ_JAAALL010000372.1 GCF_009906315.1 Kineococcus vitellinus | reverse complement strand
CCGCCACCCTCTGACGGGAACCGGTGGCGGGCACCGTGCCCGGGTCGCCGTCGGCGGCCCGGGTTCCCGGCCGCAGTCCGCGACCCGTGCCACCACCGCAGCGGCACCCGCCGCGGAGCGGGTGCGTCCAGCAGCGCCACGCTCCCCACGTGACCGTCGGGCATCCCCGGCACCGTGCGCGCACCGGTGCCCGCGACGGCGCGGGCACGTGGCCAGGTGCCGGCGTTCCGCGGGTGCCGGCACGAGGTCGTCGAAGCCGTCGAACTCCACCGACGCGACCTGCTCGACGTCCACCCCGACCCGGCCCGCCGTCGAGGCGGCCACGAGGACGACACCGCCTGCGGGGAGGCGGACAGGTGCACCCCCGCGGCGGGCCGGTCCCCGGAACCCTCCAGCGGCACGGGCCTGCCGTGGGGTGCGGCGGCGCCCGTGCGCCCGCAGGTGCGGCACTGCCGGCCCACGCGCACCCGCTCGGGTTCGGCGCCGCTCGGGCCGTCCGCGACGGTGCGCAGCAACCAGGACGCCGTGGCCGAGCGGCGGCGGTCCACCGCCCGGTGGTAGCGCCGTGCGCGGGCGAGTTCGGCCGCGCTCAGCAGTTCGGTGCCGGGGCCGTCGGGGTCCAGCAGGGCGGGTGGCGCTGCCGGCGGTGAGATCTCCGTCGTGCGGGCGGATCCGCCTCCGGGGTTGACGAGCGGTGCTGAGGTGAGGCTAACCTCGTAAACTGTGAGCAGCCAAGCGCGCAGCAGCACGCCGGTGACCGTGGTCACCGGCGCGGCCGGCGCCATCGTCGCGGTCAGCTGGAACGCCGCGAAACTGCCGCGCACCGGGACGGCCGCCTACGCGGCCTCCGAGGCGGCCGCGACGCGGTACGTGCGCTGCCTCGGCCTGGAACCGGCCGCCGCCGGGGTCCGCTGCAACGTCGTCCCACCCGGGTCCACCGAAACCCCCGTGCAGCGCGTCCTGAACCCCGTCGCCGCGGCGGGCCGCGAGGCGGCCCTGCGCGGCGACGCGAACACCTCCCGCGTCGGCACCCCGATGGGACGCCTGGCCGAACCCGTCGACGTCGCCGAGGCCGTGAGCTCCCTGCTCTCCGACGCGGCCCGGCACATCACCACGACCGACCTGCTCGTGGACGGCGGCGCCTCGCTGCGCGACTGACGGCGGACCGAGCCCACCGTCGCACCCCGTCGCCACGGCGGCAGACCCCTGGAAACCCGGAGCCACCCCGTGTCCACACCCCTGCCCCGCGCCCCGCACGCGTCCCCGGCGCCGACGAGCTGCTGGCCGCCTACCGGCCGGGCACCGGCACCGGGCGCGGCGGAAACCCGTGCGGCGGGAACCCGTGCGGCGGGAACCCGCTCGGCCGAGCTGCGCCACGTGGTCGCCACCAGCGGCGCGAGCGTCCTCGTCACCACCGACGTCACGGCACCGGAGCGGCCCGCGGACCCGGCGTGGCCACCGCGGTCCGCTCGTCCTCACCCCCGTCCCGCTCGAGCACGAGGCGGTGGTCGCGCCCGAGGGCTGGAGCGCCCTCGTGCCGCTGCTCGCCGACGCGCCGGCGGTGCGCACCCCCGGAACACCCACGACGACCACCGACGGTGGTCGAGAGCGAGGAGAACGATGAACGCGTCCACCACCCCCGGCGAGCGCACCCCGCGGCGACGGGCCGTCCTGGCCGCCACCGGTGGCCTGGTGCTGCTGCTGGCCGGCTGCGGCGGCGAGCAGCCCGTCCGCGCCCGCCACCCGCACGATCGGCACCGCCCGGGGCGAGGTCACCGTGCCCGGCGACCCGCAGCGCATCGTCGTGCTCTCCGGGGGCCTGGCCGGGTACCTGTTCGCCCTGGACGCGCCCGTGGTCGCCACCGACACCCGCGTGCTGGGCGTCACCGACCTCGACGGGGGTTTCCCGCCCTCCTGGGCGGCCGAGGCGAAGGAGCAGGGCACCGCCGCGCTGCCCGCCGGCGAGCAGCTGAACGTCGAGGCCGTCGCCGCCGCCCAGCCGGACCTCATCATCGGTGGCGGGCAGGGCATCACAGCCGTTCAGGCCGCGGACAGCTACGACGCCCTCAGCGCGATCGCCCCCACGGTGCTGGTCCCGACCACCACCACCGCCTGGCAGGAGCAGCTGGACCTCGTGGCCGAGGCGGCCGGTCGTGCCGACGGCGTGCAGGAGCTGACCCGCACCTACGAGGAGGAGGTGGCGCAGGTGCGGCGGGACGTGGACCTCCCGCAGGGGGCCGCGGTGTTCCTGCTGTCCCTGCCCAACGGCAAGCCGTACCTCGTCCCGGCCGACGCGGCGCTGCCCCGGCTGACCGCCGAGGTCGGCCTCACCCCCGACGACGTGGTCACCGAGGCGGGGAACCCGCCGCTGTACGGCAGCGGCGACTCCTTCGAGGTCAGCCCGGAACTGCTGGCCTCCGTCGCGGACGCCCCCAACGCCTTCGTCGTCGACCTCGGGGGCCGCGGCCTGCAGGAGCTGAAGGCCGACCCGCTGTACGCGGCGCTGCCCTCGTTCGCCGCCGGGAACGTGTGGGAACTGCCCGCCACGAGCTACCGGCCGGACTACGACGGGGCGCTGGGCGCCCTCGACGCCCTGGAGCGGCTGTTCGCCGCCTGAAGCGCGAGCACGACGGGACGTGGGGGGACGCGACGTGGGAGGAGTGGACGTGGAGGGGCGGGACGTGGCGGAGGAGGACCTCTTCGACCGCGGCCTGGACTCCGTGCGGCTGACGACCCTGGTCGAGCGGCGGCGTTCCGCGGGCCTGACCGGCCTGGAGTTCCCCGACCTCGCCGAGCAGCCGCGGCTGAGCGCGCGGGTCGCCCCGGCCCGGGAGGTGGGTGCCGGCCGGCAGGGCCGATGAGTCCGCGCCGGTGGTGGGGTCACCCGTGCGCAGGTGCCTCCACCACCGGGGGACCCTCCGTCGAGGCGTGGGGGCCGCGGGGTGGATCCTGCGTCCAGCGGCCCCGTCCCGTCAGGAGACCCCGATGACCGATCCGCAGTCCTGGGTGGCGCCGACCTGCGCGGGCCTCGCCGACCTGCTCGAGGCCGGCGCTGACGGCGGTGCGTGGGACGCGCCGTCCTCGTGCCGCGGGTGGCGGGTGCGCCACGTGGTCGCGCACGTGACGATGCCGGTGCGGCTGGACCCGCAGCGCTTCGCCGCCGAGATGGCGGCGGCCGGGGGCGACTTCGGCGTCCTCTCCGACACCGTGGCCGAGCGGGACGCGTCGCTGCCGGTGGGCGAGCTGCTGGCGCAGCTGCGCTCACCGCGGCTGCACGCGTGGCAGCCGCCCGGCGGGGACGGCGGCGGGAACGCCGCCGGAGCGCTCAGCCACGCCGTCATCCACTCCCTGGACGTGACGATCCCGCTGGGCCGGGACCCGGTCGCACCCCCCGGGGCGGTGCGGGCCGTCCTGGAGCAGCTGGTGGCGGCGCGCGGCGCCTGGTTCGGGGTGGACCTCGACGGCGTGCGGCTGGAGGCCACCGACGGGGACTTCGGCTGGGGCGGCGGCCGCCTGGTGAGCGCGGGCAGCGGTGCCCTGGTGGCGCTGCTGAGCGGGCGGACGCTGCCGGACGGTCGCAGCCTGCCCCGCGGCTGACGGGCCCGGTCCCGCGCCCGCTCAGCAGCGCCACCAGGGCACCGCTGCCCGCGCTCACC
>NZ_JAAALL010000371.1 GCF_009906315.1 Kineococcus vitellinus | reverse complement strand
GGTCAGGCGGAGACCGCCCGGGGCGCGGCGGGGTGCGTGCGGCGCGGCCACAGCACGAGCGCCAGCACCGGCACCGCGTACAGCAGCCAGCCGGTCACCTCGGCGAGCGTGGGGCGCGGCTGCCAGCCGAGGACGCCCTGCAGGACGGCCGCCCGCACGGTGCCGGGGGTGACGAGCGCGGACAGGTCCAGGACCTGCTGCCGGCCGGCGAGCAGCCAGCCGGCCTCGTAGGCGGTGTGCACGGCCGACACGACCAGCCCGGCGGCGACGAGGACGAGCACGACGCCGGTGGCGCGGAAGAGGCGGGCGAGGTCGAGGCGGACGCCGCCGCGGTAGAGGAGCCAGCCGAGGACGACGGCCGCGGCGATGCCCAGCGAGGCGCCGATCGCGCCGTCGGCGTCCCGGGCCGAGGCCTGGTAGGTGGCGAGCAGGAAGACGGAGGTCTCCAGGCCCTCGCGCAGCACCGCGAGGAAGGCCATGGCGACGAGCGCCCAGGCCGAGCCGCGGGCCAGCGCCGCCGACGCCGCGCCCTCCAGCTCCGACCGGAGGGTGCGCGCGTGGCGCGCCACCCAGACGATCATCCAGGTGACCATCGCGACGGCGACGAGCGCGAGGACGGTCTCCAGCTGCTCCTGCTGGCGCTGGGGCAGCTGGCGCGCGGCGGCCTGCAGGGCCGCCGCGGCGCCCAGGCACAGGGCCGCGGCCAGCAGCACGCCGGTCCACACCAGGCGCAGCGAGCGCCGCCGGCCGCGCTGGACGAGGAACGCCGAGACGATGCCGACGACGAGGGCGGCTTCGAGGCCCTCGCGCAGTCCGATGACGAACGTGGCGAGCACGCACGGCTCCTCGCGGTCGGCCGCGGCGGGGAGCGCACGGCGGGGACGGGCGCCCACCCGGGTGAGGTGAGCCTCAGCGATGCTAGGGCTGCCTGTCCTCACTCGAGGCCGCGGCACGGGCGGTGTGGCGCAGCTCACGTCAGCGCGCCGGAACCCCGCCCGGCAGGCGGCGTTGAGGTCCCCGGCTCGCGCCCCTGTGCACGGCGCGGCGCGGGAGCGGGCAGGATCGGCACATGCCGCTCGACGCCGCGCCACCGTCCGCACCCGCCGCGGCGCACCCTCCCGCTGCACCCGCCACCGCACCGGCCACCGCGCCGACCGCCGCCGCGCTGCCCACCGCCGCGGACGTGGAGGCGGCCGCCGCCCGGCTGGCCGGCGTCGTCACCCGCACGCCGCTGGCCACGAACGCGCGCTGGTCGGCGGCCACGGACGCGCACGTGCGCGTCAAGCGCGAGGACCTGCAGGTCGTGCGCTCCTACAAGCTGCGCGGCGCCTACAACCTCGTGGCGCAGCTGAGCGAGGAGCAGCGCCGCAGGGGCGTGGTCACCGCCAGCGCCGGCAACCACGCGCAGGGCCTGGCGTACGCGTGCGCGGCGCTGCGGGTGCACGGGCGCATCTACGTGCCGCGCACCACGCCCCGCCAGAAGCGCGACCGCATCGCCGCGCTGGGGCAGGACTACGTCGAGACGCTCGTGCTGGGCGACACCTACGACGACTCCGCCGCCGCCGCCGCGCGCGACGCGGCCCAGAGCGGCGCCACGATCGTGCCCGCCTTCGACGACGCCCGCACGCTCACCGGCCAGGGCACGGTGGCGGTGGAGGTCGTCGAGCAGCTCGCCGAGCTCGGCGAGGGGCCGCCGGACGTGCTCGTGGTGCCCGTCGGCGGCGGCGGGCTGCTGGCGGGGGTGCTCACCTGGGTCGCCGAGCGGCACCCGCGGGTGCGGGTGGTCGGCGTCGAGCCCGCCGGCGCCGCCTCGATGGCGGCGGCGCTGACGGCGGGCGCCCCGGTGCGCCTGGACGCCCTGGACACGTTCGTCGACGGCGCCTCGGTGCGCCGCGTCGGCGAGGTGACGCACGCGGTGGTCGCCGGGCACCCCGTGGAGCTGGTGACGGTCCCGGAGGGGGCCATCTGCGTGGAGATGCTCGCGATGTACCAGACCGACGGGATCATCGCCGAGCCCGCGGGCGCGCTGGCGACGGCGGCGCTGGCCGGGGCCGTGCAGGTGGAGCCCGGTCAGGACGTCGTGTGCGTGGTCTCCGGCGGCAACAACGACATCAGCCGCTACGCGGAGATCATCGAGCGGGCCCTGGTGCACGAGGGGCGCAAGCACTACTTCCTCGTGGAGTTCCCGCAGGAGCCGGGGGCGCTGCGCCGCTTCCTCGACGAGGTCCTCGGCCCCGACGACGACATCACGCTCTTCGAGTACGTCAAGCGCAGCAACCGCGAGTTCGGGCCGGCGCTGGTGGGCATCGAGATCCCCTCCCAGGAGGACCTGCCGGGGCTGCTGGAGCGCATGGCCGCGGCGCCGCCGTCCTTCGAGCGCATCTCGGCGGCCGAGCCGCTGTACCGCTACCTCGTCTGAGGCGCCCCGGCCGCTCGTCCGGGACCGCCCGGAAGGGCTGGGGGCCGGCGCGCGTTGACCCCGGCGTGGTGGTGGAGCTGTTCTCGTCGGCCTTCTGCGCGCCGTGCCGCAGCGCCCGCGCGGTGCTGGAGCGGGCGGGCGCGCTCGTGCCCGCGCTGCGGGTGCAGGAGGTCGACGTGGCCGCGGACGTCGAGCGCGCCCGGGCCGCGGCGGTGACCTCCACGCCCACGCTGCTCGTGCGCGACGCCGCCGGCGCGGAGGTCTTCCGCGCCGCCGGGGTGCCGACGCTGCCCCAGCTGCTCGTGGCCCTGGACCGCGCGGGCCTCACGCCCGGGCGCTGACGCGGCGCCGGGTGCGCCCGGTGACCAGGTGCTCGACGGTGCGCAGCGCCAGCGCGTGAACCGTCAGGACGGGGTTCACCCCGCCGTTGGTGACGTGCACGGACGCGTCGACGACGCGCACCTCCTCGTGCCCCCACAGCCGCCCGAACGGGTCGACGACCGAGCGGGCGGGGTCGGTGCCCATCCGGCAGGTGCCCGCCTGGTGCTGACCGCCGCTGGGCCCTGCCGAGCCCGCCGACGCCGGCAGCGGCGGCACCCGGTGCACCCGGGACGCCCCGGCGGCCCGCAGCCACCGCTCGGCCTGGGCGGACAGGAACTCCTGCCCCCGCCGGTCCTCGGCGTGCACGCCGCCGGAGAGCATCGCGACGGCGTCGCCGTGCCGGTCGGTGGCGCGCGGGTCCAGCCGCACCCGGGAGTCGGCGCCGGTGACCTCCTGCACCGGGCCCACCACCCGCACCAGCCGGCGCGCCAGCGCGCGCACCCCCGCCGCGGCCCCCGGGCCGTGCGGCGGGACGAACCCGCCGTCGGCGAGCCAGCGGAAGGCGTGCGCGGGGGTGGGCACGAACTCGTTGGCCAGCATGCCGCCGCCGACGACGCCGGGGTTGCCGTGCCGCAGGTCGCAGGTGGCGACGGCCGGCCCGGGGCCGAGCAGGTCGACGACCTCGTCGGGGTCGTGGTCGTCGAAGACGGCGGTCGCGCCGCCGTACAGGTGCCCCTGCAGGTGCCTGCCGACCTGGTCGCGGTCGTTGCCCAGCCCGTGCGGCTCCCCCGGGTGCGCGCTGGCCAGCAGCAGCCGCGCCGTCTCGACCGCCCCGGCGGCCAGGACGACCTCGGCGCAGGAGACGGTGCGCCGCCACGTCCCGGCTGCGCCCGCGCCTGCCCCGCCCACCTCCCCCAC
>NZ_JAAALL010000370.1 GCF_009906315.1 Kineococcus vitellinus | reverse complement strand
GCGAGCAGGAGCGTCCCGTCCATGGCCCCCGCGCAGACCAGCACCCCCGCCGTCCACGTCGGCCCCGGCTCCTCGGCGGAGGTCGAGGCCGCCGTCGAGCGCGGCGGCGGGCGCCTGGTGCCGCTGGAGGAGGCCGAGGTCCTCGTCGTCGTCGGCGGCCACGGCGAGCTGCCCGAGCTGCCCGCGGCCGTGCGCTGGGTGCAGCTGCCCTCCGCGGGCATCGAGGCGTGGGTGGACAGCGGGCGCCTGGACCGCGAGCGCACCTGGACCTCGGCCACCGGCGCGTACTCCTCCGCCGTCGCCGAGGGCGCCGTCGCGCTGCTGCTGGCGGGCGTGCGCGGCATCGGCCTGGCCGCCCGGCAGTCCACCTGGCGCCCCGAGGACGTCGGCCCGGTGCAGTCCACGCTGCGCGGGGCCACGATCGCGATCGTGGGCGCCGGCGGCATCGGGCGGGCCATGATCCCCGCCTTCACCGGCCTCGGCGCGAGCGTGCTGGCCGTCACCCGCCGCGGCCACGCCGTCGAGGGCGCCGAGCGCACCCTGCCCGCCGACCGGGTCGGCGAGGTGTGGGAGGCCGCCGACCACGTCGTGCTCGCGGCCCCCGCCACCGAGGCCACCCGCGCCCTCGTCGGCGCGCAGCAGCTGGCCGCGCTGGGCCCGCAGGGCTGGCTGGTCAACATCGCCCGCGGCTCCCTGGTGGACACCGACGCCCTCGTCGAGGCCCTGGCGGCGGGCACCATCGCCGGGGCCGCGCTCGACGTCACCGACCCCGAGCCGCTGCCCGACGGGCACCCGCTGTGGAGCGAGCCGCGCTGCATCGTCACCCCGCACGCGACCAACCCCTCGCAGCTGCAGAGCGCGGCGCTGGCGGCGCGGGTGGAGGAGAACGTGCGCCGCTTCGCGGCGGGCGAGGACCTGCTCGGCCTCGTCGACCTCGACGCCGGGTACTGACGCCGGGTACCGACCCGGCGCGTCCTCGACGTGCGACGGCCGTCGCCGCGCGCCACGGTGGGCGGGTGCAGACCTTCCTGCCCTACCCGGACTTCGCGCGGTCGGCGGCCGTCCTCGACGCCCCGCGGCTGGGCAAGCAGCGGGTCGAGACGCTGCAGGTGCTGCGCGCCCTCGAACTGCCCGACTACGGCTGGGTGAACCACCCCGCGGTGCGGATGTGGCGCGGCTGCACGCCCGCGCTCGTCGCCTACGGCCTGGCCTGCGTCGCGGAGTGGAAGCGGCCCGGGCGCGCCGACTCCACCGAGCGGCTCATCGCCGAGTTCGCCCCCGAGGTCGTCGGGCGCCCGCAGCCGGAGCTGGCGGACCTCATGCCGCCGTGGCTGGGCGACGAGGCCGTGCACCGCAGCCACCGCTCGGCGCTGCTGCGCAAGGATCCCGCCTTCTACCGGCCGCTCTTCGGCGACGGGGAACCCGACGACCTGCCCTACCACTGGCCGGACCCGCCCTCGCTGGAGCCGCCCGTGCGCGGTGCCGGCCGGCTGGTGTGGGTCGTGCGCCCCGGTGCGCCCGAGGCCGTCGGGGAGTTCCTCACCGACGGCGTCGTGGGGCTGGGCACCGAGAGCGGCATCGACGTCGACGTGCGGCTGGCCGCCGAGGGCGCCACGCTGCGCCAGCTGCTCAAGGAGGTCCGCCCGGGCCGGCGGCCCGGCAAGGACCTGCGGGTCCTGGACACCTTCGTCAACGAGCTGGAACCCGGCGACGAGGTCGCGCTGCCCATCGAGGGCGAGCGCGCGCTGCTGCTGGGCGAGGTCGTCGGCGACTACGAGTTCGACGCCCGCAAGGGCGTCGTCGCCCCGCACCGGCGCCGCGTGCGCTGGGGCGGGCGGGTGGCGCGCTCGGACGTGCAGCCCCCCGCACTGCTCCAAGACCCGCGCAAGCTGTTCTGCGTCGACGTGGCGGCGTGAAGACCCCGGCAGGACCCGACCTGGAGGTTCCCCCTCGTGGCAGACACCGCGCTCCTCGACGTCGACGGCACGCTCGTCGACACCAACTACCAGCACTCCGTCGCGTGGTTCCGCGCGTTCCGCCGCTTCGGGCTGACGCTGCCCGTGTGGCGCATCCACCGCGCCATCGGCATGGGCGGCGACCAGCTCGTGCCCGCCGTCGCCGGGCAGGAGTTCGAGGCCGAGCACGGCGACGACGCGCGCAGCGCGTGGACGGAGGAGTTCGACCCGCTGCTGCCCGAGGTGCAGCCCTTCGACGGCGCGCGCGACCTGCTCGCCGAGCTCGGCCGCCGCGGCTGGACGGTCGTGCTGGCCTCCTCCGGCCAGCAGCAGCACGTCGAGGCGTTCCTCGACAAGCTCGACGCCCGCGAGCTGTGCGCGGCGTGGACGAGCTCGGCCGACGCCGAGGCCACCAAGCCCGCGCCCGACCTGTTCCAGGTCGCCCTCCAGCGGGTCTCCGGGCGCGCCGGCGTCGTCCTCGGCGACTCCACGTGGGACGTGGAGGCCGCCGCGAAGGCCGGCATGGCGGGGGTGGCGGTGCGCACCGGCGGCTACTCCACCGACGAGCTCGCCGGCGCCGGGGCCAGCGGCGTGCACGACTCCCTGCGCGAGCTCCTCGAGCACCTCGACGACACGCCCTTCGCCTCCCCGTCCTGACGCCCCGCCACCACGTCCGGTGGTGATCTTGCGCGGTGCACCGCGCAAGATCACCACCGCCGGGTGCGCAGCTGCGGTGCGAGCCCCAGCAGCTCGCCGACGCCGAGCTCCAGGTGCAGCGAGCGCCCGAGCACCTCGCCGGCCCCGACGCCGACGACCGTCCAGCCCCGCTGCGCCAGGTGCCCGCGCCGGCGACGGTCGTGCGCCAGGGGACCGGCACCGTCGTGGAACTCGCGGCCGTCGAACTCGACCGCCAGCCGCCGCGCCGGCCAGCCCAGGTCGAGGCGGTAGCCCGCCACCGGGATCTGCGTGCGCGCCCGGGGGAACCCCGCGTCGGCCAGCCGCAACCGCAGCCACGACTCGCCCGGCGATTCCGCGCCCGGGTCGGTGAGCGCCACGAGGCGACGCGCCCGCGCCACCCCGCGCTGCCCGGCCGCGGCGTCCAGGCGCAGGAGGGCCTGGACGGGGGAGAAGGACCCGCGTCGCGCGGCGAGGTCGAGGACCGCCAGCGCCAGCGGCGGCGGGGCGAAGCGTGCGGTGTCCAGGACCGTGCGCAGCGGCGACGTCACGGGCACCCCGTCGACGAGGACGACGTCACCGGCCAGGTCGGCGGCGAAGCAGCGCACGCCGCTGCGGCGGACCGGCGCCGTGCCCGCGGGCACGACGACCTCGACGGGGCGGGCGGTGCCGCGCTCGTGCGGCATCCGCAGGCCGATGCCGTGCAGGGCGGCGGCGCTGCGGTGGGCGAGCGCTGCGCCCGGGGGCAGCAGGGGCAGCAGGTGCCGCACGCGCACCTCCTCGTCGACGTCGAGGTCGGCGAGGACGTCGGGGAGGGTCGCGCGGATCGGCACCGCCGCAGGGTGTCCGCTCCGGCCGGACCTCCCGCACCCCCGTCCACAGCCCGGCCCCCGGCGACCGGAGCCCCTGTGGACAGGCGGTGATCTTCCACGGTGCACCGTGGAAGATCACCGCTGGGAGGGGATCACCGCTGGGAGGTTCGCCGCGCCGGGGAGGTTCGCTGCGGCGGAGGCCGGCGGTCAGGACGTGGGCAGCACCGGGGCGGGGCGCACGGTGCGCGAGCCGCGGGGGACCGGGAC
>NZ_JAAALL010000036.1:9077-22798 GCF_009906315.1 Kineococcus vitellinus | reverse complement strand
CGGCCAAGACGTGAAGCCGCGCGGTCCGATCGAGATCGAAGCGGCTCGCCGTCTCACCGAGGACGGCACCCTCAAGGACGAGGCGAAGACCGACCCTCAGTGATCAACAGGTAACGCAACACCTTCTCAGCCGCTTCCTGCTCGCCGCCGCTCTCCTCCAGCAGTGCCCGGCAGCGGTGGGCCACGCCGCCGGCCCACGCCGAGGCGTTCGCCTCGGCGAGCTGCTGCAGGTGCTGGGTGGTGCGGCGAGCCTCCTCGAGCCGACCGCTGCGCACCGCGGCTTCGACGAGGTCGGGGTGCATCAGCGGCGTCACGTGCAAGAAGGGGTCCTCGGCCAGCGGTGCCAGCTGGGCGTAGGCATCGCGGTAGCGGCCCTCGGCGAGGTCCCGGATGGCCAGGGCCGTGACGCCAGCGGCGTGCACCCCCCCCGAAGCCGGTGGCCGCCGACGCCTGGGTGAGCGTCAGCACCTGCGCTCGCGGTGCCCCCGCCCACGTCAGCAGCGCCACGTTGACCACGTGCTCGGCGTCGTAGCCGATGGCCCGGCGCAGCTCGCGCACCTGGTCGATGTACTGCTGCGCGCGGCGGGGAGTGCCGCCCTGCAGCTCGGCCGAGGACATGATCCACCAGGTGGTGTCCAGCAGCTGCAGCGAACCGGCGTCCCGGGCGGCAGCGGCGGTGCGCTCCAGGCAGTCGCGGCGCGCGTCCGCGTCCCACAGCGCGGTGCTCAGCGCGACGCTGGTGGTGCCGTAGTGCAGCAGCCCCGCGGGGGGAAGGCGGCTGATCTCCTCCACGGCCCGGCGCATGAGCGGTACGGCATCGCGGTGGGGCAGCAGGATCAGCGCGCTCAACCCTCGCAGGATCGTCGCGGCCGTCCCCTCCTGCAGCTCCGCTCCCGCGCGCAGGCGCTCGCCCAGGTGCTGCAGCGCCACCCCCTGCGCCAGCCGCTCCGCCGGCAGGGTGAACTCGAACGCCCGGATCAGCGCGTGCTGCTCGGCGGCGACGTCGTGGCCGTGGAAGCACTCTGCCGCCTGCAGCATCTGCGCCGCGCACGTGCGCACCGCCGGGTCGGCGGTGAAGAGCGCGTGAGCGGCGCGCACCGACGTCACCCGGCCCCGGGCCGGCGGGGCCAGCGCTTCCTCGTCGACCTCGTCGAGCAGGTCCTTGGCGCGCTGTGCGGCGCCGGCGCCCAGCGCGGACTCGGCGGCGGCGACCCGTCGGGTGTGCTTGAGCTCGCCGGGTGGCGTCAGCTCGGAGGCGCGGACCAGGACGCTGGCGCGCGAGGAGAGCCCGCCGCGGCGCCCGGCGAGGTCGGCGACGTCCTCGAGCTGGTCGGCCACGGCCGCATCGGTGCCCAGGCTCGCCTTCGCCGCGTGCCAGGCCCGCAGCTCGATGTGGCCAGCCGCGCCCGTCGCTGCCGACAACGCCCGGTGCACCCGCCGGCGCTCGGCCCCGACGGCGGCGTTGTAGGCGGCGGACTCCACCAGCGGGTGGCGGAAGCGCACCGGGCCGGCGAGCTCGACCAGCCCTGCTGCTTCCGCCTCGTCCGCAGCGGTGGTGGGCACGCCGAGCTCGTGGGCGGCGGCGGCGATGACGTCCACGGTGCCGGTGGAGTCGGCGGCGGCGATCAGCAGCCACCGCTGCACGGGCGCGGGCAGGTGGCGCACCTGGCGCAGGTAGTGCGCCTCCAGGTGGCGCCCCACCGGGAAGGGCTCGTCCACGAAGCTGGCCTCGGTCAGGCGCCGCACGCTCAGCTCACCGGCCAGGTCGATCAGCGCCAGGGGGTTGCCGCCGGTGGCCGCGGCGATCTGCGCGGCGGCCGCCGGGTCGATCGCCTCCGGCAGCGAGCGGCGCAGCAGGGCGATGGCCGGCTCGGCGCCGAGCCCCGACAGCCGCAGGGTGGCCACGCCGGCCATCCGGGTGTGCAGGGCGGCATCCTCACGGGCGGCGAGCAGCAGGGCGACCGACTCCGCATCCAGGCGCCGGGCGACGAAGGCCAGCGCGTCCCGCGACTCCTCGTCCAGCAGGTGGGCATCGTCGACGACGCAGGTCAACGGGCTCTCCCCACCGGCGGCGGCCAGCAGGCCCAGCACTCCCAGCCCGACGAGGAAGCGGTCCGGCGCTGGACCGGCCACCGCCCCTGCCGCCACGCGGAGGGCCTGCTGGTGCGGCTGGGGCAGGGCGGGCAGGTGCTCGCGCAGCGGGGTCAGCAACCGCTGCAGGGCGGCGAAGGCGATGGTGGACTCCGCCTCGTAGCCGTCCACCCGCAGCAGGCGCGCTCCGGTCGGCGAGGAGGTCGCCTCCTGCAGCAGAGCGGTCTTGCCGATCCCCGGCTCGCCGGTCAGCAGCAGCGCGCCGCCGCGGCCGTTGCGGGCGCGCCCCAGCAGCTCCCCGACGTGCTGGAGTTCACCGGCTCGACCCAGGAGCCTCCTCGGGCTGGCCACAGGCGTGGACTGTAGCGGCGGCATCGGCGCTGCGACCAGACCCGACGACCGGACCCGGCCATCGGGGTCGGCGGCTGCAGCCCCCGCAGCTCGCACCGTTCCGACCCTGGGTGTGGTGGTCGCTGCGTGGTGGCGGCTCGGCCGTCGCAGCGTTCCTGCTCGGGCGTCCGATGACGGCGTGAGCGGTCGGCACGAGCTCCGGCACGGCCACGCGCTCGTCGCCGGTGGTGGTGCGTCGGATCCAGCGGAGGGAGTCGCCTCCAGCCGAGGCAGCGGGGTCCGCGGGGCGCACGCAGCAGGCCGGGCTCCGTCAGGTTTCCTGCAGCGCCTGGACGATCACGTCGGCGATGGTCTGCGGGCAGCGCCAGAGGATGAAGTGGTCGCAGTCCACCTCCCGCACGTCGGTGCAGGACGCGTGGGCGTCGCGGCGTTCCTGCTCGCCGGGTGCGGCCAAGCCGACGACGTCCCCGCCGTAGGACCAGCCGACGAGCACGACGGGTGGGGTGGCGGCGCGCAGGAGGGTGCGCACGTGCTCGGCGTCCTCGAGCAGCCCCGCGGTGGGAGGGCAGGTCGGCGGCGCTGACGGCGACGCCGAGCGGTTGCAGCAGGGCGCGCAGGGGGTTCCAGTCGGCGGGGCAGCCCCAGGTGCCGTGCACGAGCACCGCGCTGCCGCGCACCCCGTCACCGCTGCGCGGCTGCACCACCTGCTGCGTCGTCCGCGTCGTCCGCATCGACACCACGAGGGGATGCTGCCACCGCAGCAGCGGCGCGAACACCCCCCGCCCTGCGACGTCCTCGCGGCGGACGCTGGACCGCATCCGCCGCTCGCGCCATGCTCGATCGAGGCCGGTGGGGGGAGCCGGGGCGGGTGAGCCGGTGGAGGAGGTGCGAGGTGCCCGACACCGCGCAACGCGCGCAGGCCGACGAGCGGCTGTTGCAGGAGTACTTCGCGGCGATGAGCCGGGGTGAGGACTTCGCACGCTTCTTCACCGACGACGTCACGTGGGCGAACCTCGACACCGGGCAGTCGTTCACCGGCAGGGAGGCGGTGCGCGAGTACGTCCTCGCCCTGCACACCACGATGTTCGAGGCCCGGCCCGAGGCGAGGTCCCTCGACGTCACCTCGGGTCGCGCCTTCTTGGAGGGCGAGTTCGTGGCGACGGGGGGCGCGGCGCTCGAGCGGCGGGTGCGGGTCCCCTTCTGCCTGGTGTACGACCTGGGTGCCGCAGGCATCCGCGCGATGCGCCTGTACACCTCCTTCGCTGCGCTCGCGCCCTTGGCCCGCGCGGGCGGGTGAGCGCGCGGCGTCGATCCCTGCGGGTGCGGGTGCGGGTGCGGGTGCGGGTGCGGGTGTCGGCGGCTGCCGCCGGTCGCCCGGCCTCACGCGGCGGGGAGCGCCGTCCTCGAGGTGTTCAGGTGTGCGCTCGCCCACCGGCAACCGCCTCCGGTGTGAGAGTGCCGCGGGTGGTGGGTGCGCCTGGTGCAATGCTTCCTCGGGGTTCACGGCATTTCGTGAGCGCGCAGAGCGGCGACGACCTCCTCGGTGCGCAGACCCTGTGGTGTGCTCAGCCGCTGTCGGACCAGCGCGGCGGGCAGCGCGCTGCGGTGGGACAGTGCGATCCACCGGTCGGGCCAGTGCTCGCCGATGGCCAGGACCAGTCGGGCCGTGCCGAGCAGGCTGTGGCAGTGCTGGGCGATCTCCTCCTCGACCGGGACGCCGACCTGGCGGAAGCACGTGGGGTGGGCCTCGATCACCTCGGGGCAGCAGGTGCGCGCCAGTGCGAGGACCCAGCGGCGCACGCCGGAGCGCAGCACGACGGCGCGCGCGGCGGTGCCTGCGCGGGAGCGCAGAGCTGCCCTGCCCGCCTGCGCGCTGATCCGGTCCCCGGCGGCCTCCGGCACGCAGCGGGCGATGGCGGCAGCGTCCGCGGCGCTGATGCGCTGCACGTCCTCCTCGCGGGCCAGGGCCCACACCCAGCGCGCTTCGGGGCGCGCCGCGGTGATCGCCGTGGAAGCGCCGGCGCAGTGGTGCGCGGAGGAGGCGGGGTCGTGCGCGGCGGAGGGCGGCGTGGTGCCCGGTGCCCTGAGCTGCGTGGGGCGTGCTGGGGCGGTGCCCAGGGGTGTGGTGGTCGGCGGCACGGCGTACGCACCTCGTGGTGGTCGCGTCGGGGGAGCCCCGCTCCCGCGGTGCGCGAGGCCGCGCCCGGAAGGAGCGCGGGACGTCCACTGCTGGTCGGGACTGGCCGGGGTACGTTCAGGTGGTGAGCTGCTGCTGGGTGCTGGGACTGCTCGACTCGTAGCGGTCCTCGCTGATCCTGCCGTCCTGCAGGTGCACGATCGTGATGCCGGAGAAGGTGACGGCTCCGCCGGTGGGTGCGATGCCGTCGAACTCGCCCTGGTGGGTTCCGCGCATGGTCCACCGGTAGGCCAGGCGGTCCTCCTGCGCGATCGTCTCCTCGACAGTCATGAGCAGGTCCGGGAACGCTGCGCGGTAGGTGCGGATGGTGTCCTTCAGGTCGCTGAGCCGCCCGGCTTCCTGCCCGGGCTCGCCGTGCAGGAAGTAGTCCTCGGTCGTGGTGTCGTCGAGGCCGGTGAGGTCACCGGTGTTCCACGGGTCCAGGGCGAAGCGCTGCAGGAGCGTGCTGATCTCCTCCGGTGACATCTCGACCGCCTCCATCGGCGTGGGATCCGGGCGCCGGACGGCTCAACGATAGCCACGCGGCCCCGTCGGGGACAGACCTCGTGGACCGGCGGTCAGGGTTTCGGCGCGGACCGGGAGCGGCGCACGGCCCGCCGGATCCGCTGCTGCAGCCGCAGGGTGAGCACACCTGCCACCCGGTCCTGCCACCCGGTCCTGCCACAGCAGGGCGTCGGTCATGGAGCGGCAGGACTGCCGACGCTCTCGCTCAGACGGGCGGCCAGTGAGCGCACGAGGTCCCGCAGGGCCTCGGGCCCCTCGACGACGAAGGGGACGGGCAGTGCGGCGAGCACGGCGGGTACCCAGTCCAGCCGCTCGGCCCGCATCGTCACCCGCACCCACCCCCGTCCGGGCGAGGCGTCCTCGACGGTGACCAGTCCCGGCGGGAACAGCGGCTCGACCTCGCCCGCCGTTCCCTGCACCCGCACGGACACCTCGTGGCGCCAGGGGACCGCGGACAGGGTCGAGTGCACGTGGTCGGCAGGATCGAAGCCGTCCGGGACGTCGAAGGATCCGACGAGGACCTCGGCCGCGTCGATCCGGTCCACGCGGAAGGTGCGCACAGCACCGGTGGCGGGGTCGGCAGCGGCGAGGTACCAGCGCCCGCCGCGGGCCACCACGCCGTAGGGGTGCACGGTGCGCAGGGCCTGCTCGCCGCCGGCAGGGGTGTAGGTCACGGCGACCGGTCGCTGCTCGCGCACGGCCCGGGCGAGCAGGAGCAGGACGCTCGTCCGGGGGGCGCCGGCCCGGGGGGCGGCGACGGCGGCGGTCTGCACCAGCGCACCCACGCGGTCCATCACGGCGACCGGCAGGACGCGTCGCAGCTTGGCCACGGCGCCGTCCACCACTCCCGGTGACGCGCTCAGCACTCCCGACGGGTGTGCGGTGACCAGTCCGAGCAGGACGACGAGGGCCTCCTCGTGGGTGAGCATCAGCGGCGGCATGCGGTGCCCCGGACCCAGTCGGATGCCGCCGTACCGGCCCCGCACCGACTGCACCGGGACGTCGAGGTCGACCAGGTGGGCCACGTAGCGGCGCACCGTCCGCTCGTCGACCTCCAGGCGCGCGGCCAGATCGGCCACGGTGCGGGTGCCCGAGCTGGACTGCAGCAGCTCGAGCAGCTGCAGCACGCGGGCCGTCGGGCGGGGCACCGGGACATCGTCCCACGAAACCGGGCGGGTCTTGCCCGGTACCGCTCCTAGCGTCGTGCTCATGACGACGAACCCCCGCCCCTCGCACGCTGTCGCACGGCTCCTGTCGGTGCGCCTGATCACCGATGACGTCGCCCGCCTGGTCGGCTTCTACGAGCGGGTCACCGGTGCGGGAGCGGCGTGGTCGACCCCCGACTTCGCCGAGGTGTCCACCCCCGTCGGGACGGTGGCGATCGGCAGCAGCCGCACCGTCGCACTGTTCGGGACCGGCGCGGCCCGACCCGCGGACAACCACAGCGCGATCATCGAGTTCCTCGTCGTCGACGTCGACGCGGAGCACGCGCGGCTGCGGGACCTCGTGGACGGCTTCGTCGACGAGCCGACCACGATGCCGTGGGGCAATCGCTCCCTGCTCCTGCGCGACCCGGACGGCAACCTGGTCAACCTCTTCACGCCCGTCAGCCCGGAAGCCGTCGCCAAGTTCGGCGCCTGAGCGTGCGGCGCGCGACAGGCGTGCACCAGGCGGGACGACCGGACTGCCGCCGGCCCTGCGAGCTCTCGGGCTCGGGAAGGGGCCGGCCGGCACCGGTCGGGCTCTGCCACGTCCTCGGCGGCGGACGGTGCCCGGGCCCGTCGGGGCGCGGGACGGCCGCGCGCAGGTGGGGAAGCGGTCCCCAGCGGAGGGTTGACACGGTCTGGCTAGGGTAAATAGCCTCTGGGTATGGCTACTAGCATTAGCCGTCACCACCAGCGCCAGCTCGCGGATCCGCACGACAGTGCCCCAGCAGCCGAATCGAAGGACTCACCATGAGCAATCCGTTCACCGACGCCGGCATCGTCCCCGTCGACGCGTCGCAGCCGGTCATCACCTACCACCCCGTCACGGTCGACGCCCCGGGCCGTCCCAGCCCCCTGCAGGTCAAGGTCTCCGTACCCGCTGCGGGCAGCGACCTGCCGGTCATCCTCCTCTCCCACGGTCACGGCGCGTCCAACTTCCTGGCCTCCATGAAGGGCTACGCCCCGCTGGTCGAGTTCTGGGCCGCCCACGGCTTCGCCGTCATCCAGCCCACGCACCTGGACGCCAGCGAGCTCGGCCTGCGCGAGGCGGACCTCCCTGACGCGCCGCTCTTCTGGCACGACCGGGCGAGCGACGTGCGCCACGTCCTCGACCACCTCGGCGACATCCAGGACCAGGTCCCCGGCCTCGCCGCGCGCGGGCTCGACGCCGAACGGGTCGCCGCCGTCGGCCACTCCCTGGGGGGCATGACCGTCGCCTCCCTGCTGGGCATGCAGGTCCTGGACCCCGCCGACCAGCGCGCCAAGGACCTCTCCGACCCCCGGATCAAGGCCGGCGTCCTCATCGGCGCTCCCGGATCCGGCCACGACCTGGCGGACTGGGCCCGTGAGAACTACCCCGTCCTGCAGCACCTCGACTTCAGCACCATGACGGGCACGGCTCTCGTCGTCGCCGGCGACGCCGACCTCAACCCGTTCTTCTCGGAACGGATCAGCTACCGCTCCGACGCGTTCGCCCTCAGCCCGGGGCCCGGCAAGACGCTCCTGACCCTCTTCGGAGCAGAGCACATCTACGGAGGCGTCTCCGGCTACGACGCGGCCGAGACCTCGGACGAGGACCCCGAGCGGGTCGCCACGCTCCGCGCCCTGGTGTGGGCGTACCTGCGCAGCCGGCTCTTCGCCGACGACCCCGCCTGGCCGAACGCCGTCGACGCGCTCGCCGACGCCGAGCAGCCCCTGGCCAAGGTCGAGACGAAGTAGGGCTCGAGGCGAAGCAGCAGCAGGCGCACCGACCTGGGCTCAGCCCAGCCCCGAGCTCGGGCGGCGGCCCACGGGTCGCCGCCAGAGTCGCCCACCACCACCAGGAGCAACCGTGTGGACCACATTCGCAGCCACCGTCGGTGCGAGCGCGGGCGGGCTGACCGGGCTCGTCTTCATCGTCGTCGCGTTCCGCTTCGACGTCGTCGCCGTCTCCCAGGAGCACCGCAACCGCGCCGCGCAAACCGTGACCCTCTTCATCACCACCGCGATCACCGCCGCGCTCATCACCGTCCCCCAGCCGGTCAACGCCCTCGGGGTGGAACTGGTCGCCTCGTCCCTCGCCAGCCTCGCCCTGCTCGTGCGGCTCGACAAGGCCGCCCGGCTCGGCACCGGCACCCGCGCACGCCCCGCCCTCCTCGCCGCTCTGGGCGTGTTCGCGGCCGGCATCCTGCTCGCAGGTGCGTTCTGCCTCGCGGGGTCGGAGGCCGCCATGGGCCTCTACGCGCTGAGCGCTCTGGTGGGGCTGGCGTGGGGGGCCTACAGCGCCTGGGTCTTCCTGACGCAGGCCGGGGTCGAGCCACCCGCCGCCGGGTAGGGCGACGTGCTCGGCGGGTCCGCGAACGCCGTCGATGGTCGACACCGCAGAGCCGGACCTCTCCCGGAACCGCGGCGGTGCAGCGTGCCGGCCCGTCACGGACGGTCCTGACTAATCGTGCTACCTTGCGGCTAATGCGCGTACCCACGACCGGGTGCAGCCGCACATCGATGCGACTGGTTCTCCTCATGAGGCTCTCGAACGACACGCACCTCGCCACCCGAAGGTGCAGAACGCGGGCTCGCCGTGCCTAGGGCCGGCCTCGGCGCCGCCACCGTCACCCGCGCAGCAGCCGAGGTCGTCGACGACGTCGGCTACGCCAACCTCACGATGGGGCTGGTCGCGGACAGGCTCGGGGTGCGGGCGCCGTCCCTCTACAAGCACGTGGCAGGGCAGGCGGACCTCAGTCGCCGCGTCGCAGTGCTGGCGGTCACCGAGATCGGCGACGCCCTGCGCGACGCGATGCAGGGCCGCTCGGAACGTCAGGCGCTCGAAGCCGCCGCCCACGCGACACGGCGGTACGCCCGGGACTTCCCCGGCCGCTTCGCGGCCACCCTGCACAACACGGCGACCGGTCCCGAGGATCCGCTCCACCTCGCGTGGCTGCGGGTCATCGAATCCCACCTGGCCGTCCTGAGCGGGTACGGGATCCACGAGGAGGACACGCGGCACGCCCTCCAGATGCTCCGCAGCTTCCTGGACGGGTTCTGCTTGATCGAGCCGGCGGGAGACATGCACACCGAGGACGAGATCGAAGCCAGCTTCCGGTGGTTGATCGCCTTCATCGACCGCGGCCTCCGCGAGCTGTCCGACGTCGCGCGCGGCGCTCAGTCGAGGACGGCGGTGGCTTCGACCTCCACGAGCACGTCCGGCTCGAAGAGGTAGCTGACGCCGATGAGGGAAGCGGGCGGCAGCGGACGCGGCAACCCAAGCTCCTCGCTGACCTGCTCGATGCCGGCCGTGAAGGGACCGATCTTGTCCGGTGTCCAGTCGGTCACGTAGCACGTCAGGCGCACGACGTCGGCGAAGCAGGCCCCGGCGGCCCGCAGGGCGGTGGCGGTGTTGCGCAGCGCGTGCGCGACCTGGCCGCTCAGGTCACCGGGTGAGAGCGGTGATCCGTCGGCGTCGCGGGCGATCTGCCCGGCGACGTGGACGTGCCGGTTCCCGGTGGCGATCGCCACGTGGTGGTAGGGCACGGGCTGCATGAGTCCTGCAGGGGTGAGCAGGTGGACGGGCACGGTGAGCTCCTGTGGTCCTCGGTCGCCGGTGCGGTCTTCGGCCGCCGGTCGCACCACCCACGACGCTGCGCTCTCCGCGGGCGGTAGCTCATGGATACTTGATCGCCGGCGGGAACTTCAACGAGACTTGGTGTCATGCCGGAAACCGCTCGAGGCGCAGCCACCCGTCCGCCGACTCAGCGGAGCACCCGCCCCGAGGCGCCCCTGCGGATCACCGCACCGCACCGCGAGGTGCTCGAGCAGGTGCTGGACAGGTGGTCGCTGCAGGTGCTGGAGACGTTGTGCGAGCGTCCCTGCCGCTTCAGCGAACTGCGCCGCGCCATCCCCGCGGTCACCGGCAAGTCGCTGACGGCGACACTGCGTCGGCTGGAGCGCAACGGGGTCGTCGAGCGGTGCCTCCTCAGCACCCGGCCGGTGGCGGTGGAGTACCGCATCAGCGCGTTGGGCAAGAGCATGCGGGAGCCGATCGAAGGGCTGCTGGCCTGGAGCGCGCAGCACCTGGCCGAGGTCGAGGCGGCCCGGGCACGTTTCGAGCTGGGGTGAGGACACGCCCGCTGCGGTGGCCCGAGCCGGGTGCGGGGGAGCACCGGTCACCCGGGCGAGCGGTCAGGCGCCGGCGCCGCCGTCGACCGGCACGAGCGCCCCGGTCACCATGGACGCGCGGTCGCTGAGCAACCACGCGGCCACCTCGGCGACCTCGCGGGGTTCGGCCATCCGCCCCAGCGGGACGGTCGCGTTGATCCGCTCGGTGATCCCGGGCGTCGCCGTCTCCCACTCCTCGATCATCTGCGTCGCCGTGCCGCCCGGGGTGATGGCGTTGACCCGGATCCCGTAGCGGGCCCAGGTGACGGCAGCGGTCTCGGTGAGGCTGTTGAGCGCGCGCTTCATCGCCCCGTAGGCCGGCAGCGCGGGGTTCGCGCGACGGCTGCCGATGCTGGAGGTGTTGACGATCGCCGCGCCCCCCGCTCCGGGGTCCGCGGGGTTTCCAGGGTTGCGGCGCATGAGCGCGGCCTGGGCGGTCATGGCGGTCCAGTGCGCGCGGAAGTTGACCGTGAACTGCTCGTCGATGTCCTCCTCGCTGGTGCTCTCCAGCGGGCCGGGCTGCTGGATCGTCGCGCCGTTGTTGAAGGCCCCGTCCAGGCGGCCGTGCAGCTGCTCGACGCGGTCGACGGCCGCACGGATGCTCGCGGCGTCGGCCAGGTCGAGGGCGACCGTGTCGGCGCGGCCGCCCTCGAGGCGGATCCGGCCGGCCAGGCGCTCCAGCGCGTCGGTGCTGCGCGCGGCGAGGACGACGGCGGCGCCCTCGCGGGCGAACAGGTGCGCCGCGGCGGCGCCGATGCCGCGGCTGGCGCCGGTGATGAGGACGACCTTGCCGGTCAGCAGGCCGATCGCGGAGGTCTGGGGGACGGGGGTGCCGGTGGTGCTCGTCATGGCCACCACGGTGTCCCGGGCCGCGGCCCGCAGGCAGGCACAGGGAGTACCAGGATCGCGTGCCGGGGGGTGTGCAGACTGGAGGGGTGGACAAGCACGAGCTCGGCGCCTTCCTGCGCAGCCGGCGTGAGCGGCTGCGACCGCAGGACGTCGGTCTGCCGCCGGGGCCCCGGCGCCGCACGCCCGGGCTGCGCCGCGAGGAGGTCGCGGTCCTGGCGCACATCTCCACCGAGTACTACGTGCGCCTGGAGCAGGGCCGGGCGCCGCGCCCCTCGGCCGAGGTCCTGGCGGGGATCGCCGAGGCGCTGCGGCTGACCGACGCGGAGTCCGGGCACCTGCACCTGCTGGCGGGCACCGCCCCGCTGCGCGGCGGGCTGCACCAGCGCGAGGTGCGCCCCAGCGTCCTCGCGCTGCTGCGGCGCCTGCCGCAGACGGCGGCCCTGGTGATCTCGGTCACCTTCGAGGTGCTGGCCTGGAACGAGCTGGCGGCGGCGCTCATGGAGGACTTCGCGCCGCTGACCCCGCGCGAGCGCAACCTGGCGCGGAAGGCCTTCCTCGGACCGGCGGGGCCGGCCGGGCCGGGGAGCTCGCTGTACGGCATCTCCGATGCCGCCGAGTTCCGCCTCGGCGTGGTCGGGCAACTGCGCTCGGCGCTGGCCCGCTACCCCGCGGACCCCGTGGTCGGCTCCCTGGTGGAGGAGCTGCGCGCGGGCAGCGCGGACTTCACCCGGCTGTGGCAGCGCCACGACGTGCAGGCGCCGCCGATGCTCGCCAAGACCTTCCACCACCCCGTGGTCGGGCGGGTGAGCGTGGACTGCGACGCCCTGGCGCTGCCCGACCGCGACCAGCACCTCGTGCTCTACACGGCACCGCCCGGCTCCGCCGGCGCCGAGGCCCTGGCGTTCCTGGAGGTGCTGGGCGTCGCGGGCAGCAGCGTGGACGGTGTGCGCTGAGCCGCACGAGGTGATCGAGGACCCGGTGCTGCGTGCAGTCGCGGTCCCCTCCAGCGCCCGCAGCGGCGCCGGAGGGGGCGTCGAAGCGCACCACCTGGCGCACCGCGCGGCCCTCGGCGAGGGCGTCCATCGCCTCGTCGACGCCGTCGAGGGTGGTGCGCGAGGAGATCAGGGCGTCGACCGGCACCTCGGGCCCGTGCTCGCCTGCGACGCTGAACGCGGCACCCAGCTGGCGCGGACCGCCGCGGCGGTGCTCGAGGAGGGCTCGCGCACCGCCGCGGCCGCCGACGAGACCGCGAGGTCGACGACGTCCCGGCCGGCGCCACGACCGCCGGGTCGGGGCGTCACCGCTGAGCCGTTGACGTCCTCGACCGCGGGAGCCACCACCGTGCTCGGCGAGGACGGGACGTGAGCGGACGAGCGGAGACGGGTTTGCTCGAACACGTGGTGCACGACGGAGGCGGAAGGGCGGTCAGCTGCGCAGTGCCGCGACGATCTCGGCCCGGGCGGTGCGGCCGCTGCGGGTCGGCAGCAGCGGGAACACGTGCAGAGCACCGGCACGCTCGCTCAGGGTGATGTCGACGCCCGCTGCCCGCGCCCGCTCCAGCAGGACGTGGGCGTCGGGGTTGAGCACGTCGCGGCTCCCGCTGAACACGAGCATCGGCCCCAAGCCCTCGAAGCGGCCGAAGAGCGGGCTGACCACGGGGTCCCGCACCTCCAGGTCACCGGCCCAGCGACGCCCGAGCTCGCGTCCACCGCCCGGAGCCAGCCAGGGGTCCTTCGGCTGCACGAGAGGGATGTCGGGGTGGGAGAAGGTCAGGTCCAGGGCGGGGGAGATCAGCACGGTGCGCTGGGCGACCACCCCTCGATCGCGCAGGGTCTGAGCGACCGACAGGCTGATCTGGCCTCCCGCGGAGTCCCCGACCAGGACCACGCCGCCGTGCTGCTCGATCAGCTGCAGGGCGCACCGCAGGACGAGGTCGTGGGCGTCCTGGGCGTGGCCGAAGGGCAGCAGCGAGTAGATCGGGACGCTCACCGCGACGTTCGCCTCGGCCGCCGTCTGGGCGATGAGGGACCAGTGCTGGGCGGAGATCTCGTGGTGCCAGCCACCACCGTGGGTGTAGACGACGGCACCGGTGGGGGTGCCTCGAGCAGGTGCCACGGTGTAGACGGGCCTGTCCGTGCCGCGGCCGACGCCGACGTGTTCCACGCTCACGTGCACGCCCGGGCGCAGCCGGGACGGTGGACCGTACGGCTGTGGACGCAGTTCGGCGTCACGGACGGCCCGGTCTGCGGATTCGGGGCTGAGGAACGGGGCGTTGGCCCGGGTCGCCCGCAGGTAGAGGGGGATCAGGGCCTCGGGGAGCACCACGAGCACCGCCTCCTCGCGCCGGTGGGCTCGTTGATCCCGGGGGACGCGCAGCGGCGGTTCACGAC
>NZ_JAAALL010000036.1:0-9067 GCF_009906315.1 Kineococcus vitellinus | reverse complement strand
GTTCACGACCGGAGCGGTCGTGAACCGCCGCTGCACGCTCTGGGGCTCTCCGAGGTCGGCACCCGCCCAGTCTGCACCCGAAGGGCTTCCGCGCGGACCGGCAGGGCGGGTCAGGCCTCGGGGACCGTGAGGTGCCAGGTCGACGGGTCGACCTCGTCGGGGTCGGGCCCGCCGCGGCGCCCGGTGTCCAGAGCGTCGAGGCGGGCGACCTCGGCGTCGGTGAGGGTGAAGTCGAAGACGGCGAAGTTCTCCGCGATGCGGTGCGCCTTCGTGGACTTCGGGATCGCCGAGCGGCCCTGCTGCAGGTGCCAGCGCAGCATGACCTGGGCGGGGCTCCTGCCGTGGGCAGCGGCGACGGCGGCGATCGTGGGGTCCTCCAGCGCGCTGGCCCGGTCCTCGCCCCAGCCCGGGTAGAAGGTGATGCCGCCGATGGGCGACCACGCCTGGGTGAGGATGCCGTGCGCGGCGTTCGCGGCCTGCACTTCCGGTTGGGTGAAGCGGGGGTGCAGCTCGACCTGGTTGACCGCCGGCACCACGTCGGCCTGCTCCAGCAGGGCGCTCAGGTGGTGGGGCAGGAAGTTGCTGACGCCGATGGCGCGGACGGCGCCGTCGGCCAGCAGCCGCTGCAGGGCGCGGTAGGCCTGGACGGTGCGCTCGAAGTGCTGCGGCATGGGCTGGTGCAGGATGAGCAGGTCGATCTGCTCGACGCCGAGCTTGGCGGCGCTCTTGGTGAAGGCGTGCAGGGTCTGCTCGTAGCCGTAGTCGCTGACCCACACCTTGGTCTCGACGAACACGTCACCGCGGTCGAGCCCGGAGCGGCGGACGCCCTCGCCGACCTGGCGCTCGTTGCCGTAGCCGGCGGCGGTGTCGACGTGGCGGTAGCCGGTGGCCAGGGCGGTTTCGACGGCGGCCGCCGTCTCCTGCGGTGCGCTCTGGAAGACGCCGAGCCCGAGGGCGGGCATCGTCACGCCGTTGTTGAGCGTGATCGCAGGTGCGGTGCTGGACGGGGTCGTCGACGACTGCTGGCTCATGCGGTGCAGGTCCCTTCAGGGCTGGGGGTTGCGGTAGGGGTCGCGCTGCAGGTCACGGGCTCGTCGCAGCGGCTCAGGTGTCGAAGCGGTGGGTGCCCAGGAAGGCGACACCGGCGGGGTCGCGGTGGTCGAAGGCGGTGCTGGCCCCGGTGTCCAGAGCGGCGATGCGGCTCATCTCCTCCCCGGTGAGGGAGAAGTCGAAGACGTCGAGGTTCTCGGCCATCCGCTGCGGGCGCGAGGACTTGGGGATGACGACGATCTCGCGCTGGAGGAGCCAGCGCAGCACCACCTGGGCGACGGACTTGCCGTGGGCGGTGGCCAGTGCGGTCAGGACGGGGTGGGTGAGCAGGTCCTCGCGGCCCTGGCCCAGCGGTCCCCACGACTCGTGCTGCACGCCGCGCTGACGCATGACCTCCTGGTCGGCGCCGCGCTGGAAGAAGGGGTGGGTCTCGACCTGGTCGACCGCCGGGACGACCTCGTTGTGGTCGACGAGGTCGATGAGGCGGTCGGGGTGGAAGTTGGACACCCCGATGGCCCGGGCGCGGCCCTGGCGGTTCAGTTCCTCCATCGCCCGCCAGGAGCCGTAGCAGTCCCCGTACGGCTGGTGGATCAGGTACAGGTCGAGGTAGTCCAGCCCGAGGCGCTGCAGGGAGCGCTCGAAGGCTGCGGGAGCGGCCTGCTCGCCGGCGTCCTGGATCCACAGCTTGGTGGTGATGAAGAGTTCCTCGCGGGGGATGCCGCTGGCGGCGATGGCGCGCCCGACGCCGGCCTCGTTCTCGTAGGCGGCGGCGGTGTCGATGTGGCGGTAGCCGGCGGCCAGGGCGTCGGTGACGACGCGTTCGGCCTCCTCGGCGGGCACCTGGTAGACGCCGAAGCCGAGGACCGGCATCCGGACGCCGTTGTTCAGGGTGAGGGTGGGGATCGGGGCGGTCATGTCGGTGGTCCTGTCGTCGTGGATGTCGTCGTGGATGTCGTCGTGGATGTCGTCGTGGATGTCGTCGTGGATGTCGTCGTGGATGCCGTCGTGGATGCCGTCGTGGATGCCGTCGTGGATGCCGTCGTGGACGCCGTCGTGGACGCGGTGGTCCGGGGGGCGGGAGCGGCCCGCCGCGGGTGGTGGTCCCGTGTGCGCGGCCGATGTCGTGAGCGCCCGGGCGCCCCGGGGTGGTCCAGGCATCGCCGTGAGGGGCGGAGGGCGGCTGGACACCAATGTAAGAGGCGTCTAACATCATGTCAACGCGGCTGACCGGCCCGGTGGACGAGGCCCCGTGGACGAGAGCGGAGGAGCGCGGTGGGCCCACGAAGCACCTACCACCACGGCGACCTGCGGGCTGCCCTGGTGCGTGCCGCCCGCGAACTCGTGGCGGAGAAGGGGGTGGCCGGGCTCTCGGTCGCCGAGGCCGCCCGACGCGCCGGCGTCAGCGCGGCCGCTCCGTACCGCCACTTCGACGGCCGCGCCGCGCTGCTGTCAGCGGCGGCCACCGACGCCGGGCGCCAGCTGCGCGCCGAGATGCAGGCGGCGCTGGAGCGGTTGCGCCCGGGAGGTGACGGTGCGCCCGCGGGCAGCCTCGGCGAGGACGCACCGGCCACCGGCGGCCGGTGCGCGCCCGACCCCGTCGGTGAGGCCGTCGACCAGCTGGCTGCGCTCGCCCGGGTCTACGTCCGGTTCCAGCGGGCGCACGGAGCCGCCTTCGAGCTGATCCTCGCCGACGAGCTGCACGAGGTTCCCGACGAGGAGCGCCGCGAGGTGACGCGCACGCTGTTCGACCTGCTGCTGTCACCGGCGATGACCATCACCGGTGGCGTCCGGGCGGCCAACCCCTTGCTGCGCAGCTTCAGCGCCGTGGTGAACGGTTTCGCCCAGCTGTCGAGCTCGGGTGTCACCCGCGGCTATCCCACCGACCTGCGCGGGTTTCCCGACGAGGGTGAACTGGCGGCCGACGAGGCGGCGCGCGCGGTGCGGGTCCTGGCTCGCGCGGCCGCCGAAGCGGTGGCCGGAGAGCAGTGACGCCGTCCCGGCGGGGACGCCGGGTCCTGCCGCGCCGTGGAGGGTGCTCACCCGTCGGCGCGTCACCCGCGGGGCGGTGGGGGAGGACGGTGGGGAGCCGTCATCATCGGTGTGCGGATGGCGCTGTCACCGGACGAGCCCGCAGGGCGCCACGACCGTGAAGTCGCGAGCGAAGGGCTGTGCGTCCGCGCCCGGCGTGGCCGCATCGTCGTCCAGGGTCATGGAGCGGTCCGGGTCGGGCTGCTCGTCGACGGTGTCCAGGGTCGTGGACGTCAACAGCTCCTCGGGGATTCCCGGGCTGCCGGCGATGTTCCAGGTGAGCCGGGCGCCCTCCTCGGGGTCGATGGGGCCGGCGACGATGGCGCGGGCGTGCGTGGGGGCCGTCACCCGCAGCGCCTGGGTCTCGGTGAGCTCGGTGCGCCCACCTCCTCTTGCGGCGACCCGCCACTCGCCTCGCAGGGGGTCCTCAGAGCGTAGCGGGGGCGGGCGCGATCCGGAACACCGGGTGCTTGGGCCCGGCGGCCAGCAGTTCCGCCTCGCTCGCGTCGGCGTCGAGCCCGTCGAAGAACAGGCCGACCTCCCACGCCCAGCGGCGCAGGTACTCCCGCAGCAGCGGCGGCTTGTCCGCCTCGGAGACCTCCACCGCGGTGAAGACCTCCGAGCGTCGACCCGAGCGCAGCTCCCCGGTGCCCGCGGCCCGCAGGTTGCGCACCCACTGCGTGGTGCCGCGCGGGGCCACGAGGTAGCGCACCCCGTCGATCGTGAGGGGGTTCACCGGAGTGGTGCGCCACTGCCCGCTGCTGCGTCCGCGCACGGCGAGCACGCGCGAGCCCGCCAACGGCAGCCCCAGGCGTGTCGCGGCGGCCACCAGGGGGTTGAGCACGCGCCGGGTGAGGAAGTCCGGTGCCACGTAGCGCGGGGCGAACGTGTGAGCGGCGGTCTTGGATGAGAGCACTGATCTCGTCATGTGGCCCACTGTGCACCCGTCTGCACACCTTGGCAAGAGCAGTGCTCCGGGAAGTGAGCGATGCCCTCGAGAGTGAGCGTTGCTCCGGTTCGTGCGAGGATCGGGACGTGCCTGTCGTCCCGAGCGCCCGTGAGCGCGCCCGTCGCGAGCTCACCGCCGACATCCTGGCCGCCGCTCGGCGCCAGCTCGCCGCCTCCGGCGCGGCCGCGCTGTCGCTGCGCGCCGTGGCCCGCGAGCTGGGCCTGGCCTCCTCCGCCCTCTACCGGTACTTCGCCACGCGCGACGAGCTGCTGACGGCGCTGATCGTCCAGGCCTACGACGACGTCGCGGACGCGGTCGAGGCCGCGGTCGTCCCCCGGCGCGGGCGCTCGCGCCGTGCCCGCTTCACCGGGGGCTGCCGCGCGTTCCGGGCCTGGGCCCTGGAGCACCCGCACGAGTACGCCCTCGCCCACGGCTCGCCCGTGCCCGGCTACCGGGGCGACGAGCGGACCACGGCGGCCGGCGCGCGGGTCCCGCTGGCGCTGCTGTCGGTGCTGGAGGGGATGGACGCTCCCGCGACCTCCTCGCGCTTGGCGTCGCAGCTGGCCGAAGGCGCGGCTCGTGTCGCCGCGGCCGGGGGTGGGCAGGTGCCGCCGGCCCTCATCGTCACCGCCGCCCAGTGCTGGACGGCCCTGCTGGGGCTGGTGAGCAGCGAGCTGTTCGGTCAGCTGGCCAACACCTTCGACCCGGCCGACGCCTTCGCCGACGCCACGATCGAGGCGCTCGCCGACCGCCTGGGGCTGTGAGGTCGACGCCCGCGGGCGTGGCTTCGACGCACGCGCAGCGCGCTCGGCCGGCGCCCGACGAACGCAGCCGTCGACCGCCCGCTCCTCGGTAGACGCACGAGGGCTGCTCCGAGACCGTGGAGATGCGGTGGACGCTGCGACCGGTTCCCACCGCATGGACTTAGTCCGACTTAGTCCGTATTCTGAGGTCGTGACGCACACGGTGAACGTGCACGAGGCGAAGACGCACCTGTCGCGCCTGCTCGAAGCGGTCGAGCGGGGTGAGGACGTGGTGATCGCCCGCTCCGGAAAGCCCGTCGCCCGACTGGTGCCGGCCCGCTCTCGTGGGGCCCGCCGTCCCGGGAGCTGGAAGGGGCGGCTGGTCGTCGCCCCCGACTTCGACGAGACCCCGGACGACGTGCTCGCCGCCTTCCGCGGCGACATCGAGCCCCCCCTCCGGTGAACCTGCTGCTCGACACCCACGTGCTGCTGTGGTGGCTGACCGACGACGAGCGCCTGCCGGAACGCATGCGCGTCGCGGTGGCCGACGGGGAGAACGAGGTGCTCGTCTCCGCGGCCTCCGCGTGGGAGATGTCGATCAAGGCCGCGCTGGGCAAGCTGAGCGCGCCGGACGGTCTGCGCGAGGAGCTGCAGCAGCAGGGGTTCACCGAGCTGCCCGTCACCGTGGAGGACGGGCTGGCCGCTGGCGCCCTGCCGCGCCACCACGACGACCCCTTCGACCGGATGCTCATCGCGCAGGCGGCCCGGCGGGGCCTGCAGCTGCTCACCGTCGATCGGCGCTTCGGCGACTACGACGTCCGGCTCCTCTAGGGGTGGCGGCGGCTGCCGGACTCGGCGACCCGCTCGATGTGCGCTGCGCGTCGTCGCAGCACGCGCCGCAGGTGGGGCGCCAGCACCAGTCGTGCGACGACAGCTCTGGCGGACCGGCGGGGGCGGTGAGGCCCATGCGGTCGCTCATCGGGGTGCTCGCGGTGCCGCTGCGGCCCGCCCCGTCGGGGAGGACGTCGAAGAGGTGCTCGTGGTGCAGGCTGCGGAACGGGCCGCGGGTCTGCTCATCGACGAAGCGGTGCGGTCGGTCGTGAGCGGTGATCCGGCTGGTCATGCGCCAGAGCAGGCCGAAGTGGCGGGCGTGAAGGTGACCTCGTCGCCGAGCCGCCGTCGGCGCCGGCCGCTGCTGGTGGTGGCCCGCTCGCCGCTGCCGGCCAGGGCGGCGGCGTGCACGTCGACGTCGAGCTCGAGGTCGAAGACCACTCCGGGCTCAGCGGCGATGTCGGTCACCACCTCGATCACCACGGTCACCTCGGCAGCTCAGGAGTCGGCGCCCCGGACCACTCGGCCATCGGCACGACAGCCGACGTCCACGACAGCCGACGTCCACGACAGCCGACGTCCACGACAGCCGACGTCCACGACAGCCGACGTCCACGACAGCCGACGTCCACGACAGCGTCATCAGCGCGTCCTGCGCGCCGAGCACCTGGCGCGGGCGCCTAGCAGCTGACCGACTCCAGCACCTCGGCGAGGTCCACCGGTCGGCTCACCATCGGCCAGTGCCACGTCGACGCCTCACGCATGCGCCGGCGGCACCCGCAGCTGGTGCACCCGGTCCACGCTCACCGTCGACGCCCACTGCTCGATCGCGAAGCCAGGCAGCGAGCGCGGATCCAGCCGGGATCGAGCAGCATGGAGCAGCACCGAGCCGGCACCGAGCGGAGGAGAGGTCATGGACGTGCGAGGGCGCCCGTTGCACGTGGGCATCCAGTTGCAGGCACAGCGCACCGGTTGGAGCGAGTTCACCGACGCGCTGGCGGCGGTGGAGGAGCTGGGCTTCGACTCGGCGTGGACCTTCGACCACCTGCTGCCCTTCTCCGGGCCCGACGGCGGTGCGGCGTTCGAGACGCTGACCACGCTGGCGGCGATGGCGACGCTGACCCGCCGGGTGCGCATCGGCGTCCTGGTGGCCGGGGTGCTCTACCGCGACCCGGCGACGCTGGCCAAGAGCGCCGCGCTGGTGGACCACATCAGTGGCGGCCGCCTGGAGTTCTCCTTGGGTGCGGCGTGGGCGCAGCGCGAGTTCGACGCCTACGGCCTGCCGTTCCCGCCGTTGGCGCAGCGCTACGAGCGCTTGGAGGAGGCGCTGCAGATCGTCACGCAGCTGTGGAGCCGGCCGCGCACCACCTTCGAAGGTCGGCACTACCGGCTGCACGAGGCGCCGTGCGAACCCAAGCCCGTGCAGTCGCCGCACCCGCCGATCACCCTCGGTGGGTCCGGCTGGGGAACGCTGCGGATCACCGCGCGCTACGCCGACCGCTGGAACGCGCAGGGCTCACCGGAGCACTGCGCCGAGCGGGCCGCCCGGTTGCAGCGGTGCTGCGAGGAGGTGGGCCGCGACTTCGCGGAGATCGAGTTGTCGGTGCACCCCTCGGTGTCGGTGGCAGCCACCTACGAGCAGGCCGAGGAGGCCGCCGCCCGGGTCGCCGCCGCTCACGGCACCGATCTGGAGCAGCAGCGGGATCGCTGGCTGATCGGCACCCCCGAGCAGGTGGCGCAGCAGGTGCGGGCGTACACCGATCGAGGGTTCTCGCACTTCGTCTTCGGGGTGGGCCACCCCTTCGACCTCGAACCGCTGCGACTGCTGCACCAGGAGGTGCTGCCGGCCCTGCAGTGAGTGCCCTCTACGGCCGGCGCGCACCCGTCGTCACCTGCCGACCGATCCGCGTCCTTCCTGGTGCACTTCTCCTGCGTTGGAGCAGCAGTCACCGCTCCGCGGCAGCGGAGCAGGACGTGAGGGCTCTGCGCCGAGGACGAGGAGGGGCACGGACGCGGACGGATGACCGCGCTGGACGCGCAGGACGATCCACTGCGCGGTGCAGATCGCCTGCGCAGCGATCAGTGGGCCGTCGGCGGCATCGGCCTGCTGCAGGAGCTGGCCGATCAGCGCCCGGTCTGGCGCGGCTGGGGCTTCCGGCGCAGGTTCACCGACCGTGCCGCGGAGCTGGGCATCACCGCCACGACCGACTGTCGAGTGCCGGACGGCGTGGGCTTCCACGTCCTGCTGCGGCGCTGGGTGGAGAGTGCTTCCGGTGGTGCTGCGCCGGTCGACCAGGTCGGCGCAGCACTCACCCCGCAGCTGGAGCAGCCGTTGTGGGCGCGCGGCGGCGCGGTCCCGGAGGCTGCACGGCAGGGAGGGAGCTCTGGTGGCAGACCCCGGCCCGTGGTCGCTCAACGCGCTGCGCCGAGCTCACGCAGCGCGGCGAGCAGGGTCGCGAAGCGCCGGGTCCCGAGCTGCTGGGCGTACGCCGCCTCCAGCGCCGCGATCTCCTCATCGATGCGGTGCCGCACGCGTCGACCTTCGGCAGTGGGCCGCACGAACTTCACCCGCCCGTCCTGCGCGTCGGGCACCGTCTCCAGGTGCCCCGAGGCGCGCAGCGCGCTGACGAGTTCCCCCAGCGACTGCTTGGTGATGCTCGCCCGTGCGGCGAGGTCGGTCATCCGCGCGCCGCGCTCGGGGATGATGCCCAGCAGGCGCAGCTGCGAGGGGCTCAGTCCGGGCGCGTCGGGTGCCAGGCGCCCGGTCAGGTCGTGCCGAAGGCGCCGGGCGGCCGCCTCGAACACCGCCAGCACGTGCTGCGGGGGGTTGCCGTCACTCACACCGTCAGGCTACCTTACTGATTGATCAGGCAGCCTTACCGTTTGGGAGCTCGCCATGGCCGTCGCACCCTCCAGCACACCTTCTGCCGCCCCCTCTGCCGTGACCGTCCTGGGGCCCGCGCACCCCGGCCCGGACGTCCTGGCGGCCCTCACCCGCGCGATCACCGGCGAGGACGCCCACACGGTGTCCTGGTCCGCGCACGCCGTCCCCTACGTCTCCGGCTCGCCCGCCACCGCCGGCCTGCACCGGGTGCGGGGGATCACTGCGACGGGACGTGCGTGGTCGGCGTTCCTGAAGGTGCTCCAGCACCCGCGGCACTGGAACCGGCTGCACGAGGTGCCCCAGGCCCACCGGGAGGGCTTCCTGCGCGACTACCCCTGGCGCATGGAGCTCGACGCGTGGCAGCCCGCCTTCGGCGCGGCCCTGCCCGCCGGGTTGCGCGTGCCCGCGCTGCACCGCCTCGTCGAGCTCGGTGACGACAAGCTCGCGGTGTGGATGGAGGACGTCGAGCAGGACCCCGCCCCCTGGGACGACGAGCGGTTCACCCGCGCCGCCCGCCTCCTGGGCGCCTTCGCCGCCCGCCGGTGCGGACCCGCGGTGCCGAACCCGCACGGCGTGCCGCCC
>NZ_JAAALL010000369.1 GCF_009906315.1 Kineococcus vitellinus | reverse complement strand
CGGCTGCGGCGTGCTGCTGCGCCCCCGCCCGGCCGCGGCCGGTCGCCAGGGCGGCCACGACGGCGCCGAGGGCGTCGGCGGCGGCGGTGCGCCAGGTCGTCGGGACGGCGACGACGCCACCGCCGGGGCGGGCCCGGGCACCGGCGTCGGCCAGCTTGTCCGCCCAGCCGGCGGCGGAGAAGGCCGCGGCGTGGGCGGCCGGGCCGTCCACGCTCAGGCCCGCGGCGACGGGGCGGCCGGTGCTCAGGGCGGCGGTGACGGCCAGCGGGCGCACGTGCGCGGCCAGGACGTCGGCGACGGCGAACAGGTGCCGGGCGCGGTCCTCCCCGGACAGCCACGCCCACTCGGTGCGGCTGACGGCCGCGACGGCCGCGACGACGTCCTCCACGCCCTGAGGGGTGGTGTCCTCCACGTCGAGCAGCCGCTCCCCGCTGGTGGGCGAGCGCACCTCCAGCAGCGGTGCGCTGCCGTCGGAGCCGCTGGCGCGGACCACGCCGGGCAGCTCGGCCGGCAGGTCGTCGCCGCGCTCGGGCAGGTCGGCGGCGGCGGGCAGGACGACGGTGTGCACGCGCAACGGGGTCTCCCGCGGCGCAGCCACGCCCGCGGGAGCATCCGGTAGCGGGGTGCTCACGGGCAGTGAGTCTACTGAGGCGGGGGAGCCCGCACGGGGCCGTTCGGCGAGGTCGAGGGGCCGCTGGCAGGGTGGGGACGTGCACTCCCACGTCCCCTCGCCGCCGCCGCCCGATCCCGTCAGCAGCCCCGGGGACGACCGCGAGTTCGCCTGGTACGCCGGTGACCACCACATCCACACGACGTTCTCGCGCGACGCGATGTACTCCGTGGACGACCAGGTGCGCCGCGCCCGCGAGTGCGGTCTGGACTGGATGGTCATCACCGACCACGGCGGCCCCGACCACGCCAAGCAGTCGGTGGCGCTGCAGACCCCCCTCATCGCCGAGGCCCGCCGCCGCCACCCCGTGCTGGTGTTCCAGGGCATGGAGTGGAACGTCCCGGGCGCCGAGCACGCCACGTTCATCGCCCCCGACCACGCCGACACCCCCGACCTGCTCGAGCGCTTCGAGCGCGCCTTCGACGGCGACGTCCTCGCCGCCCGGCAGAACCCCGGCGGCCCCCGGCTCATCGAGCACTCCGTGCAGGGCGGCCCCGAGGCCGAGCAGCTCGGCCTGGACGCGCTCGCCTGGCTCGTGGAGGAGCTGCGCACCGGGACGGTCGGCGAGGCGCTGGTGCTCTCCAACCACCCGATGCGCACCGGCCGGGTCTCGCCCTCGAAGGTGCGCGGCTGGCGCGACGCCGCCCCCGGGGTGTTCGTCGGCTGGGAGGGCGCACCCGGCCACCAGGCCGCGGCGCTGCCGCCGCCGCTGGGGCGCGGGCGCGGGCGCGGGCAGTACGACGAGTCCCCGGGCCGCTGGTCCTTCCCCGGCTACGACCTCGACCAGTACCGCACCTGGGGGGGTTTCGACGCGGCGACCGCACGCCTGGGCGGGTTGTGGGACTCCCTGCTCGCCGAGGGCCTGCCGTGGTGGATCACCGCCAACTCCGACAACCACTTCGACATCGGCGACACCGTCGTGGTGGGCGAGGCGAGCCGCGCGCACTACGTCGAGCACGGCCACCGCGGCACCCCGGTCGACTCCGGTGTCGTGCAGCACGGCTACGTCGACTTCGCGCCGGGTTTCTACTCCCGCACCTGCGTGGGTTCCGCGCGCCGCGACTACGCCTCCGTCATGGCCGCGCTGCGCGCCGGGCGGGTGTTCGTCGTGCACGGCGGTCTGGTGCGCGCCGTCGAGGCGCGCGTGCGCCCGGGCGGCGAGGGGCCCGGCGTCACCTTCGGCGCGCGCACCTCGGTGCGCCGCGGCGGCGACGTCGAGGTGGAACTGCTCATCGACCCCGCCGTGGAACCCAACGGCAGCGGCGGCGTCCCGCGCTCGGCGCGCTGGGACGTCGTCGTCGGCACCGTCACCGGCCGCGTCGCCGACACCGAGCGCGACCTGTTCCAGGCGCCCGGCACCCGCGTCGTGGAGAGCTTCGAGGTCCCCGCGCACGCCAGCGGCCGGCAGGTGTTCCGCACGACCCTGCGCGGGGTGGCCGACCCGCTGTACGTACGCTTCCGCGGCAGCGACGGCCGGCACGCCGACGCCGACGGGCACCCCCGCGTCGACCCGATCGGCGACTCCGACCCGTGGGACGACCTGTGGTGCTACACGAACCCGGTGTTCGTCGACGTCGTCTGACGCGTCGGCCGGCGCCGTCCGGCGCGCGTCAGCCGGGCGGGTCCGGCTGCAGCGACGGCCAGCGCCGCACGGCCCACTGCGCCCACGTGCGGTGCCCGGCGGGCGGGTCCGGCACCGCGCCGCCGGCCAGCTCCCGCGCCCCGGGCTCCTCGAAGGCCTCGCGGTAGCCGCGCAGCGCCGCGTCGGTCATCTCCACCTCCGCGTGCGGTGCCGCGGCCCGGCGGGCGTCGACGCGGGCGCGCTGGGTCGCCGGGTCGACGCTCAGGTGCACCAGCCGGCACCGCGCGCCGGCGTCGGTGAACAACCGGCGCAGGGCCCAGCGCTCGTCGCGGCTCCACAACCCGAAGTCGACGACGACCGAGGTCCCCAGCCGCACCGCGGCCAGCGCCGTGGTCAGCAGCCGGCCCTCGAGGACGTCGCGGCGCTCCATCGCGTCCAGCACGCCGAACAGCGGCAGCATCCACTCGTCGGGGGTGAAGCGCAGCGCGGGAAGCTCCCGCTCCAGCTGCCGCGCGCGCACCGTCTTGCCCGCCGCGGGCAGCCCGACGAGCAGGACCGCCGCGGGCCGCCGCCCGGGCGCGCGGTCGTCGTCACCACCGGGGAGCACCACCCCGCCACCGTGCCGCACCCGGCGCGCCGGCGCACCGGGGTTCCCGCCGGCCGCGCGTGCCCGGCAACCGCTGGGGCTGCGCACAGCACCACCACAGGCGCGTGCCCGAGACAGGAGGGGAGCGCCGGCACGTGACCGGTGCCACCCGAGCGGAGGACACCGTGAAGATCACCAAGAGGACCGTGGCCGCCGGTGCCGTCGGCGCCGTCGCCGCGAGCGGGCTGGGGCTGGTCCTGCTGGGCGCGCCGCTGGCATCCGCGGCCGAGACGGGCACCGGCACCAGCACCACCACCGGCGGCCGGCTGCAGGCGATCAGGGACGCGCTGGCCGGGCTCGTCGGCGACGGCACGCTGACCCAGGAGCAGGCCGACACCGTCGCGAGCACGCTGGACTCCTCCGACGCCCTGCGCGGCGGGCCGGGCGGGCACGGCGGGGGTCGCGGCGTCGACCTCGACGCGGCGGCCGAGGCCGTCGGCCTGAGCGCCGAGGAGCTGCGCACGGCGCTGCAGGCGGACGGCGCGACGCTGGCGAGCGTGGCCGCCGAGCAGGGGGTGGCGGAGCAGGAGCTCGTCGACGCCCTCGTCGCCGACGCCACCGAGCGGCTCGCGCAGGCCGTCGCGGACGGCCGGCTGACCCAGGAGCAGGCCGACGAGCGCACCGCCGACCTGCCGGCGCGCACCGCCGAGCTCGTCGACCGGGAGCTCCCCGGCGGACCCGGTGGACCCGGCGGGCGCGGTGGCGGCCCGCGCGGCGGGACCGGCACCGCGGAGGGCGGCACTGAGGGCAGCACCTCGGCGGCCGCCTGACGGACCCGTCCCGGCTCCCGACGCCCCGACCCCGGCGGTGATCTTGCGCGGTGCACCGCGCAAGAT
>NZ_JAAALL010000368.1 GCF_009906315.1 Kineococcus vitellinus | reverse complement strand
CCGCCGAGCAGCGCCAGGGCGAGGGCGCCGGGAGGTCCGCGTGAGGCGCCCCGCGGTGAGCGCCCTGTCCGCCGGCGCCCTCGCCCTGGCGCTGCTCGGCGGCTGCGCGCAGCTGCCCGCGACGAGCGCGCCCGCGCCCGGCGACCGGGCCCCGCTCGTCGTCGAGCCCGTGCAGGCCACCCGCGTCGTCGCCGCCGCGGGCGAGGTCCTGCGGGCCGGTGCCGACCCGGCCACCGCCGACCCGCAGGCGCTGGCCGCCCGGGTCAGCGGCCCGGAGCTGGACCTGCGCACCGCGGCGCGCACCGTCGCCGCCGCGGGCGCGACGCCGGCGGCCACCGGCGGTGCCGACGACTTCGAGGCCATCACCTCGGTGCTGCCGCGCAGCGGGGAGTGGCCGCGCTGGTTCGCCACCGTCAGCGCCGGCGGCGCCGACCGGCTGCCCTCGGTCGTCGTCTTCCGCTCCGGCTCGGCCCGCGAGCCCTTCACGGTGTGGGCGACGCCCTCGCTGCTGCCGGGGGTGAGCCTGCCGACCCTGGCCGCCCCCGCCGACGGCGTGGCGGCCGTCGGCGTCGACGAGGCCACGAACCTGCCGATGAGCCCGCGGGAGGCCGCCGACCGCTACGCCGACGTGCTGACCCGGGGCGCGGACAGCGAGTTCGCCGGGCGCTTCGCCCCCGACGGCTACCGCAGCGGCGTCGAGGCCTCGGTGGCCCGCGAGCGGGCCTCGATCGAGGCGGGCGGCGGGACGTTCGCCCAGGAGCGCACGGTGCTGGCGGACGGGGTGCTCGGCGTGCGCACCCGCGACGGCGGTGCCCTCGTCGTGGCCGGCTACCGCTGGAGCACGACCCTGGCCGGGCCGCCGGACGGGATCAGCGGGCGGCTGGACCCGGCGCTGGCCGCGCTGGCCGGCCGCGAGCAGGCGCTGGGCGCGACCGTGGTGCGCGAGGAGGTCGTCGTCCTGTCGGTGCCGCCGGGCGAGGCCGACGGCGGGAGCCGGGTGGCCGTGGTCGCCGCGCAGAGCGGGCTGGTCTCGGCGCAGGCCCGCTGACCGCGGCGTGCCTGCGCGAGCGGGTCGACCGGGCGCGCTGCGCCCCCGCGTGATCCGCGCGGCGGCGGCGCGGGCGTGCGTGAGAAGGTACCGGCCATGACTCAGCAGCCGACTCCTCCCGGCGCCAAGCTCAACCTGCGCGGAGCGGTGGACCTGGGCGCGCTCGCCGCTCGCAACTCCCGCCGCGAGGAGGTCGCCCGCCGGGCGGCCGCCGGCCCGGAGGCCGCGACCGCCCGCTCGCCGTTCGTCGTCGACGTGACCGAGGAGACCTTCACCGAGGTCGTCCAGCAGTCCGTGGAGTTCCCGGTCGTGCTGGACCTGTGGGCCGAGGGCTACGACGCGGGCGCCGAGGCCCTGCAGGCCCTGGCCGACGAGTACGCCGGCGCGTTCCTGCTCGGCCGCGTCGACGCGCAGGCCAACCCGCAGCTGGCGCAGTCGCTCGTGCAGTCGCTGCAGGCCCGGGCGATCCCCCTGGTGGCGGCGATCGTCAAGGGGCAGCCCATCCCGCTGTTCACCGGCTCCTACCCGAGCGCGGAGGAGATCCGCCCGGTGCTGGAGGAGGTGCTGCGGGTGGCCGAGGCCAACGGCGTCACCGGCCGCGTCGCGGGCCGGGCCGAGCAGGCGCCCGAGGTCCCCGACGAGCCGGCGCTGCCGCCGCTGCACGCCGAGGCGCTGGCCGCCGTGCAGGGCGGGGACCTCGACGCCGCCGCGGCCGCCTGGCAGCGCGCGCTCGCCCAGGACCCCCGCGACAGCGCGGCGACCGAGGGCCTGGCCCGCGTCGGGGTGCTGCGCCGCCTGCAGGGCGTGGAGGCCACCGCCGCCCGCGCGGCGGCCGCCGACGCGCCCGACGACGTCGCCGCCCAGCTCGTGGTCGCCGACCTCGACCTCGCCGGCGGCCACGTCGAGGACGCGTTCGCGCGCCTGCTCGGCCTGGTCCAGCGCACCGCCGGCGAGGAGCGCGACAGCGCCCGCACCCACCTGCTGGAGCTGTTCAGCGTCGTGGGGGCCTCCGACCCGCGGGTGGTCAAGGCCCGTCAGGCCCTGGCGCGCGCCCTCTTCTGAGGCGGCGCCCTCAGGCCGCGCCGCCCAGCTCCAGCACCTCCCCGCGGAAGCGGCGGCGGAATCGGCGGTCGTGGCTGACGACGACCACGGCGCCGGGGAACCGGCCGATCGCGGCCTCCAGCTCCTCCACCAGCGCAGGGGCCAGGTGGTTCGTCGGCTCGTCCAGGAGCAGGACGTCGTGGCGCTCGGTCAGCAGCCGCGCCAGCTCCAGCCGGCGCAGCCCGCCGGTGGACAGCTTGCCGACGGCGGTGCCGATCCGCTCCGGCGCGAACAGGCCCGTGGCCAGCAGGCGGCGCGCGTCCTCCTCGGCGTCGCCGCGCCGGCCGGCCGCGAACGCCGCCAGCAGCGAGCGGCCGGGGTCGCCCGCCTCGGGGTCCTGGCGCAGCAGGCCGGTGCGCCCGCGCCGGTGCACCGTCCCGCTCGTGGGCTCCAGGGCGCCGGCGAGGACCTCCAGCAGCGTGGACTTGCCCGAGCCGTTGGGACCGGTGACCAGCAGCCGGCCGGTGCGGCCCAGGTCCACGTCCACGCCCGCCAGCCGGCCGCTCACCGCCACGCCGGCGGCGCGCAGGGCCCCGCGCGCCGACCCGGCGCCCGGCGGGAGGGCGAAGCGCAGCGGCGGCGGTGGCGGCGGCACCTCGGCCGCCTCCAGGCGGCGCAGCCGCTCGGCGTTGGCGCGCACCCGCGCGCTCACGGACTCCTGCACGCGCCCGCCCTTGAAGTCGTAGCCCACCTTGTCCCCGTCGCGGCGCTCGCGGGCGGGGGCGACGCGGCGGGCGACGTCGTCCCCGGTGGTGCGCAGCTGCTCCCGGCGCGCCTCCCACTCCGCGCGCGCGGCCTCCCAGCGCCGCCGGGCCGCGGCGCGGGTGGCCAGGTGGGCCTCGTACCCGCCGGGGTGGCGCTGCAGGCCGCCGTCGAGGGCGGGGTCGACCTCCAGCAGCTCGGCGGCGACCGCGTCGAGGAACTCCCGGTCGTGGGAGACGACGACGGTGGTCCCGGAGCGGGCGCGCAGGTGCTGCTCCAGCCAGCGGGCGGCGCCGTCGTCGAGGTGGTTGGTCGGCTCGTCCAGCAGCAGCACCTCCGGCGCGGAGGCGAGCAGGCTCGCCAGCCGCAGCCGCGAGCGCTGCCCGCCCGAGAGGGTGGCCAGCGCCCGCGAGCGCTCCAGGCCCGCCAGCCCCAGCCCGGCCAGCGCCCGCTCGACGCGGGCGTCGGCCTCGTAGCCGCCGCGCAGCTCGAAGGCGCTCTGCGCCTCGCCGTACGCGCTCAGCAGCGCGGGCAGGTCGGCGGGGCCGCCGCCGTGCGGGTCGAGGCCGGGCGCGCCCATCGCCGCCTCCAGCTCGCGCTGGCGCGCGGCCAGGCGGCGCAGGTCGGCGAGCGCGGCGTCCACGACGTCGCCGACGGTGCTGCCGGCCGGTGCACCGGCGTCCTGCGGCAGGTGCCCGCTCCCGCCGGCGGCGGTGACGAGGACGCGGCCGGCGTCGGGCGCCTCGACGCCGGCCAGCAGGCGCAGCAGGGTCGACTTGCCGCAGCCGTTCTCGCCGACGACCCCGGTGACCAGGCCGGGGGTGAAGGCGGTGCTGACGTCGTCGAGGACGACGACGTGGTCGTAGGCCTTGCGCACGCGCTGCAGCACCAGCGCGGTCGTGGTGCGGGGGGCGGGCGCGGTGCCGGGC
>NZ_JAAALL010000367.1 GCF_009906315.1 Kineococcus vitellinus | reverse complement strand
GTCGGGGGACGGGGTCGGGCGCGCGCTCACCGCGCCATGCTGGCCCGGGCTCCCCGGGCGCCGGGCCGATCGCGGCCCGGACCACCGGGACGGCGCCGTCGGCGCCACGGCGGGTTCCCCGCCCGCTGCGCAGCGTCGCCCCTCCGCCCCCTCCTCCGTTCGTGATCTTCCGCGGTGCACCGCGGAAGATCACGAACGGAGGAGGGGGCGGTGATCGTCCCGAGTGGCGGTGACCGCCGCCGGGGGGTCGGATGGGGTCGCCGAGGGAACCGCCCGCGTCGGGGCGGCCCGGCGCGAGCGGAGGAGCCACCATGATCGAGAAGCTGCACGACCTCGGCGTCAAGTCCGAGTGGGCCTACACGGCCGGGTTCGCCAGCATCGGCCTGTCGTTCCTGGCGTGGACGATCTCCCGGCAGACCGAGGACGCCGGCATCGACCGGGCCGACCGCTGGGGCATCTTCGTCGGCCACTGGGCGCCGACCTTCTTCGGCGTCGGCAACGCCCTGCGCAGCTACGAGAAGTGATCCACCGCCGCCCCGGCCGGCGCTGACGCCGGCGCGGGGGCGGCACCCGGGCGGCTCTGGGCGGCTCTGGCGGCTCCGGGCGACCCTCGGCCGATCCTCAGCTGACGCGGTCGGCGACCGTGCCCGCGTACGCCTCCAGCGCCTGCCGCGCCGCGGAGGGCGGCAGGGCGGCCAGGTGGGTGGTGGCGCGCTCGGCCCACTGCCGGGCGGTGGCGCGGGCCTGCGCCGTGACCGGGTGCGCCCGCAGCGCCTCCACGGCGCGGGCCAGGACGGCGTCGTCGCCGAGCCGGCCGGAGTCCAGCAGCGCGACGACCTCGGCGGCCGCCGCGTCCCCCTCGGCGGCCGCGCGGCGCACCAGCAGGACCGGCAGCGTCGGCACGCCCTCGCGCAGGTCGGTGCCCGGGCGCTTGCCGGAGTCGCCGGTCTCGCTGGTGAGGTCGAGCACGTCGTCGGCCAGCTGGAAGGCGACGCCGACGTCCTCGCCGTAGCGCACGACCGCCTCCACGACCTGCGCCGAGCCGCCGGCGAACATCGCGCCGAAGCGGCCGGCGGTGGCGATGAGCGAGGCCGTCTTGTCGCTGAGGACGTCGAGGTAGTGCGCGACGGCGTCCTCGTCCGGGCGCGGGCCGACGGTCTCGTGCAGCTGGCCCAGGCACAGCCGCTCGAAGGTCTCCGCCTGCACCCGCACGGCCTCCGGGCCCAGGCCCGCGACGACGTTGGAGGCGCGCGCGAAGAGCAGGTCGCCCGTGAGGATCGCGACGTTGTTGCCCCAGACGTGCTGCGCCGCAGGCGCTCCGCGGCGGGTGGGGGCGGAGTCCATGACGTCGTCGTGGTAGAGCGAGGCCAGGTGGGTCAGCTCGCAGACGACGGCGGCGTCGAGGACCTCGGGGGCCACGGCGGCGCGCACCGGGTCGGCCAGGTGCGCGCCGAGCAGCGTCAGCATCGGGCGCACCCGCTTGCCGCCGGCCTCCACCAGGTGGCGGGAGGCGGCGTCGGCGAGGGGGTCGGTGTTGCCGACGGCCGCGCGCAGCCGGGCCTCGACCACGTCGAGGCCCTCGCGCAGGGCGTGCTCCAGCGCCGGGTCGGTCGTCGGCAGCGCACCGGTCGTCACGCTCAGGGAAGTGTTCACGCGGCAGGGGCCAATCGCTTCAGCGCCACGACCACGCGGTCGGTGGCGTCCTTCGACGTCGGGTCGGCCAGGTTGGCCAGGAGCTTGACGACGAGCTTCATCACACCCGGCCGGGGCAGGCCGAAGCGCGTCGCGATCCGCATGACCTCCGGGTGGCCGATGAGGGAGACGAAGACGCGGCCGAGCGTGTAGTACCCGCCGAGGTCGGCGCGCACCGCGGCGGGGTAGGACTGCAGGGCCCGCTCGCGCCCGCGCGCGTCCGCGGCGGCCAGGGCGTCGTCGACGGCGCGGGCGGCCAGCCGCGCCGACTGCATGGCGTAGGCGATGCCCTCGCCGTTGAACGGGTTGACCATCCCGCCGGAGTCCCCGACGAGGACGAGGCCGCGGGTGTAGTGCGGGGTGCGGTTGAAGGCCATCGGCAGGGCGGCGCCGCGGATCGGGCCGACCTGGTCCTCCTCGCGGAAGCGCCACTCGGCGGGCATCGCCGCCGTCCAGCGCCGCAGCAGGTCGCGGTAGTCGATGTCGCCCGAGCCCGCGTCGGCGTCCAGGACGCCGAGCCCGACGTTGGAGGTGCCGTCGCCGACGCCGAAGACCCAGCCGTAGCCGGGCAGCAGCGGGCCGGTGGAGGAGTCCCCCTCGCGCAGCTCCAGCCAGCTCTCCAGCCAGTCGTCGTCGGAGCGGGGGCTGGTGAAGTACGTGCGGACCGCGATGCCCAGCGGGCGGTCCTCGCGCCGGGCCAGGCCCAGGGCGAGCGCCAGCCGGCTGCCGACGCCGTCGGCGGCGACGACCACCGGCGCCCGGTAGGTGCGCACCTCCCCCGCCCGGCGGCCCGCGTCGTCGACCGGGCGGGCCGTGACGCCGACGACGTGGCCGGTGCGCGGATCGAGCACCGGGCCGGTCACCGAGGTGCGCTCCAGCACGGTCGCGCCGCCCGCGCGCGCGTGCTCGACCAGGGCGTGGTCGAAGCGCGAGCGGGTGTGCACGAGCCCGTGGGCGGGGTAGTCGCTGATCTCCGGCCAGGGCACCTGCAGCCGGACCCCGCCGCCCAGCAGCCGCAGGCCGCGGTTGCGCACCCAGCCGTCGGCGGCGGGCGTGGGCAGCCCGAGCAGGTCCAGCTCGTGCACCGCGCGGGGGGTGAGGCCGTCGCCGCAGACCTTCTCGCGAGGGAAGGCGGCCTTCTCCAGCACCAGCACGCGGCGGCCCGCGCTCGCCAGGTGCCGCGCGAGCGTGGAGCCCGAGGGCCCGGCCCCGACGACGAGCACGTCGGCGTCCTGCTGGTGCACCGTCACTCCCCCCCGCTGCTTGTGAAGGTTTTCACGAAGTCACCACGAGTGTAGTTCGCCCGCTCAGGACGCGCCGCGCACAGCGCGGTGCATCGCCACGACGCCCAGGGACAGGTTCTTCCAGGACACCTGCTCCCAGCCCGCCGCCGCGATGCGCCGGGCCAGCGCCGGCTGGTCCGGCCAGGCGTCGATGGAGTCCACCAGGTAGCCGTAGGCGCCGGCGTGCGAGCTGACCAGCCGGGCCACCCGCGGCAGGCCGTGGTGCAGGTACAGCTCGTAGGCCCGGCGCAGCAGCGGGTTGGGCAGGGTGGAGAACTCGCAGACCACCAGCCGCCCGCCCGGGCGCACCACGCGCGCCATCTCCCGCAGCGCCGCGTCGGCGTCGACGACGTTGCGCAGGCCGAAGGAGATCGTCGCCGCGTCGAAGGCGCCGTCGGCGAAGGGCAGCCGCGTCGCGTCGCCCACGACGAAGCCGAGGTCGGGGCGGCGGCGCTTGCCCGCGCGCACCATCCCGGCGGAGAAGTCGCACGGGACGGTCAGCACGCCGCGGTCGGCGAACGGCTCGCTGGAGCGGCCGGTGCCGGCGGCCAGGTCGAGGACCCGCTCGCCCGGCCGGGCGTCGACGGCGCGCAGCACGGCCCGGCGCCACAGCCGGTCCTGACCGGCGGACAGGACGTCGTTGGTGCGGTCGTAGCGCTCGGCCACGTCGTCGAACATCGCCGCGACCTGCTGCGGACGCTTGCTGAGGTCGGCCAGCTCGCGCTGGGCCGTGACGTCGCCGGTTCCCACGGCTCCAGTCTCGCAGCCGAGGGGCACCCGCCCCCACCCGTGGGGGCCGCCCGGGGCCGTGATC
>NZ_JAAALL010000366.1 GCF_009906315.1 Kineococcus vitellinus | reverse complement strand
GTGATGACCGCCGCTCGGACGCTGGGGGTCGACGCCGTGGACGAGGGGTTCACGAGGTTCTCCGAGGAGCACGCGCAGGGGCAGCTGGTCCCGCGCATCGTCGAGGTTGCGCTGGCGCTCGCGCAGCGGGTGCTGGTCGCCGACGGCACCGACCGCCTGACCGGTGCCGACCTGCTGCGCCGGGCCGCGCTCGTGCGCGCGGCGGTCCTGGACGCCGGGCAGGCCCCGGGCCGGCCGGTCGCGGTCCTGCGCGGCCACGACGTCGGCGCGGTGGCCGCGATCGTCGGCGTCATCGCCTCCGGGCACCCGGTCGTCATCCTCGACCCGACGACACCGCCCGCGCGCCTGCGCCACTACGTCGAGGCGGCCGGCGCGGACCTCGTCGTCTCCGACACCGCGCGCGCCGGCACCGCCGCCGAGGTCGCCGCCACCGTCGTCGACCCCGACGCGGACCCGGGCCGCTGGCCCGACCACCTGCAGGCGGCGGCGAGCCTGCTCGGCTCGCCCGCCGACCCCGACGACACCGCGGTGGTCGTCTACACCTCCGGCTCCACGGGCGCGCCCAAGGGCGTCGCCTGCGACCACCGCTCGATCCTGCACGACACGTGGGTCAACTCCGAGGGCACCGGCGCCTACCCCGCCGGCAGCGTCGTGGTGCACCTGCTGCCCATGGCCTTCAGCGCCGGCGTCACGCCGACGCTCGGCGGGCTGCTCGCCGGGGCGCGCCTGGAGCTGTTCGACCCGCGCCGGCGCTCGGTGGCGCAGCTGCCGGGCTTCGTGCGCGAGGTGGGCGCGGACGTCCTGCTGGCCTCGCCGGCCATCCTGCGCGGCGTCGTCGCCGCCCTGGGCCCGCGGGGGCGCCTGGAGGGCCTGAAGACCGTGACGATGGCGGGCGAGACCGTCCACGGCGCCGAGCTGGCCGCGGTCCGCCGCGCCGTCGGCCCCGAGTGCGTCGTGCGCAACCGCTACGGCTCGACCGAGACGTGGCTGATGGCCGAGTACGCCATCAGCGGCGACGACGAGGCCCCCGAGGGCGCCACGCCCGTCGGCTGGGCCGTGCCCGGCGCCAGGCTGCAGGTGGAGCTGGCCGACGGCACCCTCGCCGACGAGGGCACCGGCCGGGTCGTGCTCACCTCCCGCTGGCTGGGCGGGCGCTACTTCGGCGCCCCCGAGCGCACCGCCGAGGTGTTCACCGACAACCCCGACGGCTCGCGCACCTTCCGCACCAGCGACGTCGGCGCGCTGGGGGCCGACGGCTGCCTGCGCCTGCTGGGGCGCAGCGACCACAGCGTGAAGATCCGCGGGCTGCTCGTCGAGCCCGGCGAGGTCGACGCGCTGCTGTTCGCCCAGCCCGACGTGCGCGAGGCGCTCGTCGTGGGGCGCCCCTCCCCGCGCACGGGCCGGATGTCCCTGGTCGCCTACGTGGTCCCCGAGGGCCCGCGCCCGCAGGCCGCCGCCGTGCGGGCCGTCGTGCGCGAGAACCTGCCCTCGCACATGGTCCCCGAGCACGTGGTGTTCCTGGACGCGCTGCCGCGCACCGAGCGCGGCAAGCTGGACCGCTCGCGGCTGCCCGAGCCCCCGCGCAGCAGCGCGCCCTACGAGGTGCCGCGCTCGAGCTGGGAGGAGATCGTCCACGAGCAGTTCTGCGCCGTGCTGGAGCTGGAGGACCTCTCCGTGCACGACGACTTCTTCGAGCTCGGCGGCGACTCGCTGGCCGCCGAGGCGCTCGTGAGCCGGATGGAGGCGCTCGGCGACGCCGCGCTGGCCCCCATCGGCACCGCGACCCTGGCGGCGGCGCCGACGGTCGCCGCCTTCGCGGCGGCCGCCCGCTCCACCGTGCGCAGCTCCCGCCCCACCCTGGTGCCGCTGCGCGCGGAGGGCTCCGAGCGCCCGCTGTTCGTCGTGGCCGGGGCCGGCAGCGCCGCGCTCGCGCTGCGCACCCTGGCCCAGCGCGTCGACCCGGGGGTGCCGGTCCTGGGCCTGCAGGCCAACGGCCTGGAGAACCGCGCGCTGCCGGACTGGTCCGTCGAGCGGATCGCCCGCCGGCACGTGGCGACGGTGCGCGAGCAGCAGCCGCAGGGCCCCTACCGCCTCGCCGGGCACTCCCTGGGCGGCCTCGTCGCCCTGGAGATGGCCCACCAGCTGCAGCGCTCGGGCCAGGAGGTGGAGCTCCTGGCGGTCCTGGACTCCTTCCCGCCGGACCCCTCGCTCATGCCGGCGCCCGAGCACGCCGGTCTGCTCGCCAAGGTCAAGGAGGGCGCCTCGCTGGCGCTGACCGGCATCAAGGCGCACTCCGGGCTGGGGCACTACATCCGCTTCTTCCGCCAGGGCAACTTCCTGCAACGGCGCTACACCACCGGCGTCTACCGCGGCCGCACCCTCGTCGTCGTGGCCGCCGACGACGTCGACGCGGGCGCGCGCCGGCAGTGGGCCGCCCACCTGGGGGCCGACGCCGTCGTCGTCGAGGTCCCGGGCGAGCACATGTCGATCCTGCGCGACCCGCGCGTGGACCGGGTGGCGCGGCTGGTCTCCGCCGCGCTGCGCCGCGAGCTCGACCTGACGGCCCTGGAGGACGGCACGCCCGTGCCCGGGCAGGGGCGCGGCCGCGCGGCGGACCTCGCCGAGCGCTGACCCCGGGGAGGGACCCGCGCGGGTCCCTCCCCGCTGCGGCGACGCAGCGTCGCCGGCAGGTGGGCGAAGCGGGTGATCCGGTGGCCCCGAACGGGGTACGCCCTGGCCCACCGTCACGCCCGTGCCGCGGCGGCGTGCCACGGTCGTGCGCATGCCACCCACCGCAGCACCCCGCTCGACGCTGCGCGAGCCGTCCCGGCCGGCGCAGGACCCCCGCTCCGCGCCGGCCCGCCTGCCCGGGCCGGTGCGCGAGCGGCGGCCCGCCCTCGTCGCCCTCGGCCTCGTCCTCGTCGTGGCCGGTGCGCTCGGCAGCGCGCTCGTGGTGCACCGCAGCGGCGACCGCGTCGACGTCCTCGTCGCCCGCCACGAGATCGCCCCCGGCGAGCAGGTCGGCGCCGACGACCTCGGCGTCGCCCGGGTCGCCGCCGACGGCGCGGCCGTGGTGCCGGCCTCGGCGCTGCAGAACTTCGTGGGCACCTACGCGACCGCCCGCATCCCCGCCGACACCCTCGTCAACCGGACGATGTTCCTGGCCGGGGACACCGTGCCCGCCGACGCCGCGGTCGTCGGGGTCGTGCTCGGCCCCGAGCAGCGCCCCAGCGACGCCCTCGGCGCCGGGGACGTCGTGCGCGCCTACCTCGTCGCCGGCGACGGCTCGAGCACCGTCAGCGGCCAGCCCGCCGGCACCGTCCTGCTGCAGGCCGCCCGCGTCGTCGCCGCCGGCGCCGGCGGCGACGGCAGCGGCGGCGGCGTCTCGCTGCTGGTGCCCGCGGCCGGCGCGGCGGAGGTCGTGGCCGCCGCCGCCGCCGGGCAGGTCGCCCTGGTGCGCCTGGCCGACGCCACCACCCCGCCCGTCGACCTGGTGCGGGAGTAGGCCGTGGCGATCGTCTCCCTCTGCTCCGCCAAGGGTTCCCCCGGCGTGACGACCACCGCGCTGCTGGCGACGGCCCTGTGGCCGCGCCCGGCGCTGCTGCTGGACGCCGACCCCGCCGGCGGTGACGTGGCCGCCCGCGTCCCGGCCGCCGACGGCGGCGTCCTGGACGCCGACCGCGGGCTGCTGCCGCTGCTGACGGCCGCCCGCCGCGGCCTGACCGCCGAGCAGGTCCTCGCCCAGGCCCAGCAGCTGGCCGGCGGTGCGCAGGCCGTGTGCGGGCTCGGCACGCCCGAGCAGGCCGCCGCGGCGGGCCCGGCCTGGCCGGCGGCGGCCGGCTG
>NZ_JAAALL010000365.1 GCF_009906315.1 Kineococcus vitellinus | reverse complement strand
GGGTGCGGGGTGCTCACGGTGCCAGTGTGGGCGGCGCGTGCCGGCTCCCGCGTCCGCCGTCCGTCGCGACCGGGACGCCCCGCCTCGTCGGGCGCCGGGGCCCCCGCGGGCCCACGCCGGCCCTGGCGGAGCGGCCGCTCGCGCAGGCGTTCCAGGACGTCGGGGAACTCCCGGATCGGCGGCGACGGGTGGGGGACCCGTCGTGGGGCTGCCGTCGGCCCGCTCCAGCCACCCCACCACGCGCGTGGTCGAGCACGCCCTGGCCGCCATCGCCGCCGACGCCGTGGCGCTGGTGACCGGCTCCGAGGCGGAGCTGGTCCGCGCGTGCGCCGCCACCAGCGGACCAGCTGATCGCGGCACGTCGAGCCAGGTCTGGCACCACGCACCGCCCGGTGCGTTCGAGCCCGTGCCTGACGTCGTCCGGCACCGGGCAGACGCCCGGTGGAGGAGCGCCCGGGCGCGTACCGCCTCCTCGTCGAAGGTCCGCTCCGGAGCGGGAAGGCTCCGGGCGCGGGCACCCGACCGTGCTGGGGCTAGCTGCTGGATCGACGGGGTGACGAGTTCGGCGCCGCCGTCGCCTCCTGCGCCTGCGGTGTCGCCCGTCCGTACACCAGGCGCCGCAGCAGCGCCTCGGCCGGGCCCGGGCGGCCGGCGCGCTCGAGCAGGACCGCGACCAGCGCGCTCGACGCGTAGGTGCCCACCCCGACGGCCGCGACGAAGGCGGTGCCCGCCCCCACGCCCCAGCCGGCGCCCCAGGGCGCCAGCAGCGGGACCATGACGATCGACTGCAGCAGGTAGCAGGTCAGCGAGCGCTGTCCCACGGCCCTGCTCACCCGCCACGCGCCGGCCGGCACCCAGCGCCCGTCCGCGCGCGCGGCCCGCTGCTCGCGCACGCCGACCCGCCACGCCACCAGCGCGGCGAAGGCGACCCCACCGGCCAGGCCGGTGCCGGCATGCACGATGCCCAGCGCGTAACCGCCGGCCACCTCCACGGGCAGCACCTGCACCGAGGCCAGCACCAGCGGCACCGCGCCCGGCAGGCTCAGCGCGAAGCCGCCCAGCGCCAGGCGGCGCAGCAGCCGCAGGTGCTCGGCGGGGCGCTCCAGGACGCGGCGTCGCGCGAGCAGGACGCCGAGCACCGCGGGGGTGAGGAAGACCAGCGCGACCAGCGGCGCGGCCAGCACGTAGGAGGCCGCGGTGAGCGCTCGCGCCGCCAGCGCACCGGCGAAGGTCTGCGTGTCCAGCACCAGCGGCACGGGCGGCCCGCTGAGGGCCCCGGGCATGCCGTCGACGCCGTTGAAGGCCAGGTAGGGCAGCAGCGCCAGTGAGCCCACCACGACGAGGGTGCGCTCCCGCCTGCGCAGCAGCAGCACCAGCACGAGCCCGAGCAGGCCGTAGACGAGCAGGATGTCGCTCTCGAAGAGCAGGATCAGGTGGGCCAGGCCGAAGGCGCCCAGCCACAGCGTGCGCCGCAGCAGCAGCGAGCGGGTGCGCGGCCAGGGGGCGCCGCGCTGCTCCTGGCGGCGCGCGGTGACGGCCAGCCCGTACGCCAGCAGCAGCGTGAACATCGGGAAGGCGCGGTTGTCGACGAGCAGCCCGACGACGACGTCGACCACCCGGTCCGCGCCGGTGCCGTCGACGGGGCGGAAGGAGGGACCCAGCTCGCGGGCGCTGATGTGCGCGACGCTGTTGGCCAGCGCGATGCCGAGCAGTGCGATCCCCCGAGCGGTGTCGGGCGCCGGTGAGCGCTCGGCAGCGCTGAGCGGTGCGCTCGGGCCGGGGACGGTGGCTGCCGTGCTCATCGCGGCAGCGTCCCACCGCGGCGCGCCCGGTGGGGGTCTCCGGTCCGAGCGGTCCCGGCGCCGCAGCGGTCCCGGCGCCGCAGCGGCAGCGTGCCGCGACGGTCGCCGGCCGGCAGGTCGTCGAGGAGATCCGGTGCTCCGTCGAGTCCACGGTGCTCCGCTGCGCTCAGCGTCGCCAGTACAGGTGGTGCACGACGCCGCTCGGGCTCGGGACGCTCTCGTGGTGGTAGCCGTCGCCGAAGTCCTCCGGAGCGTTCCACAGCCGTTGGCCCCGGCCCAGGCGGACGGGTGCGACGGCGACGTGGAGCGTGTCGATCAGGCCGGCCTCGAAGAAGGCGCGGACCGTGCTCGGGCCGCCGCCGAGGCGCACGTCCCGGCCGGCGGCGGCCTCCTTCGCGCGGGTCAGCGCCTCCGCCGGGCCGGCCTCGAGGAAGTGGAAGGTCGTCCCACCGAGGGAGAACGAGGGCCGCACGTGGTGGGTCAGGACGAACACGGGGGTGCGGAACGGCGGTTCGTCGCCCCACCAGCCCTGCCAGGACAGGTCCTCCCACGGGCCCCGCTGCGGGCCGAACTTGCCGCGCCCCATGATCTCCGCGTCGATGTTGCGGTGGAACTCGCGCGTGAAGTGGTCGTCGAGCCCCCGGCTCCCGCCCGGTTCCGTGCGGTTCGGCCAGCTGGCCGTCGCGCCGGCCCACGAGGCGAGGTCGGCGGGGTCGGCGTGACCGAACGGCCGCGTGGAGCTGGGGTCCTCACCCGCCCCGAAGCCGTCGGCGGAGACCATGAGGTTGTGCCCGCGCAGCAGCTGGGTCACGACCGCACCTGCGGCGCCAGGCCGGCGGCGGCGTAGTCGGCCTGGGACGCGGCGAACGCGGACCAGTCCCACGGCACCGGGCGTCCGGCCAGGAGCGGCTCGAGGCGCTCCAGCGAGGTGTGCAGCCCGACGGCCCAGCACCCCTGGACGGCCTCGTCGACGTCGAGCACGTGGTGCTCCACCCGCAGTTCGCAGCCGCCGTCGACCTCGGTGAGCTCCCACCGCATCGTCGATCCGGAACCGCCGTGGGTGTGCTCGAGCAGCGTCGGCGGTTCCAGGCGCAGGATGCGGCACCGCAGGGTGAAGGCGTCGTCGCCGCGGCCGGCGAACAGCAGTTCACCGCCCACCCGCAGGTCGACCGTGATGTCGGCGTCGAAGGGCAACCACCAGTCGGCGAGCCGGGCCGGGTCGGTGATGGCGCTCCACACCTCGGCGACGGGGAAGGCGAGGTGCCGCCGGAAGCGGATGGCGCCGCCGTCGACGGTGCGCTCGAGCGTGCCCTGCGCGGAGTCGGTCCGGGAGTCGGTTCGGGAGTCGGTTCGGGAGTCGGTTCGGGAGTCGGTTCGGGAGTCGGTTCGGGAGTCGGTCATGCCTCGTCCTGTCGGTCGCGGGTCGACGTGTTCGGCGGCGCCGGGCGTGCGGTGCGCTGCAGGTGCGCCTCGAGGGAGTCGAGCCGGGCTGCCCACAGGGCCCGGTACGGCTCGAGCCAGGCGTCGAGCTCTTGGAGCGGTTGCGGACGCAGCCGGTAGAGCCGCCGCTGAGCTTCCTTGCGGACCTCGACGAGGCCGGCGTCGCGCAGCACCTTGAGGTGGCGCGAGACGCCGGGTTGCCCGAGGGCGACCAGGTCGACGAGCTCGCCGACGGAGCGCTCCCCGTCCCGGACGGCGTCGAGGATCTGCCGCCGGGTGGGTTCGGCGATGACGTCGAGCACGGCGAGGGGAGGCACGCGCTCAACGTACGACGAGCCGTATATGCGGTCAAGCGCATGTTCGAGCAGCTCCCACCTTCCTCGACGTGGTCGCCGGCGAGCACGACCTCCACCGCCTCGAGCGGCGACGACCCGAACGAGCACGAACGTCGCCGACAGGTGCTGCGCCGCACCGTCCACCGGGCCTCCTCGCCCGCGCTCGCGCCCCGGACCCGGCGCCGCTCGGACCTCGGCACGGAGGTCATCGCCGCCGCCCCGTCGCCGCGCTCCGAACGGCGCGGGTGTCGCGGTCGGCCTCACCGGTCGTGGCGGGGGTGGGGGTGCGG
>NZ_JAAALL010000364.1 GCF_009906315.1 Kineococcus vitellinus | reverse complement strand
GGCGGGGACGGCGGGGAGCGGTGCGCCGTGCTCGTCACCCACGACCCGCTCGACGCGCTCGCCCTCGCCGACACCGTCGTCGTCGTGGAGGACGGGCGCATCAGCGAGCGCGGGCCGGTGCGGCAGGTGCTCTCCGCCCCGCGCAGCGCCTTCGGCGCCCGCGCGGCCGGTCTCGTGCTGCTGCCCGGCCGCGCCGTGGCCGGCGGCCTGCGCACCGCCGACGGCCACGAGGTCGCCGGGGCGGTGGACCCCGCCTGCCGCCCGGGCGAGGCGGCGGTCGCGGTCCTCAGCCCCTCCGCGGTCGCCGTGCACGCCGCCGGCCCCGGCGGCGGCGGCCCCGGCGACCGGGAGCGCTGGCCCGCCACCGTCGTCGACGTCCAGCCGCGCGGCGAGGTGGTGCGGCTGCGCGCGCGCGCCGGGGACCTCGAGCTGCTCGCCGACCTGCCCCTCGCCGCGGCCGCCGAGCTGGACCTGGCGCCCGGCGCCGCGGTCCACCTCGTGCTCGCGCCGGCCGCCGTGCGGATCCACCCCGCAGCCGGAGAACGGCCACCCTTCGGTGGACGTCCGTGACGCACGGCCAGCCCTAGGGTTCCCGCCATGCTCGTCCTGGACTCCATCACCCGCCGGTTCGGAGAGCGCCTCGCCCTCGACGACGTCAGCCTCAGCGTCCCCGACGGGCGCATGGTCGGCTTCGTCGGCGCCAACGGCGCCGGCAAGACCACGACCATGCGCATCGCGCTGGGCGTGCTGGCCGCCGACAGCGGCACCGTCACCTTCCGCGGGCGCGAACCCGACCTCGCCGTCCGCCGCCGCTTCGGGTACATGCCCGAGGAGCGCGGCCTCTACCCCAAGGGCCGGCTGCTGGAGCAGCTGGTCTTCCTGGCCCGCCTGCACGGCGTCGACCGCGACGCCGCCGCCCGCCGCGGGCAGGACCTGCTGGACCGGCTCGGGCTGGGCGACCGCGCCGGCGACAAGCTCGAGTCGCTGTCGCTGGGCAACCAGCAGCGCGTGCAGGTGGCCGCCTCGCTCGTGCACGACCCCGAGCTGCTCGTCCTCGACGAGCCGTTCTCCGGGCTGGACCCGCTGGCCGTCGACGCGATGGCCGAGCTGATGCGCGAGCGCGTGCGGGCCGGGGTCGGCGTCCTCTTCTCCAGCCACCAGCTCGACCTCGTCGACCGGCTGTGCGACGAGCTCGTCATCCTGCACGCCGGCCGCGTCGTGGCCGCCGGCGAGCCGGAGGCGCTGCGCCGCGAGCGCGCGGGGTCGCGCTACTCCCTGGTCAGCGACGCCGACCTGGACTGGGTGCGCGAGGTGCCCGGCGTGCGGGTGCTCGAACGCGGCCCGCGCGGCGTCGTCCTGCAGCTGCCCGAGGCCGGCCCCGACGGCGACCTGGACCAGCGGCTGCTCGCCGAGGCCGTCCGCCGCGGGCCGGTGCGCTCCTTCGGGCCCGTCCTGCCGTCCCTGTCCGAGCTGTTCCAGGAGGTGTCCCGGTGAGCGGTCAGCAGGCCCACGAGCAGCAGCGGGCGAGCGCGCGGGTGCGGATGCCGGGCCAGGGGCGGGTGCACCGGCAGTGGTGGATCGTGGCCCAGCGGGAGATGCTGGAGCGGCTGCGCGACAAGGGCTTCGTCTTCTCCACGGTCTTCCTCTTCGTCATCGTCGCCGCCGCCGCGGTGCTGCCGGGGCTCTTCGCCGGCGGCACGAACGACTACGACGTGGCCGTCGCGCCCGAGGCGCGGTCCGTCGTCGCGGCGCTGCCGGCGGAGGACCCCGACACGCGCGTGCACCTGCGCGAGGTGGCGGACACCGCCGCGGCCGAGACCGCCGTGCGCTCCGGCGACGTGGACGCCGCCGTCGTCGTCGCCGCCGACGGGCGCGCCGCCGTCGTCGGCGACCGCTCGGTGCCCGACGGTCTGAGCGGGGTCCTGCTCCAGCGCATCACCGCCGCCCAGACCGTCGCCGGCTTCGAGCAGCTGGGGGTGAGCGCGCAGGACACCTCGCGCGTGCTGGCCCTGCCGCCGCCCGAGCAGCGGCTGCTGGCCCCCGACGCCGTGGACCCCCTCGTCGTCTACTTCCTCGGCCTGGCCTTCGCCGTCCTGTTCATGCAGATCGTCGTCATCTTCGGGTACTCGATCGCGCAGAGCGTCGTGCAGGAGAAGCAGACCCGCGTCATCGAGCTGCTCGTGACGACGGTCCCGGTCCGCCAGCTGCTCATCGGCAAGATCCTCGGCAACGGCCTGCTGGCCTTCGGGCAGATCGTGCTGCTCGTCGTGGCCGGGGTCGGGGCGCTCGCGGTCGGCCAGCGCGAACTGCTGGAGTCGCTGCCCGGCATCCCCGCCGCCGCGGTGTGGTTCCTGGTGTTCTTCCTCCTGGGTTTCGCGATGCTCTCGTGCCTGTGGGCGGCGGCCGGCGCCATGGCCAGCCGGCTGGAGGACCTGCAGTCGACGGCGACCCCGGTGCAGATGTTCGTCATGCTGCCGTTCATCGCCACGTTCTTCACCAACGAGCCGGGGACGCTGCAGACCGTCCTGAGCTACGTGCCGCTGTCGTCGCCGATGGTCATGCCCAAGCGCATCGTGCAGGGCGACGTCGCCCTCTGGGAGCCGCTGCTCTCGCTGGCGGTGATCGCGCTCACCGCCATGGTGTTCGTGACGATCGCCCGCCGGCTGTACGAGAACAGCCTGTTGCAGACCGGCCGCTCGCTGGGGTTCCGCTCGGCCTGGCGGCGCGCCGCCTGAGGGCCGCCGCAGCGGGTGCGACCATGCACGGGTGAGCGAGGAGGAGCCGGCGCGGGTCGTCGGGGTCGGGCCCTGGGAGGGCCCGTGGCCGGACGACCCGCGGCTGGACCCCGAGCTGCTGCGCGAGGGCGACCGCCGCAACGTCGTGGACCGCTACCGCTACTGGTCCAACGCCGCGATCGTCGCCGACCTGGACACCCGCCGCCACCCGTTGCACGTCGCCGTGGAGAACTGGCAGCACGACGCCAACATCGGCTCGGTGGTCCGCACCGCCAACGCCGTCAACGCCGCCGGTGCGCACGTCGTCGGGCACCGGCGCTGGAACCGCCGCGGGGCGATGGTCACCGACCGGTACCTGTCGGTGCACCACCACGCCGACGTCGCCGCGCTCGCGGCGTGGGCCGCCGCGCGGGGCCTGCCGCTGGTCGGTGTCGACAACGTCGACGGCTCGGTGCCGCTGGAGACCTACGACCTGCCGCGCGAGTGCGTGCTGCTGTTCGGCCAGGAGGGTCCCGGGCTGAGCGAGCAGGCCGTGCGGGCCTGCGTCGACGTCCTGGCCATCGCCCAGTTCGGTTCCACCCGCTCGATCAACGTGGGCGCCGCGGCCGCGGTCGCGATGCACGCCTGGGTGCGCCGGCACGCCTTCGGCCAGCACCCCTGAGCACCCCGGAGGGTCGGCGGGGACAGCCGCACCGGGCTGACGTGCACGACGGGGTGTTCGAGCGCGCGGTGAGCACGTTCGACGACGACGTCTCGAACGCGACCGCGCTGTTCGAGCCGGCCGGTGGCGGCTCGATGCGCACCAACGAGTTCCGCCGGGTGGGGTACCCCTCGCCGGCGGGGGTCTCGCCCGCGCCGCGGGCCGCGTCCGTCTCCGGGTGGCGGGGAGCGGTTGCCGATCCCCGCCACGGCGACGCACCGGCCTGAGCCGGTCCCGAGCCGGTCCGGCGTCAGGGCAGGACGAGCACCATCCCGACGCGGATCTGCGCGGGGTTGTCGCCGATGAGGGCGCGGTTGGCGTTCCACAGCGCGACGTAGCCGCCGGCGACCCGCTCGTTCACCGCGATGCGGTAGAGGGTCTCGCCGGGCGCCACCACGTGGGTGCGCCCGGCGGGGGCCGGCGCCGGGCGCACCCACGTGGTGG
>NZ_JAAALL010000363.1 GCF_009906315.1 Kineococcus vitellinus | reverse complement strand
GGCCCCCGGGCCCCGCCCGGGACCAGGGAGCGCGGGCGCGGCGCAGGCGCCCCCGGCCGTGCGCCAGGCTCGCAGCGCCGCCTCCGCGGCCCGGCGCCGGCGGTGGGCGTTGTGGTGGTTCGTGGCGCCCGCGGCGGTGTTCATGCTCGCCTACTACGCGGTGCCCGTGGTGAACAACGTCACCATGAGCTTCCGCGAGTACAGCACCGCCACCTTCTACACCGGCGAGGCCCCCTTCGTGGGCCTGGACAACTACGTGACGGTGGTCACCTCGGGGATCTTCGCGCGGATCACGATGAACACGTTCACCTTCACCTTCGTCTCGTTGGGCGCCACCTTCGTCATCGGGTTGCTGCTGGCGCTGTTCTTCAACACCCGCTTCCGCCTCAACGCCGTGCTGCGCTCGCTGATCCTGCTGCCCTGGCTGCTGCCGCTGATCATCTCCGCGGCCGTGTGGCGGCGGATGATGGACGCCGGCTCCGGCGTGCTCAACCAGATCGTCGGCGCCCTCGGGGTCGCCGACGTGCCGTGGCTGACCGATCCGCGTCTTGCGCTGTACTCGGTGATCCTGGTCAACGTGTGGGTCGGCATCCCCTTCGTCATGGTCATCCTCTACGGCGGGTTGCAGGAGATCCCCCGCGACCTCTACGAGGCGGCGTCGCTGGACGGCGCCACCGGCGTGCGCGCCTTCACCGCGATCACCTGGCCGCTGCTGCGCCCGGTGGTGGTCATCGTGCTCATGCTCGGCTTCATCTACACCGTGCGGGTGCTGGACATCGTGCTGGCCCTCACCGGCGGCGGCCCCGCCGATGCGACGCAGACCTACGCCACGCAGGCCTACCAGCTGTCCTTCACGAACTTCGAGTTCGGCACGGGCGCTGCCCTCAGCAACATCCTCATCATCGTCACGCTGGCGGTCTCGGTCTTCCAGCTGCGGGCGAACCGGCGCGCGAACGACTTGGCAGGTTGACGTGAACAGCACCTCGAGCAGCACCTCGAGCAGCACTCCGAGCAGCACCTCGAGCGGCGCCCTGGCACCGCGGCTGCGCACCGCCTTCGGCATCCTGGTGGTCGCCGTCCTGCTCTTCCCCGTCTACTGGATGGTCAACACCTCCCTGCAGGGCAGCGAGAACCTGCTGAGCACCCAGTGGTTCCCGCTGGACCTGGACCTGGAGGGCTACCGCCAGGCGATCGACTCCCAGCTGGCGAACCTGGGCACGAGCCTGCTCATCGCCAGCGGCGCCGTCCTCGTCTGCCTCGCCGTGGCCGCCCCCGCCGCCTACGGGCTCTCACGCACCAGCATCAAGCTGCCCGGCGGGGGGCTGGTCATGACCCTGCTCGTCATCACCCAGATGATCCCCGGCATCGTCATCGCCAACGGGCTCTTCTCCCTCTACAACGACCTGGGGCTGATCAACAGCTACCTCGGGCTCATCCTGGCCGACGCGTCACTGGGCATCCCGTTCTGCATCCTGCTGATGCGCTCGTTCATGGTGAACATCCCCGCCTCCCTGGTGGAGGCGGCCAAGATCGACGGCGCCCACGAGTTCCGGGTCTTCCGCTCCATCATCGTGCCGCTCAGCCGCAACTCCATGGTGACCGCCGCCGTCTTCGCGTTCCTGTTCGCCTGGAGCGACTTCATGTTCGCCCTCACCCTGACCACCGGCGACACCGTCGTCCCCGTCACCTTGAGCATGTACACCTTCGTCGGGGCGCACACGCAGAGCTGGGCCGCGCTCATGGCCACCGCCACCCTGGCCAGCATCCCCGCCGCCGCCCTGCTGGTCCTGGCCCAGCGCTACATCGCCGCCGGCGTCACCGGAGGCGCCGTCAAGTGAGCCTGCACGTGCACGCGCTCGCCCCCGGCTACGAGCAGGTCGCCGACCTCGCCGAGCACCTGCTGAGCCGAGACCCGCACTGGACCTTCCAGCTGGTCGTGCACGCCGAGCAGGACACGGTCGTCGACCTGCACGCCGGCGCCGGCTACGGCGGGGCCGTCCACGTGCAGGCCTCGGCGACCAAGGGCATCGCCGGGCTCACCCTCGCCCTGGCGCTGCAGGAGAACGGGGTGGGGGTGCACGAGCCGGTCGCACGGCTGTGGCCGCAGTTCGCCGCCGCCGGCAAGCGGGACGTGACGATCGCCGAGCTCTTCTCCCACCAGGCGGGCCTGCTGCGGACGGTGCAGCGCTTCAGCCCCCGGCAGTGGGGGGAGGGGCGGGCCGTCGCCGCCGACCTCGCCGCCCAGCAGCCGCTGTGGGCCCCCGGCCGGGCCCACGGCTACCACGCCCTGAGCATCGGCCCGCTGGCCGACGAGGTCGTGCACCGCCTCACCGGCACCGCGCTGCGGGAGTACTACGAGCAGCGGCTGCGCTCACCTGCGGCCGTCGACTTCTGGATCCGCCTGCCCGACGCCGAGCAGCACCGCCTGCACCGGGTCACCGTGCCGACGGCGCCTCCCGGCCCGGGGCCCTGCGCACCGGACCCGGCGCCGGGGCGGCCGGGAACGCTGCTGCGGGCCGCGACCGAGCAGCTGGACGCCATGGGCCCGGCCAACAGCTGGATCAACGCGCCGGCACTGCGTGCCGCGGGCATCCCGTCGGTCTCGGGCTGCGGCTCGGCCCGCGGCCTGGCCGACGCCTACGCCACGGCCACCGGTGTCGGCGGCCACCGCCCGCTGCTGCGCAGCGGCACCCTCGATGCCGTCACCCGCTCGCAGGTGTCCGGCCGCGACCTCGTCCTCGGTGGCAGCACGCACTTCGCGGTCCTGTTCGAGAAGCCGAGCCCCCGCCTGGACTTCGGCACCGCCGCCGCCTTCGGTCACGACGGTGCCGGCGGGGCGCTCGCCTTCGCCGACCCGGGCACCCGCCTGGCGTTCGGCTACACCACCGCGGCCGTGCCCGCGCCGGCGGGAGCGGATCCACGGGCGCTGGCGTTCGCGCGGCTGCTGCGCCGCCTCCGCACCGGGGAGCGCAGCCGGTGGCCGCCGCCGCAGCGGTGAGGCCACCACGCCCGTGCGCCGGACCCCGGCGCGCTCAGCGCAGGTCCACCCGCACGACCTGGTACTCGGCGCTGGCCGGGTCGGCCACCTCGAAGCGGCCGTTGACCAGCCACAGCGCCCCCGCCGCCAGCACACCCGTGGTCGGGCGGTCGAGGTCGGGATCGCCGACCTCGCCGACGACCTCAGCGGTGCGCCCGTCGCGGGACAGGCGCACCACCGCGGCGGAGTCGGTGGAGAAGCCGAAGACCACGTGCAGGGTCCGCCCGCGCAGGACCAGGCCGTCACCGGCGGTGAGGTCGCGCCCGCTCACCTCGATGCGGTCGCTGGCACCCGTGCGCGGGTCCACCCGGAACAGGTCGCCGGTGCTGCTCTGCGTCACGATCAGCGCACCGCGGTAGGCGCGGATGCCGTTGGCGTTGAAACCGGTCCCGTAGACGAGGTCGCCGGTGATGGGCAGCGTCCTCGCGCCGTCGGGTGCGGGCAGGGCGCCGTGCCGACCCAGCGGGATGACGACGAGGCGCTGCACGGCGGAGTCGGTGACGTACACGCCCTCGCGGGTGACCTCCACGTCGTTGAGGAAACCGCTGCCGGGCACCACCCAGCGGCCCAGCTCCTGCCCGGTGCTGCCGTCGTAGGCCGTGACCGCGCCCGTCGCCCCGCCCGCCACCCACAACCGGTCCGCCCGCGCCTCGTAGGTCATCCCCACGGCCACGCGACCCTCCACCCCGGCCACCAGCTGCCGGGTGCCGCCGGTGCGCAGGTCGCCGACGGCGGCATCGTCGTCGGCGCGCGAGCCCGCGTAGAACGTGGTGCCGCACCCGCGGGCGATGCCCTCGGGCAGGGAGCCGGTGGGCAGCGCGATCGTCTCGGGCAGGCGCCCGTGCCGGCCGTCGGGACCGGTGACGTCCGCGG
>NZ_JAAALL010000362.1 GCF_009906315.1 Kineococcus vitellinus | reverse complement strand
CGGCCAAGACGTGAAGCCGCGCGGTCCGATCGAGATCGAAGCGGCTCGCCGTCTCACCGAGGACGGCACCCTCAAGGACGAGGCGAAGACCGACCCTCAGTGATCAACAGGTAACGCAACACCTTCTGAGGCCGGGCGTCAAGGTCGCGGCCGCAGGCGCCGATCCCACGGGTGTGGGCCGATCGGGTGAGGCAGGGGACGCTGCGCCGCGGCGCCCACGAGCAGCAGCAGGGCCAGCACGACGCCGAGGGCGCGGGCCTGGTCGTCACCGGCCGCTCCAGCGACCGCGAGACCCGCCTGCAGCGGCTGGAGGCGGCCAACGCCGCGCTGCGCACGGACGTCGCCGACGCCGACAGCGCCCTGCGCGCCTACCGCGCCACCGGCGCGCCGGAGCTGCTGGCCGAGCACCGCGAGGCCGTCGCCGCGCTGCCCGCGCACCGCGAGGCCACCTCCGCGCTGGTCGGCGACCCGCTGCAGCGCAGCCTGCTGGCCGAGCAGACCCGGCTGCTGGAGCGCTGGACGGGGCTGACCCCCGCCGGCGCCGCCGCCGTCCCCGCCGCGGGCGAGGAGGCCGCCACGGCCGCCCTCGACGAGCTGCGCGACGCCAACACCCGCCTGGACGCCCTGGTGCGCCGCCAGCGCCACGACGCCGCGGCCGAGCAGGACCGGGCCCGCCGCGCGGCGCTCGTCGGGACCGCCCTCACCCTGCTGCTCGCCCTCGCCCTCGTCGTGCGCACCGGTGCCCGCACCCGCCGCGCCCTCGTCGACCCCCTGCAGCGCCTCGTCGACGTCCTCGACGCCCACGGCCGCGGCGACCGCCGCGCGGCCGCCGACCCGCTCGACGGCCCCAGCGAGGTCCGCACCGTCGCCCGCGCCGTCAACGACCTCGCCGAGGAGAACCGGCGGCTGCTGCAGGCCGCCGAGCGCGCCGCCGCCCTGCAGCGGCTGGCCGGCGACATCGGCCGCGAGGTGCGCGACCAGCTCGTGGCCGAGGACGCCGTCCAGGTCGCCGTCGAGCGCCTCGGCGTCCAGCTCGGCGTGGACCGGGTCTGGGTGCGGATGCTCCAGGAGGGCGGCGGCCCGCTGGGCGCCACCACGCGCGGCTGGGCCCGCTCGCCGCTGCTGCCGCTGCCCGAGCACCCCGGCCTCGACGAGGTCAGCGTCGTCGACGACGCCCGCAGCTGGCTGCACGAGCTGCACGCCGGCGGCGGCGTGCACGCCGTCCCCGACACCCGCGCGCTCACCGGGCGCTCGGCGGCCGCCGACGCCTTCCTGCGCGCCAGCGACGCCCGCGCGCTGCTGCTGGTGCCCATCGGCGGCGGCGACACCCCGCAGGGCCTGCTCACCGTGGTGTGCTGCGCCGGCCCGCGCGACTTCAGCGCCGAGGAGGTCGAGCTGGCCCGCTCGGTGGCCGTCGACCTCGCCCGCGCCCTCGTGCTGGCCGGCCTGTACCGGGCCCAGGAGCGCCTGCTCGCCGAGCTGCGCGACGTGGAGTCGGTGAAGTCGGACCTGCTGGCCACCGTCTCCCACGAGCTGCGCACCCCGCTGACGAGCATCTCCGGCTACCTGGACCTGCTGCGCGACGGCGCCGTCGGCGAGGTCCCCACCGACGTGGCCGCCGTCCTCGGCATCGTCGAGCGCAACGCCGAGCGCCTGCGCGCCCTCATCGAGGACCTGCTGCTGCTGGCCCGCGTGGAGGCCGCCCCCGCCCGGCAGGAGCGCGGCAGCACCGCCGTCACCGACCTCGTCACCGGGGTCCTGGCGGCCGTCGGCGCCGGGGCGAGCACCGGCGGCAGCGTGCGCTGCACCACCCCCGCCGACGACCTGGCCGGGCTGCGGGTGCGCGGCGACGCGGAGCACCTGCACCGCGCCCTGCTGGCCGTCGTCGACAACGCCGTGAAGTTCTCCCCGGTCGGCTCGCAGGTGCGCCTGCGCGTCGAGCGCCACCCGCAGGAGGTCCGCGTGGTCGTGCAGGACGACGGGATGGGCATCCCCGAGGGGGAGGTGCCCGTCGTCTTCGGGCGCTTCGCGCGCGGCTCGAACGCCACCGTCCTGGCCGTGCCCGGCACCGGCCTGGGCCTGACCATCGCCCGCGACCTCGTGCGCCTGCACGGCGGCCGCGTCGAGCTCGACTCCGTCGAGGGGCGGGGCACCACGGCCGTCGTGGCGCTCCCGCCCGCCGTGCGGGAGTCCTCGTGAGCACCCGGGAGGTCCCCGTGAGCACCCTCGTCCGACCCGGCGCCCACCACGGGGCGCACCACCAGGCGCACCAGGAGGCGCAGCCGCTGCGGGCGCCGGCCGGCCACGGGCTGCCGCCCGCCGCCCGCGCCGGCGACGAGCAGCTGCGGGCCGAGCTCGATGCCGCCGTCCGGCTGGCCACCGCCGTCACCGGAGCGGCCCGCGCGGCCGTCACCCTCGCCGCTGCCACCGCCGGCCCCGAGGGCGCCGGCTGCGACGAGGGTGCCGAGCCGTCGTGCCCGCACGCCCGCGGCGGGGAGGGTGCCGTCGCCGGCCACGCCTCGGTCCCGCTGCTGACCGGCGAGGGGCACTCCCTGGGCAGCCTGTGCGTCCTCGACGCCCGGCCCCGGCCGCTGACCCCGGCCCAGCGCGCGCACCTGGCGGACCTGGCCGACCTCGTCGTGGGGCTGCTGGAGCGCCACCGCGAGCAGCGCGCGGCCCGCCGCCTGCTGGAGGAGGTCGAGGAGCAGCGCGAGCTGGCCCAGCTCACCCTCGCCGAGCTGCAGGAGCGCGAGGAGTTCACCACCGCCCTGCTCGACACCGTCGACGTGGGCGTGCTGGCCTGCGACGCCGAGGGCGTCCTCACCGTCGCCAACCCCGCGGCCCGGCGCATGCACGCCCTCGACGCCCCGCTGCTGAGCGCCGACGGCGCGAGCGCGCTGGCCCCGCACGAGGTGCCGCTGCAGCGCGCGCTGCGCGAGGGCGCCGTCGGGGCCGCCGACCTCCTCATCGCCGTGCCCGGCCGCGAGGTCGTGCGGGTGCGGGCCGACGGGCGCGCCCTCGCCGACGACGACGGCCGGCCGCTGGGCGCCGTCGTCGTGCTGCGCGACACCACCGCCGACCACGCCCGCGTCGCCGCGCTGGAGCGGGCGGGGGAGCAGCTGCGCCGCCAGGGCGGGCAGCTGGCCGCCGCCGTCGCCGAGCTGCGGCGCTCCAACGACGAGCTCGCCGACCTCGCCGCCGTCGCCAGCCACGACCTGGCCACCCCGCTGACCGCCGTCACCGGCTACCTGGAGCTGCTGGAGGAGGTGCACGGCGCCGACCTCGGCGAGCAGGGCCGCGGGTGGCTGGCCACCGCGCTGCGCGCCGCCCACCGCATGCACGGGCTGCTGACCAGCCTGCTGGAGCACGCCCGCGCCGACGAGGCCCCCCGCGAGAGCGACCGCGACGGCGACCGCGACGGCGCCCGCGGCGGGGACCGGCCCGCCGCGGCGGGCCCGCTCCCCGAACCCGTCGACGTCGCGGCCCTGCTCGCCGCGGTCGTCGAGGACCTCGGCCCCGCCGCCGCCGGCGCCGCCATCACCAGCACGGGCACCGCCGCCCACGCCCGCGCCGACCCCGTCCGGCTGCGCCAGCTGCTGCAGAACCTCGTCGGCAACGCCGTGCGCCACCGCGTCCCGGGGCGCCCCTGCCGGGTGCAGGTGCAGGTGGGCGACCTGCCCGGCGGCGGCTGGCAGCTCGCCGTCGTCGACAACGGCCGCGGCATCCCGGCCGCCGACCGCGAGCGCGTCTTCGCGATGTTCGCCGTGGGCGAGGGCCGGCCCGGCGGGGCGCCGGCCCCGGGCGGGCACGGCATCGGGCTGGCCACCTGCCGGCGCGTCGTCGAGGGGCACGGCGGCCGGATCGTCGCCGAGGACACCCCCGGCGGGGGCGGGAAGGTGCAGCGCAGGGTGGCGC
>NZ_JAAALL010000361.1 GCF_009906315.1 Kineococcus vitellinus | reverse complement strand
CTGCCGCGGCGGACCTACCGCGGCGGGGCGGCCGCGCCGGCCACCGGCTCGCGACCGGCCCTGGGCCCCCGGACCTCCGGGGTCCCCTGGGCCACGGCCTCCACGAGCGCCCGGGCGATGTCCTGCGGCGCCAGGCCGTGCGCGTCGAGGACGGCGTCGCGCGCGCCGACGTCGAGGAACTCCTGCGGCAGCGCGAACCCGAGCAGCGGGGTGCCCACGCGCTGCGCGCGCAGCGCGGCGGCCAGCGCCCAGCCCAGCCCGCCGACCTCGGCGGCGTCCTCGACGACGGCGACGTGGCGGTGGGTGCGGGCCAGCTCGACGAGGGCGGGGTCGACGGGCACGACCCAGCGCGGGTCGACGACCGTGACGCCGACGCCGTGGGCGCGCAGCCGGGCGGCGACGTCCAGGGCGCGCGGCACCATCGCGCCGACCGCGACGAGCAGGACGTCGTCGCCGGTGCGCCAGCCGGGGCCCTCGAGCACGTCGGCGTGGCCGGTGCGGGCGATCGCGGGGATCGCCGCGGGCACCTCGCCCTTGCTGAAGCGCACCACCGTGGGCGCGTCCTCGACGGCCACGGCCTCGCGCAGCTCCTCGCGCAGCGTCTCGGCGTCGCGGGGGGCGGCCAGCCGCAGCCCCGGCACCAGCCGGCACATGCCGACGTCCCACACCCCGTGGTGGCTGGGGCCGTCCGGGCCGGTGACGCCCGCGCGGTCCAGGACGAAGGTGACGCCCGCCCCGTGCAGGGCCACGTCCAGCAGCAGCTGGTCGAAGGCGCGGTTGAGGAAGGTGGAGTAGACCGCGACGACGGGGTGCAGGCCGCCGGCGGCCATCCCCGCGGCGGAGGCGGTGGCGTGCTGCTCGGCGATGCCGACGTCGAAGACGCGGTCGGGGTGGGCGCGGGCGAAGGGCTCCAGCCCGACGGGGATCCGCATGGCCGCGGTGATGCCGACGACGTCCGGGCGCCGCTGCGCGATCGCGAGGACCTCGTCGGCGAAGACGCTCGTCCACGAGGAGCCGGAGCGGGCCCGCGCCTCGCCGGTCCCGGGGTCGATGACGCCGACGGCGTGGAAGTGGTCGGCGGCGTCGGCCCGCGCCGGCTGGTAGCCGCGGCCCTTCTGGGTGATGACGTGCACGATGACGGGGCCGCCGAAGGAGCGGGCGCGGCGCAGCGCGTGCTCCACGGCCTCGGTGTCGTGGCCGTCGACGGGGCCGACGTACTTCAGGCCCAGGTCCTCGAACATCCCCTGCGGGGCGACGATGTCCTTGAGGCCCTTCTTCACCCCGTGCAGGGTCTCGTAGGCCAGCCGGCCGGGGGCGCCGCCGCGCTGGAGGGACTGCTTGCCCCAGTCCAGCACCTTCTCGTACTCGCGGGTGGTGCGCAGCGTCGCCAGGTGCGCGGCCACGCCGCCCGTGGTGGGGGCGTAGGAGCGCTCGTTGTCGTTGACGACGACGACCACCGGCCGCTGCGCGTCGGCGATGTTGTTCAGCGCCTCCCAGGCCATGCCGCCGGTCAGGGCGCCGTCGCCGATGACGGCGACGACGCGGCGGCCGTGCTCGCCCTCCGCCTCCCCGCGCAGCTCGAAGGCCTTGGCCAGCCCGTCGGCCCACGACAGCGACGTCGAGGCGTGGGAGTTCTCCACCACGTCGTGCTCGCTCTCGGCGCGCGAGGGGTAGCCGGCCAGCCCGCCGGCCTCGCGCAGCCGGCTGAAGTCCTGCCGGCCGGTGAGCAGCTTGTGCACGTAGCTCTGGTGGCCGGTGTCGAAGACGAGCCGGTCGCGGGGGGAGTCGAAGACGCGGTGCAGGCCGATCGTCAGCTCGACGACGCCGAGGTTGGGGCCGAGGTGGCCGCCGGTGCGGCTGACGGCGGTGACGAGGAAGTCGCGCACCTCGGCCGCCAGCGCCGGCAACTGCTCCGCGGGGAGGGCCTTGAGGTCCCCGGGCCCCTTGATCGTCTCGAGCAGCCCCATGCGGGGTGGCCTCCTGTGTGGACGGGGGTCGAGCGGTTGACCCGGCGAGTGTAGGAGCCCCGGCGAACCGCAGCGCCCCGGATCCGCCCGCCCGGGCGAAGCGTTCACAGGGCCCTCCCACCGCCGCACGGCCTCCTGCTGGGCCTGCACGTGGTGGGCGACCAGCCACACCAGCAGCAGCGGGTGGTGGCGCACCGGCGGGTAGCCGCGGTACTCCGGCGGGGCCTGGTCCAGCAGCCAGGCGACGGCGCGCGGCTGCCAGTCCTCGGCGCCGGGCGGCGGCACCTGCTGCGGCCAGCCGGGCGGGCCGTGCCGCGCGCCGCGCTCGTGGTCGAACACGCGTTCGATGCTAGGGGGCGGGGGGGGTGCCGCGCCCCGCGGGTGCCCGTGCCGCGGGCGCTCAGGCCGGGGGGACGAACCCCGAGCGGTAGGCCAGGACGACCGCCTGCGTGCGGTCGCGCGCCCCCGTCTTGGCCAGCACCGCCGCCACGTGCGAGCGCACGGTCTCCACGCCCACCACCAGCTCGGCCGCGATCTCGGCGTTGCTCAGCCCGGCGGCCACCAGCCGCAGCACCTGGCGCTCGCGCGCGGTCAGCCGCGCCAGCTGCGGCACCTGCGCGGCGCCGCGGCCACCGCCGCGCACGTGCCGGCGGGCGAGCTCGCGCACGGCGTCGGGGAAGAGCAGCGACTCCCCGCGCGCCACGGTGCGGATGCCGTGCAGCACCTCCTCGGGCGTGCACCGCTTGAGCAGGAAGCCGTCGGCACCGGCGGCCAGGGCGTCGAAGACGTGCTCGTCGTTGGCGAAGGTGGTCAGCACGAGCACGCGCGCGCTCGAGCCGGCCCGCACCAGCGCGCGCGTGGCCTCGATGCCGTCCAGCCCGGGCATGCGCACGTCCATGAGCACGACGTCGGGGGCGGTGCGGGCCACCAGCGCGGGCACCTCCGAGCCGTCGCCGGCCTCGCCGACGACGAGCAGGTCGGGTTCGGCGCCGACCACGGCGGCCAGCCCGCTGCGCAGCAGCGGCTCGTCGTCGACGAGCGCGACGCGGACCGTCACCACGCCCCCGCCCCGCCGCGCGCCCGCACGGGCAGGCGCGCCAGCAGCCGCCAGGTGCCGTCGGGGCCGGTACCGGTGCGCACGCTGCCCCGCAGGTCGCGCACCCGCTCGCGCACGCCGACCAGCCCGCGGCCGCCGCCCGAGGGGCCCGCGCCCGGGTCCTCGCCGCGGGCCGTCCCCGGCGCGGTGTTCGCCACCTCCAGCACCAGGTCCTCGCCGCGGGCGTCGACGGCGAGGCGGCAGGCGGCCGCCGGTGCGTGCCGCAGCGCGTTCGTCAGGCCCTCCTGCAGGATCCGGTAGGCCTCCCGCGAGACGACGGCGGGCAGCGCGGCCACGTCCCCGCGCACCGCGACGTCGGCCCGCACCCCGGCGGCGCGGGCGGCGCCGACGAGGTCGGCCAGCTCGCGCAGGTCGGGCACCGGCGCCGCGGCCGCCGTGGACGCGTCCGCCGGCGCCGCGCCGTCCTCCTCGCGCAGCAGCCCGAGGACGTGGTCGAGGTCGACGAGCGCGCGGCGGGAGGCGTCCTCGGCGGCGCGCAGGGCCGCCTCGGCGGCGACCGGGTCGCGGGTGAGCAGCCGGCGGGCGGCCCCGGCCTGCACGCTCACCAGGCTCAGGGAGTGCCCGACGCTGTCGTGCAGCTCCCGGGCGAGCCGGTCGCGCCCGGCGAGGACCGACACGTGCGCCTCGGCGGCCGCGAGCCGCTCGGCCGCGGGGCCCGCCAGCAGCCGGGGGGCGAGCAGGGCCAGCCCCCGGCCCAGCAGCTCACCGGCGGCAGCGGCGGCCACGACCAGGCCCGCGGCCAGCAGCAGGCGCCCGCCGACGGCCGTCGGCAGCGGGGTCCCGCCCAGCTGCGCCGCGGCGGCGCCGGAGCCCGCGGCCGCCAGCGCGAGCAGCACCGCGATCGGCACCCCCACCACGAGCAGCGCCCCCGCC
>NZ_JAAALL010000360.1 GCF_009906315.1 Kineococcus vitellinus | reverse complement strand
CCCCCGCCGAGACCCCCGCCGCGAGCAGCGCCGCCGGGGGCCGCGTCCGCACCGCGCTGGTCACCGGCGCCAGCAGCGGCATCGGCGCGGCCACCGTGCGGGCGCTGGCCGCCGCCGGGTTCGCCACGATCGCCGCCGCCCACCTCGGCCGCCAGCGCCTCGCAGCGCTCGACGTCACCAACGCGGCCTCGGTGGCGGCGATGGCGGCGAGCGTGGGCGACGTCGACGTCGTCGTGCACTCCGCCGGCGGGGCGTTCGGCAGCGACCGCGTCGAGGACGGCGACCCCGAGGGCTGGAAGGCGATGTACGACGTCAACGTCGTCGGGGTGGTGCGGGTGCACCAGGCGCTGCTGGCGGGGATGCGCCGCGGCGGGAACGCGCACGTGGTCGTCCTGGGCTCGATCGCGGGCTTCGAGGTCTACCCCGGCGGCGGCGGGTACACGGCCGTCAAGCACGGGGTGAACGCGCTGTGCCGCACGCTGCGCCAGGAGCTGCTCGGCGAGCCGGTGCGGGTCACCGAGATCGCGCCCGGGATGGTCGAGACGGAGTTCTCCCTGGTGCGCCTGGGCGACCGGGCGGCCGCGGAGAAGGTGTACGAGGGGCTGACCCCGCTGAGCGCGGAGGACGTCGCGGACGTCATCGCGTTCGCGGTGACCCGCCCGCCGCACGTGGACCTCGACAGGGTCGTCGTGCGGCCGGTCGCCCAGGCCGACGCGGCGCACGTGCACCGCCGCTGAGCGTCAGCGGGCCCCACCGTTCGGCCCCGCACGGGGGCGCTGATCGCGTGAACTCTTCGAATGCACCCCTGCAAGGCTACTCACAGTGATTACTGTGAGCTGTGAGTGGTCGGGGGGGTCTCGGCCGGGAGCGCGAGGAGGAGCCGTGGCGACGCGGACGCAGGTGGACCTGGTGACGAGGACGACGCTGGAGGGGGAGCTGCTGGAGGGGGCGTGGGCGACCTACCAGGTCGCCTTCGAGCGGCTGCGGGTGCTGGCCGTGCAGCGCCACCTCATGACCCGGGCCGAGTTCGACGACGTGTGCGCCGACCGGCGCGTCATGAAGTACCTGGGCCTGGACGACGAGGGCCGGGTGTGCGCGTTCGGCACCTTCACCAACCAGCTCGCGGCCATGCCCCTGGTCAGCGAGGACTACTTCGCGCACCGCTGGCCGCAGCTGCACGCCGCCGGGAAGATCTGGTACATCGGCTGCGTCGGCGTCCACCCCGACTACCGCAGCAGCGGCGTGTTCGCCCGGATGGTCTCGCAGATGTGCGAGGTCGTGGAGCGCACCGGCGGCGTGGCCAGCATCGACATCTGCCGGCACAACGAGCAGGACCTCGCCCTGCCGCGGCTGATCACCCGCCTCGTCGACACGGTCAGCGACGGCACCCGGGTGCACCGGCTGGACGAGCAGACCTACTGGGCCTACGAGTTCCCCGAGCCGGCGATCGCCTCCTCCTGGCGCTGACGCCCCGCGACCGGCACCGGCCCGGTCCTGCTCCGGGCACGGGCACGGGTCAGCGCAGCGCGCGCCGGCTCCAGGAGGCCAGGACCGCGCCGACGGTCTCGGCGTCCGCGGCCCGCGCCCACAGCCAGCCCTGGCCGTGGCGCACCGCGAGGCGCCGCAGGATCTCGCGCTGCGCGTCGGTCTCGATGCCCTCGGCCGTCACGCCGAGGCCGAGGGCGGCGCTGACCGCGACGACGGCGCGCACGAGGGCCTCGTCGCTGCCGCTGTCCTCGCCGAGGTTGGCCACGAAGCTGCGGTCGATCTTCACCCGCGTCACCGGCAGCGTGCGCAGGTAGGACAGCGCGGAGTACCCGGTGCCGAAGTCGTCGACGGCCAGGCCGATCCCCATCCGGCGCAGGGCCAGCAGGGTGTCCATGACGACCTCGGAGTCGGCCAGCACGGAGGACTCGGTGATCTCCAGGATGAGGCTGCCGCCCTCCACCCCCGCCTCGGCCAGCGCGGCGCGCACCAGGTCGGCGAAGGCCGGGTCGAGCAGCTGGCGGGGGGCGACGTTGACCGACATGCGGAAGTCGTGGTCCACCAGGCCCTGCTCGCGCCAGCGGGCCAGCTGCAGCAGGGCCCGCCGCAGCGTGGCGAGCCCCACCCGGTTGATGAGCCCGGTCTCCTCCAGCAGCGGGACGAACTCGACCGGCGAGACGGGGCCGGCCAGCGGCCGCTCCCAGCGCAGCAGCGCCTCGGCGCCCACCGGGCGGCCGGTGCCGATGTCGACGATGAGCTGGTAGGCGCAGCTCAGGGCCTCCTCGTCGACGGCGTGGCGCAGGTGCAGCTCCAGCTCGACGGCCGCGCCCTGGTCCGAGCGCATGGTGGCGTCGAAGAGCAGCCACTGCCCGCGGCCGTCCTTCTTGGCCTGGTACATCGCGGTGTCGGCCTCGCGCATCGCGGTCTGCGCGCTGGAGCGCACCGCGGAGACGCCGACGGAGGCCGTCACGACGGCGTCGGTGCCGGCGACGCGCACGGGCCGGGCCAGCTCGCGCACGAGCCGGTCGGCGATCTCCCGCATCCGCGCCTCGTCGCCACCGGCCAGCACGACGAACTCGTCACCGGCCAGGCGCGCCACGGTGCCGCCGCTGCCGGCGATCTCGCGCAGCCGCGCCCCGGTGACCTGCAGCAGCTCGTCGCCGGCGTGGTGGCCGCGGGTGTCGTTGACGCGCTTGAACCCGTCGAGGTCGACGTAGAAGAGCCAGTGCCGGCCCTGCCCGGCGGGCGCCTGCGCCGTCAGCTCCGCCAGCTGCTGGCGCAGGACGTCGCGGTTGGGCAGGTCGGTGAGCGGGTCGTGGCTGGCCCGGTGGGCCAGCAGCGCGCGGGCGCGCGCCTGCCCGTTGACCGCCGAGACCGCGCGCAGCAGCAGCAGCGCGAGGACCAGCGCCACGGTGACCACGCCGGCCCACCGGGTCAGCGGCGACCCGCCGCCGGCCGGGCTGATCGCCAGCAGCAGCACCAGCGCGCCCAGCGAGACGCTCAGCAGCACCAGCCGCCGCCAGGACCAGGCGTCGGCGACCCTGGCGCCGGCGGGCGCGTCCCGGCGCTGCGAGGGGTGCAGCGCCGCCGCCGTGATGAGCAGGTAGGCGGCCACGAACGGCGTGCTGACCACCAGCGGGGGCAGCAGCTCCCCGCGCACGCCCCAGGCCGCGTACCAGACGTCCCCGGCCAGCAGCGCGATGACGGCGGCGAGCATGAGCTGGTAGCTGCGCCGGCGCGGCGCGGCGAAGAGCAGGTCGATGACCAGGCACACGAGCAGGACGTCGACGAGGGGGTAGACCGCGGCGACCACCGAGGTGGCCACCGACCGGCCGGGCAGCAGCGTCAGCGGCACGACGAGGTGCTGCACGGCCGCCAGGGCACCGGCGGAACCGGCGATGAGGACGTCGCACAGCACCTCCCGGCGCAGGCCGCCGTGGGCGCGGGCCAGCTTGACGAGGGCGATCAGCAGCGCCAGGTACCCGCTGAGGGACAGGACGTCGACGAGGTAGTGCGCCGCCCCGCTGCGCGCCAGGCTCCACGGCCGCACGGCCGAGCCGGCCAGGAAGCCCACCCCCGCCGCGACGAGCAGCCACCAGGCCACCAGCGGGCGCGGGCGGTGCACCAGGCACCCCCACACCATGCCGGCCACCGAGGCCACGCCGATCGCGGCGAGCACGAACGTGCCGGCACCGGTGGAGGAGGTCACGACGAACGTGGCCACGAGGGCGCACAGGACCACGGCCCCGACGACGCCGAGCACGGCGCCGCGCGGCCCGGAGACGCCAGGACTGCTCACGGCTTCCCCCGCCATCCGGCTGACTCCCCCCACTGCGGCTCCCGCCACCGCACCGAGGGTGCCGGCGGGCGCCGGCACGATACCGACGGATCCTTCCGCACATCCATCGATCAGCGGCGCTCCGACCTTGATCCTCGCTGCCCCGAACGGGTCAGCGCAGCCCGGGGGCGTCGGGGGCGGGTCGGGTC
>NZ_JAAALL010000035.1 GCF_009906315.1 Kineococcus vitellinus | reverse complement strand
TCGCGGCCACGGCCCGCGAGGCGGAGTCCGCGGGGCTGCGGACGGTCTTCAGCTACGACCACCTGTCTTGGCGCGACATGCGCGACGGCCCGTGGTTCAACGCGGTGCCGCTGCTGGCCGCCGCCGCCACGGCCACCTCCTCCGTGCGGCTGGGCACGCTCGTGGCGACCCCGAACTTCCGCCACCCCGTGACCTTCGCCTCGGAGGTCATGACGCTGGACCACCTCAGCGGCGGGCGCATCGAGCTGGGCGTGGGCGCCGGCACCTCCGCGCACGACGCGAGCGTGCTCGGGGCGGCGGCGCTGACCCCGGCGCAGCGCCAGCGCCGCTTCCAGGAGTGGACGCGGCTGCTGACCACGCTGCTGGGCCAGCGGGCCACCGACGTGCGCGGGGAGTACTACGCGGCCGTCGACGCGCGGACGATCCCCGGGCCCGTCCACGGCAGCGTGCCGCTGACGATCGCGGCGGCGGGGCCGCAGGGGATGCGCTTCGCGGCCCGCACGGCCGACACCTGGGTGACCTACGGCGACGCGGAACCCGCCGGGGACGCCGCGGTGCGCTTCACGGCCCCCGCGGGCCGCTTCGACGCGGTGGAGCGGGAGCTGGACCTGGGGCGCCGGGTGCGCCGCACGGCGCTGGTGGGGCTGGGGGAGGGGGCCGCCTTCGCCGACTACCCGCGCTTCGCCGCCGCGCTGGAGGCGGCCGGCTTCGACGAGGTCTGCGTGCACTGGCCGCGCCGGGACGGGCGGGGCGTGCCGGCGGCGCTGCTGCCGGCGGTCCTGGCGGCCCACGGGCTGGGCTGAGGAGGGGCCCAGGGCCCGGGGTCCGACGGTTCGAGGGCCGGGGGCGCTCGGGCGCGACCTGTGCGGCCGCGCCCGAACGCGTCCTAGAGGCTCAGGTCGACCGTCGCGAAGGAGTGCGGCGGCAGTTCGACCACGAGCACGTCCCCCTCGCGGCGGGCGCCGTCGAAGGGGGCGGGGGCGACCGCCGAGAGGTCCTCGGCGGTGTTGTGGGCCTGCGGGCGGTCCGCGGTGAGCAGCGTGGCGGCGCCGACCTGCCAGTCGCGACCGCGCAGCGCCAGGCGCACGGTGGCGGGCCGCTGGAGGTCGAGGTTGGTCAGCGACACCAGCGCCGAGCCGTCCCGCGAGCTGACCGACGTCGTCAGCGTGCGGTAGGAGCCGGTGCCGTCCTCGTGGCGGGCGTCCTCGGCCACGACCTGCACGGGGTGGCTGGTGGCGCCCTGGTGCCGGGCGTTCATCGCGAACACGTGGTACGTCGGCGTCAGGACGGCCGTGGGGCCGTCGGTGAGGACCACGGCCTGCAGGACGTTGACCGTCTGCGCGATGTTGGCCATGACCAGGCGGCGGGCGCTGGCGTGGAAGACGTCGAAGTGCAGCCCCGCCACCAGCGCGTCGCGCAGGGTGTTCTGCTGGAACAGGAACCCCGGGTTGGTGCCGGGCTCCACGTCCCACCAGGTGCCCCACTCGTCGCAGACCAGGCCGATGGTCGCCTCGGGGTCGTAGGCGTCCATGACCCGCACGTGCCCGCGGACGATGTCGTCGATGCGCCAGGCGTTGACCATGGTGCTGTGGTAGTGGTCGTCGCCGAACTCCGTCGCGGAGCCCTTGTGCTCCCAGTCGTCGGTGGCGTGCGTGTAGTAGTGGAACGACAGCGCCTGCCAGCTGTTGTGCTTGCGCGAGGTCACCGGCCCGCCGAGGGTGCTGATGGACTTCATCAGCGTCTCGGTCCAGGCGTAGTCGTCCCGGTTCGGGCCGGCCGCGATGCGGTACAGCTCGTTGCCGTCGTGGTTGCGGCAGTACGTCGCGAACTGCGCGGCGAGCAAGGCGTACTGCTCGGCGGTCATGTTGCCGCCGCAGCCCCACGACTCGTTGCCGATCCCCCAGAAGGGGACCTTCCACGGCTCGTCGTGGCCGTGCTCGCGGCGCAGCCGGGACATCGGGGCGTCGCCGGAGCGGGTGAGGTACTCCACCCAGTCGCTCATCTCCGCGACCGTGCCGGAGCCGACGTTGCCCGACACGTAGGGGTCGGCGCCCAGCAGCTCGCACAGCCGCATGAACTCGTGGCTGCCGAAGGAGTTGTCCTCGACGACGTCGCCCCAGTGGGTGTTGACCATCGACGGCCGCTCCTCGCGGGGGCCGACGCCGTTCATCCAGTGGTACTCGTCGGCGAAGCAGCCGCCGGGCCAGCGCAGGTTGGGGATGTCGATGGCCTTCAGGGCGGCGACGACGTCGTCGCGGATGCCCTCGGTGTTCGGCAGGTCGGAGTCCTCCCCGACCCAGAAGCCCTCGTAGATGCAGCGGCCCAGGTGCTCGGCGAAGTGCCCGTAGAGGTGGCGGCTGATGGTGGGGCCGGCGACGTCGAGGTCGACGACCCCCTCCAGCACGCCGTGCGTGGTGCCTGTCGGTGCGGTGGTCGGTGCGGTGGTCACGGTGCGGTCAGCCCTTCAGCCCGGTGCCGGCGACACCTTCGACGATGCGCCGCTGGAAGATCAGGAACAGGATCACCAGCGGCAGCGCGCCGAGGATCGTGGAGGCCTGGATGTCGGAGAAGCGCTGCCCGAAGGAGCCCTGGACGGTGGCCAGGCCGACCGGGATCGTCATGAGGTCCGGGTTGGAGAGCACGAACAGCGGCAGGATCAGGTTGTTCCAGACGCCCACGAAGGTGACGATCGCCATCGCGGACAGCACCGGCCGCGACAGCGGCATGACGACCGAGCGGTAGATCCGCCAGTTGGAGGCGCCGTCCAGGCGGGCGGCCTCCTCCAGCTCCTTGGGCAGGCCGTCGAAGAACTGCTTGAAGACGAACAGCGCGATGACGCTGGAGACCTGCGGGAAGATCACCGCCCAGTAGGTGTTGAGCAGCCCGACGGTGTTGAGCATCTGGAAGATCGGGATGATGAGCACGTCGGCCGGCACCATGATCCCGGCCAGCATGAGGACGAAGACGACGTTGCGGCCGCGGAAGCGCATCCGGGAGATCGCGAAGGCCGCCATCGAGGCGAAGACCACGACCAGCAGCGCGGACAGCGTCGAGGTGATGAAGCTGGCCAGGTACCAGTTCCACAGGTCGCCGCCGCCCAGCAGCGCGGAGTAGGACGCCAGCGTCGGGTTGACGTCCTCCAGGATCGCCTGGGTGCCCAGCGCGGAGACGGCGTTGGAGGTGAACGAGGTCTTGATCGCCCACAGGCTCGGCAGGAGCCAGATGACGGCGAAGACCACGAGGACCACGGCGGTGATCCGGTTGAAGGCCTTGCCGCCGTTGGTGGCGACCCGGGAGGGGCGGGCGGCCGGGGCGGCCGCGGAGACCCCGTTGCGGCGGTTGCGGGCCTGCGACCCGGTGGCGTCGGTGGTCGCCATGTCAGGCTCCCTTCTGCTGGGCGCGCTCGGCGACCTGCCGGATCACGGCGAAGACCACGATGACGACGAAGAGCATGAACGAGGCCGCCGCCGCTGCGCCGAGGCGGTAGTCGGTGAAGCCGACCTTGGTGATGAAGACGAGGGCGGTCTCCGTGCTGGTGCCCGGCCCGCCGCTGGTCATGAGGTAGACCTGGTCGAAGATCTTCAGGCTGGCGATGATCTGCAGCAGCAGGACCAGGGTGGTCGTGCGGCTGAGCATCGGGATCGTCAGGTGGCGGATCTGCTGCCACGGCGTCGCGCCGTCGATGGCGGCCGCCTCGTAGAGCTCGCGCGGGATGTCCTGCAGACCGGCCAGGTAGAGGATGAAGTTGAAGCCGATCGTCCACCAGATCGTGGCGATCGCGATGCCGACCATCGCCAGGCTCGGGGTGCCGAGCACGGGGGTGGGGGCGTCGGAGCCGAGCCACTTCTGCGCGGTGGCCCACAGGCCGGTGTCCGCGGTGAAGATGAACACCCAGATCAGCGAGATGGCCGCCGACGGCAGGATGAACGGGGTGAAGAAGGCCAGCCGCCAGAAGGTCTGCCCGCGGGGCATCCGGTTGGCCAGCACGGCGAAGACGAACGACAGGATGACCAGCGGCGGCACCGTGTACAGCGTGAACTGCAGCGTGTGCCACATCGAGGACCAGAAGTCCCGGGACTGCACCAGCGTCGAGTAGTTCTCCAGGCCGATGAAGTTGCCCAGCCCGTTCTTGACGATCGAGGCGTCGAAGAAGCTCGCCACGAACATGTAGACCGACGGGCCGAGCAGGAAGCACAGGTAGAAGAAGGCGAACGGGGCGATGAAGAGCCAGGCCGTCCGCTGTCCGCGCAGCGGCGGGCGCGCGTCTGCGCGCGGTGTGGTGGCGACGGCGGGCTGTGCGCCGACGGTGTGTGCGCTCATCGGTTCTCGTCTCCAGGAGCGGGGGAGGTCGGGGCGTTCACAGCGGGTTCGGCGTCTTGGCGTAGTTCTCCAGCGCCGAGCGGATGCTGGCGACGGCGTCCTCGGGCGTCGTGAGGCCCTGCTGGACGAGGCCGATGGTCGCGCCGGTCACGGTCTCGAAGTTCGACCCCGAGCCGGAGTACCAGGCCGGCGGGTCGTACGAGGCGTAGGAGGCGGCGTCGGCGTAGTTGGACTGCGGTTCGAGGCTCGCGTACTCGGGGCTCTCGAAGGTCGGCAGGTAGGTGGGGATGTGCCCGCCCTCGGCCCAGGTCATGCTCTGGTCGAGCAGCGACTTCACGAAGCCCATGGCGCGCTCGAGCTGCGCGTCGTCGCGCTCCATCTTCGGCAGGATGAAGGCGTGCGAGTCGGCGTGCGCGGCCGGGGTGTCGTACAGGGTCGGGAAGGCCACCATGCCGAAGTTCAGGCCCTCGATGCTCTGGGCGGTCGTGATCTCCCACTCGCCGTTCATGAAGAACGCCGACTTGCCCGTGAACATCAGCGTCTCGGCGCCCGGGGTGTCCACGGTCGCCGGCATGAGGCCCTTCTCGACCCAGCTGCGCATCGTCGCGAGCGTGTCGACCGCCAGCTCGTCGTTCATCGTCACCGACAGGCCCTCGTCGTCGATGAGCGGGGTGTTGCCCTCGCGCTGGCTGTAGACGGTGTTGAAGAAGCGCCAGTTGTTGGAGTCGTCGGCCACCGTGGCCGTCGTCGCGCCGAACCCGCCGGAGGCCTCCTTGCCCGCGGTGAGCGCGGCCTCCCACGCCTCCAGCCCCTCGATGGGCGCCAGCTCGCCGTCCGGGCCGAGCAGGCCCGCGGCCTGGCAGACGTCGGCGTTGAAGAAGAGCACCCACGGGTGGGTGTCCATGGGGATGGAGTAGACCTGGCCCTCGAACTGCGAGGCCTGCCAGGCGCGCTCGTTGAAGTCGGCGCTGGAGAGCCCGGCCAGCGCGAGCACGTCGTCGGTGATGGGCTCCAGCAGGCCCGCCGCGGCGAGGTTGGAGGCGCGCGTGAGGTGCGCGACGGCCACGTCCGGCGGCTTGTTGCCCAGCGTGGCCAGCGACACCTTGGTGTAGTACGGGTTGCCCCAGGCGAAGGTGGCCGCCTGCAGGGAGTCGCGGCTGCCCTGCTGCTCGCGGTACTCGTCGAGCATGAGCTGCAGGCGGGCGCCGTCGCCGCCGCCGAAGAGGTTCCAGAAGGTGACCGTGCCCGGGTTGAGCTGGGTGCCCGCCAGGCCGGCGGACAGGGCGCTGCCGCACCCGGACGTGGTGGCTGCCAGGCCGAGGCCGCCCGCGGCGAGACCGCCGCGCAGCAGCGATCGCCGGCTGAGGGCAGCCCTCGTCGTCGTCGTACGGGGTGTCGGGGGATGACTGTTCACTGCTGTCCGTCCCTGCCGTCGTTGGCGGTCGAGGTCACTGGTCGTGGCCCGGCTGGGCGGTGCAGGGGGGCAGGGGGGCTCGCAGGCCCCGGAACCGCTCCGTCCCGTCCAGTGGAGCGGGACGTTAGCACGCCGTTTGCAACGCTGCATAGGCTTCGGCGAACCGTTCCTTGCAACGATGCACGGGCGGTGGGGGCGGTGTTGCCCGCGCTCGGGGCCAGGGGGCAGAGTGAGGCCGGCCGCACCCCCCACGCGCCGGCACCGGAGCCGGCCACCGACAGGAGATCCCGTGCCCGACACCCCTTCCGCCGCCGCGACGAGCGCGCAGGCGCCCGGTGCGCAGCCGCGACCGGAGCACCCGCGCCCCTCGGTGGTGCGCCCCGACTGGCTGTGCCTGAACGGCCGCTGGGACTTCGAGGTCGACCGCGCCGACACCGGCCTGGAGCGCGGGCTGCTCCAGCGGCCCCTGGCGGGTTCCATCACGGTCCCCTTCGCGCCCGAGTCGCGGCTGTCCGGCGTGGAGGACACCGACTTCCTGCACGCCGTCTGGTACCGCCGCGAGGTGGAGCTGCCGGCCGCCTGGGCCGGCCGGCGCACCCTGCTGCACTTCGGCGCCGTCGACCACGAGGCGACGGTCTGGGTGGACGGCGAGGAGCTCGGCCGCCACCGCGGCGGCTTCACCCCCTTCACCGTCGACCTCGGCCACCGCACCGGCACCGTCACCGTCACCGTGCGCGCCCGCGACAGCCGCCACGAGCCCCAGGCCCGCGGCAAGCAGTCCACCCGGTACGACAACTACGAGTGCATGTACACCCGCACCACCGGCATCTGGCAGACCGTCTGGGCCGAGCCCGTCCCCGACGTCTCGCTGGCCCGCCCGCGCATCACCCCCGACGTGGCCGGCTCCGCCCTCCACCTGGAGCAGCCGCTGCGCCGCAGCGGCACCGGCGCGCTCGGCGACCGCGCCGGCTGGACGCTCACCGCCTCCGCGCGCGACGCGGCCGGGGAGGTCGCCACCGCCACCGTGCGCGCCGACCTCGACCTCGCCCCGCGCCTGGTGCTGGCGCTGCCGGCGGAGCGGGTGCGCCTGTGGGAGCCGGCCGACCCGCACCTGTACGACGTGACGATCACCCTGCGCGACGCCGCCGGGGAGGTCGTCGACGCCGTCGAGACCTACGCGGGGCTGCGCTCGGTGAGCATCGACGGCAAGGCCGTCCTGCTCAACGGCCGCCCGGTCTTCCAGCGGCTGGTCCTGGACCAGGGCTACTACCCCGACGGCCTCATGACCGCCCCCAGCGACGAGGCGCTCGTGCGCGACATCGAGCTGGCCCTGGCGGCGGGCTTCAACGGCGCCCGGCTGCACCAGAAGGTCTTCGAGGAGCGCTTCCTCTTCCACGCCGACCGGCTCGGCTACCTGTGCTGGGGCGAGTTCGGCGACTGGGGCGCGGTCGAGGAGGGCAGCAGTCGGCGCGGTGAGTACCAGCAGCCCACGGCGGGCTTCGTCACCGAGTGGCTGGAGGCGCTGGAGCGGGACTACTCCCACCCCTCGATCATCGGCTGGTGCGGCCTCAACGAGACCCACCAGCCGCTCACCGACCGCGGCCAGGTCCTCGACGACGTCACCCGGGCGATGTTCCTGGCGGCCAAGGCCATGGACACCTCCCGCCCCGTGCTGGACGCCTCCGGCTACTCCCACCGCGTCGCCGAGTCCGACGTGTGGGACTCGCACAACTACACCCAGGACCCCGCGGCGTTCGCCCGCCAGGTGGCCGGGCTGGCCGACGGCCGCCCGGACACCAACGTCGGCCGCGGCGGCGAGGCGTTCTCGCTGCCCTACGGCGGGCAGCCGTGGTTCTGCAGCGAGTTCGGCGGCATCTGGTGGCGCCCGGACACCGAGGCCAGCGACTCCTCGGTCGACCGGGGCGCCGAGTCCTCGTGGGGCTACGGCGAGCCCCCGCGCAGCGAGGAGGAGTTCCACCACCGCTTCGAGGGGCTGACCGGCGCCCTGCTCGGCGACCCGCTGATGTTCGGCTACTGCTACACCCAGCTCACCGACGTCTTCCAGGAGCAGAACGGCGTCTACTCCTTCGACCGCTCCGCCAAGCTCGACGTCGCCCGGGTCCGCGCCGCCCAGCAGCGCCCCGCGGCCATCGAGGAGGGCTGACCCGCCTCCCTCACGCAGGGTGAGGGCGACCACCCGGACGGCACCACCTGCGCGGTGGCTGTCGTGACAGCGCCCGCGCGACGACGTCTGAGGGGTGAGAACCCCCCGTCGCCTCCTCGCGCCCGTGCTGGCCGCGCTGGTCGCCCTGCCCTGCGCCGCCGTCGCCGCCGCCGCGCCGGCGGCCGCGGCGACGGTGCTGCCGCCCGTGGTCCCCGCGGCCACGCAGGAGCAGCAGATCCTCGACGGGCTCAACCGCGAGCGCGCGAAGGTGGGGGCGCCCCCGGTCGCCCTCGACCCGACGCTGGAGGCCGTCGCGCAGTCGTGGGCCGACGTCCTGGGCCAGGGCGACGGCATGAAGCACAACCCCGACCTGCCGCGGCTGCTGTCCGACTTCCCGTACTGGGGCGAGATCGTCGCCACGGCCGACATGGCCGAGCCCGACCGCTGGGGGCTGGAGAACGGCGACCTGGCCGTGAAGAGCTGGATGGGGTCCGCGCCGCACCGCGCGGTCCTGCAGGACGCCAAGTACTCCGGCGTGGGCGTCGGCCTCGTCTACACGGCCACCCGCTCGGGCGGCCGCGACGTCTGGCGCTCCTACTGGGTCGCCGACTTCGGCACCGCCCGGCGCACCCCGCTGGTCAGCCAGAACGCCGACGGCTCGCGCAGCTACGCCGGCGTCCCGGTCAAGGGCGCCCTGCTCGGCGCCTACGCCGCGGCCGGCGCCGAGACCGGGCCGCTGGGGCTGCCGCTGGCGCGCGAGGTCGGCCCGCTGGCTGGCGGCGGCTTCGGCCAGCACTTCGCCGGGGGCTCGGTCTACTGGAGCCCGGCGACCGGCGCGCAGCTCGTGCGCGGCGCGATCCGCGAGCGCTGGCAGGCGCTGGGCTGGGAGGGCTCCTGGCTGGGCTACCCGGTCGCCGCCGAGCTCGCCGTGCGCGGCGGCGTCGTGCAGCGCTTCCAGGGCGGCACGGTCTACTGGAGCCCGGCCACCGGCGCGCACGCGCTGCGCGGGGCGGTCCTGGACCGCTACGCCGCGAGCGGCTGGGAGAACGGCCCGCTGGGCTTCCCCACCACGGGCACCACCGCCCTGCCCGCGGGCTCCTACGCGCACTTCCAGCACGGCTCGGTCTACTCCAGCGCCGCGGGCACCCGCGTCGTGGCCGGCGCCGTCCGCGACGCCTGGGCGCGCAGCGGCTGGGAGGCCGGCTCCCTGGGCTACCCGACCTCGGAGGCGTTCGGCGGCCTGGCCGGCGGCGGCAGCGGCCAGCACTTCAGCGGCGGCTCGGTCTACACCAGCCCCGCCTCGGGCACGCACGTCGTGCCCGCCGCCGTCCGCGCGGCGTGGGCGGCGCGCGGCTGGGAGGCCGGCGCCCTCGGCTACCCCGTCGCCGGCGCCCGCGCGGTGGCCGGCGGGGTCCGCCAGGACTTCCTCGGCGGCAGCGTCACCGTGAGCGCCGGGAAGGCCGCCGTCGTGCTCAACCGCGTCGAGCGCTCCAGCCGCGCGCGCTGAGCCGGGGCCCACTAGGGTCCGCGCCATGGAGTACCGACGACTGGGAAGGTCGGGGCTGCGGGTCTCGACGATCACCATGGGGACGATGACGTTCGGCGGCAAGGGGGCCTTCGCGAACGTCGGCGCCACCGACGTCGCGCAGGCGCGCCGGCAGGTCGACCTCGCGCTGGAGGCGGGGGTCAACCTCTTCGACACCGCGGACATCTACTCCGACGGCGCCAGCGAGGAGATCACCGGCGAGGTCCTGCAGGGCCGCCGCGACGACGTCCTGATCGCGACCAAGGCCCGCATGACCACCGGGGAGGGCCCCAACGACGGCGGCGCCTCCCGCCACCACCTGGTGCGCTCGGTCGAGCGCAGCCTGCGGCGGCTGCGCACCGACCACGTCGACCTCTACCAGATCCACGAGTGGGACGGGCAGACGCCGCTGGAGGAGACGCTCGAGGCGCTGGACACCCTCGTGCGCAGCGGCAAGGTCCGCTACGTCGGCGCCTCCAACTACTCCGGCTGGCAGCTCATGAAGGCGCTCGCCGTCGCGGACGCCCGCGGCTACCAGCGCTACGTCTCCCAGCAGATCCACTACACCCTGCAGGCGCGCGACGCCGAGGACGAGCTCGTGCCGCTCACCCTCGACCAGGAGCTCGGCGTCCTCGTGTGGAGCCCGCTGGCCGGCGGGCTGCTGTCGGGCAAGTACCGGCGGGGCACCAGCGCGCCGGAGGGCTCGCGCCACCTCACCGACTGGAACGAGCCGCCCGTCCACGACGAGGACAAGCTCTACGACGTCGTCGACGTGCTCGTCGAGGTCGGCGGGGCCCACGGCGTCTCCGCCGCCCAGGTGGCGCTGGCCTGGCTGCTGGGCCGCCCCGGCGTCACCTCGCTGGTCGTCGGCGCCCGCACCGAGGAGCAGCTGAGCGACAACCTGGCCGCCGCCGACCTCGTCCTCGACGACGCCGAGCGCGCCCGGCTGGACGCGGTGAGCGCGGTGCCGCTGCGCTACCCGCACTGGCACCAGGCGGCCACGGCCAAGGACCGGCTGTCCGCCGCGGACCTGTCGCTGCTCGGCCCGCACCTGTGAGCGCCTCGTCCTAGGATCGCTCCCGGATCGCCCCGCCCAGACCTCGCTGCGCGAACCAGCACCCGCCGGACCGGCGGGGGAGGACCCACTGGAGGAAGCACGAGGATGCAGCACGCCACCCGAGCTGCGCAGGACCAGGACGAGCTGGAGACCCTGCGCACCGAGGTCGCCCAGCTGAGGACGGCCCTGTCGCGACGGCCCGTCATCGACATGGCCAAGGGAGCGATCATGGCGATCATGCACTGCGACGAGGACACGGCCTTCCGCCAGCTGTCCGCGGTCTCCCAGCAGCACAACGTCAAGCTCCACACCCTGGCCGGCGCCCTGCTGGGCGACCTGACCCGCGCGCCGGGCGCGCCGGGGGCGCCGGCCCCGCGGGCGGAGGCGGTCAGCGAGGCCGACCGCCTCGTGCAGCGGCACTGGACCCGTCGCTGACGTCCACCTCCTGCGCGAGGCGGACGTCCACCACCAGCGCGAGGTGGTCCGACAGCGGCAGCCGCCGCGCCCCGGAGCCGAGGACCTGCACGAGCCCGGGGCGCTGCTCGCCCACCAGGACGTGGTCGAGCTGGCGGGCCGGGGCGTGCGCGGGGAAGGTGTCGGCCTCCACCAGCGGGCGCATCCCGCTGGCGCGGCGCGCCCCCTCGACCTCGAGGTTGAGGTCGCCCATGAGCACCACCGGGCCCGGCGAGCGCCGCAGCGAGCGCGAGAGCCGGCGCAGCTGCCAGCTGCCCCAGCCCGGCAGGAAGGACAGGTGGGTCCCGGCGACGGTGACCGGATTGCCGGTGCCCGGGTCGGTGACGGTGGCGACCACCGCCACCCGCGGCTCGTCGCGCACCAGCTTCGGGCGGCGCTGGCCCGGGAAGAGCACGGGCACGGTCCACGACACGGTCGGCAGCCGCACGACCTGCCAGCTGGAGACCGGCAGCCGCGACAGCAGCGCGACCCCGTACGCCGCGGAGTCCGGCTGGTCGTCGCCGGTGGCCGCCATCCACGTCAGCCCCGGCGTGCCGTGCAGCGCCGCCACGAAGCGGTGCTCGCGCGCGCCCAGCGCCTCGGCCGCGACGGCCGTCAGGTCCGCGCAGGCGGAGCGCTGCTGGGCGCGGTCCACCTCCTGCAGGGCGACGACGTCCGCGTCGAGGCTGGCGACGGCCGCCGCGAAGCGGTCGACGTCCACCCGGTCGTCGTCGAGCGATCTGCCGTGCAGGATGTTGAAGGTGGCGAGGCGCACCCCCCCAGGGTGCCCCGCCGTGAGGGAGGGAGCACGGTGAGCGTCGACGCGGGCGTGAACGCCACCCGGACCACGCCGGAGCAGCGGCGGACGGCGCTCAAGCGCGTCGCCGTCGCCCTGAAGGGCTCGGGGGTCCCCTTCGCCCTGGCCGGCGGGTACGCCGCCTGGGTGCACGGCGCCCCGGAGCCGGTGCACGACGTCGACTTCGACGTGCGCCCGCAGGACGCCGAGCGGGTCGCCGAGCACCTGCGCGAGCAGGGCTTCACCGTCGAGCAGCCGCCGGAGGACTGGCTGTTCAAGGTCCTCAGCGACGGCGTGCTCGTCGACGTGCTGCACCGCGGCGGCGGGCTGCCCGTCGACGACGCGCTGCTGGCGCGCGCGGCCGTCGTGGAGGTGCTGTCGGTGGAGATGCCGGTCATCGCGCCCACCGACGTCGTCGCGCACAAGCTGTGCGCCTTCGACGAGCACACCTGCGACTTCGCCCCCGCCCTGCGCGTGACCCGCAGCATCCGCGAGTCCGTCGACTGGGACGAGGTGCGCGAGCGCACCGCGGGCCGCCCCTTCGCGGAGGCGTTCCTGCACCTGCTGGGCCTGCTGGACGTCGTGCCCCCGGCGCGGGGCGCGGGAGGGGACCCGCAGCGGGCGACGGAGCGGGCCGGCTAGGGGGAGGGGACGGGGGAGCGCCCGCCCCCGGCGGCGGCCACCTCGTCGACGACCTCCTGCGCCACCTCGCGCAACCGCCGCCGGCGGCCGCGGGCCAGCGCCCGCAGCCGGGCGAACGCCTCGTCCGGGGGGACGCCGTGGCGCTCGGCGAGGACGCCCTTGGCCTGCTCGATCACCACGCGGCTGTCCAGGGCCTCCTGCAGCTGCTCCTGCAGCCGGCGTCCCGCCGCCACGTCCTGCAGCTGGGTGATGCCGACGGCGCCGAAGGCGGCCAGGGAGCGCGCGACGTCGGCCTCCACGCGCGTCAGCGCGCCCGGCGCGTCCCGGAAGACGTTGAGCGTGCCGATCGTGCGCTCGCCGACCACCAGCGGGAAGCTGTGCGCGGCGACGACGCCCGCGCGCTCGGCCTGCTCGGCGAAGCGCGGCCAGCGCCGCCGCAGGTCCGCGAGGTCGGGGGAGGTCGTGGGCCGGCCGCTGCGGAAGCCGTCCAGGCAGGGACCCTGCTCGTCGCGCAGCTGGAAGAGCTCCAGCACCCGCGCCCGCCCGTCGGTGGCGGCCAGGACCTCCGGGGAGCCGTCGGCGCCCTCGACGAGCAGGGCCGCTGCGCTCGCCGACAGCAGGTGCGCGCAGTGCCGCACGAGCCGGTGCGCGAGGTCGAGCGGTTCGCCGTGCTCGGCCAGGACGAGGGCGACGTCCGAGACGGCGGCGGCCACGGCGTCGGCGGCGAGGTCCACGCTGCTCCTGTCCACGGGCGGGGGGTGCCCCACCGAGACTGCCAGCTCGCGCGCGCGGGCGCGCGGGCGCCCGGTGGGGTCGTGGTCGGCCCGCCCGGTGGTGTCGTGGTCGGCCCGCCCGGTGGTGTCGTGGTCGGCCCGCCCGGTGGGGTCGTGGTCGGCCCGCCCGGCCGGGACGGGCGGGTCAGCCGAGGAAGGTGGCCGGGTCCGGCCCGCTGCGCCGGGGCAGGCTCCGTCCCGGCCGGCAGCGCTGCTCCAGGCTGCGCACCAGCTCGGCGTTGCGGGTCAGGTCGGCGTCCGGCGCGTCTTCGGCCAGCAGCCGCCAGCGCTGCTCGTACGCGCGGTGGAGCGACTCCAGCGGCTCCTCGCGCAGGTCGAGGACGGCGCTGGCCGACGGGTGCGCGGGTGCGGTGTGCGTGCTCACGGGTACCTCGCCCTCCGGGGGGACCGGCCCGCTGCGCTGCGGGGCACCTCCGATCGCACCACCGGCGCGCACCCGCGGCAACCCGTGCGTGTCGGCCGCCCGGGGTGACGGCGGGCCGGGCTGACGGCGGGCCGGCCCGCCGGTTAGCGTCGGAGCGTGCACGGTGCGTCGCCGTGCCGTGGACGGAGGGTGGACGGAGCACCGTGGCGGAGCATCGACCGGCGCCGGCGGGCCCGGCGCGGCGCCGGGACCCGCAGGGCCCGCTGGCGCGGCTGCGGGCGGCGACGGCGCAGGCGCACGAGCGGCTGGACTCCTCGATCGCCGTGCTGGAGCGCCCCTGGGGCGTGCGGGAGCACCAGCGCTGGCTGGAGCTGACGTGGGGCCTGCTCGCCCCGCTGGAGCGGGGGCTGGCCGCCCACGCCGCCACCGATCCGGGGATGCTCGACGTCGGGCAGCGCGCCCGCGCCGACCTCGCGCTGGCCGACCTCGCCGCCCTCGGCGTCGGCCCGGAGCGGACGGGCGCCCTGCGGGAGTGCCCGCACGTGCCGGTGCCGCGCGAGCGGGCCGCGGCGCTCGGGGTCTGCTACGTGCTGGACGGGTCCACGCTCGGCGGCAGGCTCATCGCCGACGCCGTCGTGCGCGCCGGGGTGCCGGCGGCGGCCACCCGCTCGCTGACCGGCCGCGAGGGGGCCGGGCGGCGCTGGCGGGAGACCACGGCCGCCGTCGACGCCGCCGGGCCGCAGGCCGTGGAGGCCATGGCCGCGGCCGCCACCGCCACCTTCACCGCCTACGAGCGCTGGCTGGCCCCGCTGGGGACCCCCGCGCGCTGACGGGCGGGGCGCCGGTCGGGCAGCATGGGCCGGTGCCGTCCGTGCCCGGTGCCGAGCTGGCCCGCCGCTACCACGACGAGGTCGTCGCGCCGCTGCTGCGCGCCGCGCTGCCCGGCCTGCCGCACGCCGCCGCCCGCCTGGGCAGCGGCTCGGACGTCCTCGGCCTCGACGACGCCACCTCCACCGACCACGACTGGGGGTTGCGGCTGACGCTGCTGGTGGACGCCGGGCGCGTGGGCGAGGTGGACGCGCTGCTGGAGCGCGAGCTGCCCGAGCGCTTCGCCGGCCACCCGGTGCGCTTCGCCACGACGTGGGACCCGCGGGTGCGCCAGCGCGCGGAGGTCGCCGCGCTGGAGGGCTTCGCCGCCTCCCGCCTGGGCCTGGAGGTCACCCGGGACTGGGAGCCCGCCGACTGGCTGGCGCTGACGGGGCAGTCGGTGCTGGAGCTGGTCGCCGGCCCGGTGTTCGCCGACACCGACGGCCGGCTGGGCGCGCTGCGCGAGCGGCTGCGCTGGTACCCCGCGGACGTGTGGCGGTACCTGGTGGCCTGCTGCTGGCAGCAGCTGGGGCAGGAGCTGCCGTTCGTGGCCCGCACCGGCCAGCGCGGGGACGACCTGGGCTCCCGGCTGCTCACCGCGCGCCTGGTGGCCGTCGCGGTGCACCTGGGCTTCCTGCTGGACCGGCGCTGGCCGCCCTACCCCAAGTGGCGCGGCACGCTCTTCGCGAGGCTGCCGTCGGCGACGGCGCTGCCCGCGCTCGGGGCCGCGCTCGCGGCGGGCGACTGGCGCACCCGCCAGGAGCGGCTGTGCGCGGCGCTGGAGCTGCTGCTGGAGCACCAGGCGCGGGCCGGGCTGCCGGCGGTGGGGCCGGCGACCGAGCCCTTCCACGCCCGGCCCGCCCGCTCGGTGCCGCAGGCCCTGCTCGACGCGCTCACCGGCGCGGTGGGCGACGAGCGGGTGCGCGCCCTGCCGCTCGGGGTCGGCTCGGTGGAGCAGTGGGTGGACGCCGTCGACGTGCTCGTCGACGGCGAGCGGCGCCTGCGCGCCGCGCGGGCCGTGCAGCGCTGAGGCCGCTGAGGCGCTGAGGCCGCTGAGGCGCTGAGGCGCTGAGGCCGCTGAGGCGCTGAGGCCGCTGAGGCGCTGAGGCCGCTGAGGCCGCTGGGCGCCGGGTCAGCGCGGCGGGGGCGCCGTCGAGCCGCGGACGACGAGCTCGGTGGCGAGCTCGACGTGGTGGGAGTCCAGCGCCTCCCCGCCCGCCATGCGCAGCACGGTGCGCAGCGCGACCCGGCCCATCTCGCGCAGCGGCTGGCGGATCGTGGTCAGCGGGGGAGCGGCCATCGCGGCGAGGTCGGTGTCGTCGAAGCCCGTGACCGACAGGTCGTCGGGGATGCGCAGGCCCTCGACGCGGGCGGCCTCCATGATGCCGAGCGCGATGGCGTCGCAGCCGCCGACGACGGCGGTGGGGCGCTGGGGCAGCGCCAGCAGCCGGGCGCCGAGGCGGCGCCCGACGTCGTAGTGGAAGCCCTCGTTGAGGACGTGCTCCTCGTGCGGCACCAGGCCGGCGGACTCCATGGCCGCGCGGTAGCCGTGCAGGCGCGCCTGGTTGCAGGAGGCGCCCGGCGGGCCGCCCACGTAGGCGATCTGGCGGTGGCCCAGCTGCAGCAGGTGCTGGGTGGCGCTCACGCCCCCGTTGAAGTTGGTGGAGCCGACGCTGGTCACCTCGGTGCGCGGCAGGTTGAGCGGGTCGATGACCACCAGCGGCAGGCGCACCGCGGCGAGGGCGTCGACGTGCGCGGCGGTCAGCTCGCCGGTGACGACGATCACGCCCGTGCGCCCGGCGGCGGCCATCGTGCGCGCCCAGGTGCGCGGGGTCGAGGGCAGGCGGTGGCTGCGGGAGTCGCGCAGCAGGCCGACGACGACGGCCGCGCCGGAGTCCCCGGCGGCCTCGACGACGCCGTCGACCACCTGGGTGGCGTAGGCGGAGAAGTCGCCGTCGATGAGGAACTCCACCGTGTGCGAGAGCGCGGTGGCCCGGCGCGCCGACGGCGGCGTGTAGTCGTGGCGGGCGAGCAGGTCCTCGACGAGGGCGCGCGTGTCGGCGGCCACGTCGTCGCGGCCGTTGACGACCTTGGAGACGGTGGCCACGGACACGCCGGCGCTGGCGGCGATCGTGGCCAGCGTCGTCTTGTCCCGTGGACGGGCGGGGCGGTCCAGCACGGGTCCTCCTCGACTCGGTGGTGACGCGACTGTAGGGCCAGCGGGGCCCCCGCACCAGCACTTTCCGAAAGTTTTCGAGGAGCGGTCGGGGCGACGAACCGTTGACGTGCAAGGGCAGCGCCCCCTCAGGTCACGATCTGGTGTTCCGCTTGACCTCGTCGTCCACCGGATCCTATGGTCCTCCGCAGACGAAGCGGTCGAAAGCTTTTCGGTCCGCGTTCGGCACCGGCCCGCCGGGTCCGGTGAGTGGAGCAGCCGCGAGGACGCGGCTCGGTACAACGGAGATCAGAGTGGATCAGAACCGCACTTCCCGTCGGTCCTTCCTCGCCCTCGCCGGCGCCACCCCCCTCGTCGCGACCGTGCTCGCCTCGTGCGGGGGCTCGAACGGCCCGGGTCAGGCCAGCTCCGACGAGGCCAGCAACTGGATCCTCACGGGCCAGCCCAAGGAGGGCATCCGACAGGGCGCCGTCGACGACTGGAACGAGGCGCACTCGGACCAGAAGATCGTCACCAGCGCCTTCCAGAACGACGCCTACAAGGCCAAGATCAAGACCGCCATCGGCGCCGGCCAGGCCCCGACGATCATCTTCGGCTGGGGCGGCGGCACGCTGCGCAACTACGCCGAGTCCGGCCTGGTCGACGACCTGACCCCGTGGCTGCAGGAGAACCCCGAGGTCAAGGAGCGCCTCTTCGACGCCGCCTTCGCCGCCGGCACCGTCGAGGACAAGGTCTACGGCCTGCCGACCGAGACCGTGCAGCCGCTGGTCCTCTTCTACAACAAGAAGCTCTTCGAGCAGGTCGGCGCGCAGCCGCCCGCCACCTGGGACGAGCTCATGGCCCTGGTGCCGGTCTTCAACGCCGCCGGCATCGCCCCGATCTCCCTGGGCGGGCAGTCGCGCTGGACGAACATGATGTGGCTGGAGCTGCTCTTCGACCGCATCGGCGGCCCCGAGCTGTTCGAGTCCATCTACAACGGCACCCCGGCCTGGACCGACCCGGCCGCGATCGACGCCCTCACCAAGGTGCAGGACCTCGTCAAGGCCGACGGCTTCATCAAGGGCTTCGCCTCCATCACGGCCGACTCCAACGCCGACCAGGCGCTGCTGTACACCGACAAGGCCGCCATGATGCTGCACGGCACCTGGACCTACGGCGGCATGAAGACCGACGGCGGCGACTTCGTCTCCAGCGGCAACCTCGGGTACATGAACTTCCCGGCCGTGACCGGCGGCAAGGGCGACCCGATGAACACCTTCGGCAACCCCGCGCAGTACGTGTCGATCTCCTCCAAGGCCACCCAGGCCCAGAAGGACATCGCGCTGGCCTTCTTCAAGGACGGCCTGCTGCAGGAGAAGGAGGCCGAGGCCTACATCAACGAGGCCGGCGAGGTCCCGATCGTCAAGGGCATCGACGCCAAGTTCGCGGGCCTCGAGGACGAGGAGTGGCTGAAGTTCACCTACGACCTCGCCACCAACGCGCCGTCCTTCGCGCAGTCCTGGGACCAGGCGCTCTCGCCGACCGAGGCCGAGACGCTGCTGGACAACATCGAGAAGCTCTTCGGCCTGGCGATCACCCCGCAGCAGTTCGCCGAGAACATGAACGCGGCGATCGGCTCGTGAGCACGTCCGTGAGGACGGCGCCCAGCTCCGTCCCGGCCAAGGTCCCTGCGGCGGCCCACACGTCGACGGGACGGCTGGGGTGGCTGGTGCTGCCGGCGCTGATCATCTTCGTCGCCTTCGCCGTGGTCCCGCTGATCGGGGTGTTCGTCCTCAGCTTCACCTCCTGGGACGGCATCGGGGCCATCTCCTTCACCGGGCTCACGAGCTGGACCGCCGTGCTCACGGACCCCGGTCTCCCGCACGCGCTGTGGGTGACGTTCCTGGTGATCGTGCTGTCCTGGATCGCCCAGACGCCGCTGTCGATCCTGCTGGGCGTCTTCATCTCCGGCCACCAGAAGTACCGGGCGCTGCTGGCGGTCCTGTTCTTCCTGCCCCTGCTGCTGTCGGCGGCCGCGGTCTCCATCGCCTACAAGGCCCTGCTCGACCCGAACTTCGGCCTCGGCCCGGGGCTGAACCTGGGCTTCCTGACCCAGGACTGGCTGGGCCGCCCGGCGCTGGCCATGGGCGTCGTGATCTTCATCATCGCCTGGCAGTGGATCCCGTTCCACTCGCTGATCTACCAAGGCGCCATCCGGCAGATCCCCGTCTCGATGTACGAGGCGTCCCAGCTCGACGGCGCCGGCCGGGTGCGGCAGTTCTTCTCCATCACGCTGCCGCAGCTGAAGAACACGATGATCACGTCCTCCACCCTCATGATCGTCGGGTCGCTCACCACGTTCGACCTGATCTTCGTCCTCACCCAGGGCGGCCCGAACGACGCGACCCGCGTCCTCGCCCTGGACATGTACCTGACCGGCTTCCGGGCCAACCAGATGGGTCTGGCCTCGGCCATCGCGGTGATCCTCGTGGTCGTCGGCCTCATCCTGGCCCAGCTGCTGCAGCGCATCGGCGGCAAGGACCGCAACTCCCAGCTGGAAGGGGCCTGACCGATGGCCACGCAAGCCACCGCCAAGCCCGCAGCCCGGGCCGGCCGGCAGAGCTCCTCCGGTTCCCGTCGCAGCTCCACCGAGCGCAAGAACTGGCTCGGCGGCGCCTTCGGCTGGCTCTGGCTCCTGGTCGTGCTGATCCCGATCTACTGGATCGTCATCACGAGCTTCAAGAGCTCCGCCGGCTACTTCGGCACCAACCCGCTGCTCCCGTCGTCCACGCCGACGCTGGACAACTACAAGCTGGTGCTCGAGAACGACTTCGCGCGCTACTTCATGAACTCCGTCATCGTGACGATCGGCGCGACCGTCCCCGCGGTCCTCGTCTCCTTCATGGCGGCCTTCGCCATCGTCCGCGGTGCGGGCCGGTGGCTGAAGGCGGTCAACGCCCTGTTCCTCATGGGCCTGGCCATCCCGCTGCAGGCGACGATCATCCCGATCTACCTGATCATCATCAGGGGCGGGCTGTACAACACGCTCGGCGCCCTGATCCTGCCCTCGATCGCCTTCGCGATCCCGCTGACGGTGCTCATCCTCTCGAACTTCGTCCGCGACGTCCCGAACGAGCTGTTCGAGGCCATGCGCATGGACGGTTCCAGCGAGTGGGGCACCATGTGGCGGCTCGCGTTCCCGCTGACCCGCCCCGCGCTGGTCACGGTCACGATCTACCAGGGCCTGCAGATCTGGAACGGGTTCCTGCTCCCGCTCATCCTGACCGACCGGGCGGACCTGCGCGTGCTGCCGCTGGCGCTGTGGACCTTCCAGGGCCAGTACAGCGTCAACATCCCGGCCGTCCTGGCCTCGGTCGTGCTCACCACGCTGCCCATCCTCGTGCTCTACGTCGTGGGTCGCCGTCAGCTCCTCTCCGGTCTCACCGCCGGCTTCTCCAAGTGATCGGAAGGTTCACCCCGTGACGCGCCAGGCTCTCGTCGTCCGCGGCGGCTGGGACGGGCACATGCCCGTCGAGGCCACCGACCTGTTCATCCCGCACCTGGAGGCCAACGGCTTCACGGTGCGCGTCGAGGACGTCGTGGACACCCCGAAGGTGTACGCCGACGCCGAGGTCATGGCCTCGGTGGACCTCGTCGTGCAGTGCAACACGATGAACACCATCGAGAAGGCCGAGTTCGAGGGCCTGCGCGCGGCCGTCGAGGCCGGCACCGGCCTCGCCGGCTGGCACGGCGGCATCGCCGACTCCTACCGCAACAACTCCGACTACCTCACCCTGATCGGCGGCCAGTTCGGCTGCCACCCGGGCAAGGCCCCGGAGGAGCGGACCGGCGGTCAGCCGGACAACTACGTGCCCTACACCGTGAACATGCTCCCGGCCGCCGCGGAGCACCCCATCACGGCGGGCATCGAGGACTTCGACCTCGTCACCGAGCAGTACTGGGTGCTGTCCGACGACTACGTCGACGTCCTGGCCACGACCACCCAGGCCGTGCGCGCCTGGGACCCGTGGAACCGCCCCGTCACCTCCCCGGCGATCTGGACGCGCCAGTGGGGCGAGGGCAGGATCTTCGTCGCCACGCCCGGCCACAACGTCGAGGTCCTGCAGGACACCAACGTCAAGACCATCATCGAGAGGGGTCTGCTGTGGGCAGCCCGCTGAAGGTCGGCGTCGTCGGCGCCGGTGTCATCTCGGCGCAGTACTCGGAGTCGCTGAAGCGGCTGCCGCAGCTGCAGATCACCGCCGTCAGCGACTTCGTGCCCGAGCGGGCGCAGGCGCTGGCCGACGAGCACGGTGCGCGGGCGCTGCCGCTGGAGCAGCTGCTGGCCGCCGACGACGTCGACGTGGTCCTCAACCTCACGCTGCCGCGCACCCACGCCGAGGTCGCGCTGCAGGCGCTGGCGGCCGGCAAGCACGTCTACGGCGAGAAGCCGCTGGCCCTGGACGTCGCCGAGGGCCGCGAGGTCGTCAAGGCCGCGGCCGCGGCCGGCCTGCGCGTCGGCTGCGCCCCCGACACCGTCCTGGGCACCGGGGTGCAGACCGCCCGCGCGCTCGTGGACGCCGGCGAGATCGGCACCCCGCACTCGGCCACGGCGTTCATGACCACCCCCGGGCACGAGCGCTGGCACCCGCAGCCGGACTTCTACTACCAGCCCGGCGGCGGCCCGCTGCTGGACATGGGGCCGTACTACCTGACCTCGCTGGTGCACCTGCTGGGCCCGGTCACCCGGGTCGTGGGCGCCTCCGGCCGGCCCTCGCAGGAGCGCACCATCGGCTCCGGCCCGCGGGCGGGGGAGTCCTTCCCGGTCACCATCGACACCCACGTCACCGGCATCCTCGAGCACGCCTCCGGGGCGATCTCGACGCTGGTGATGAGCTTCGACACCTGGGCCGCGCGCCTGCCGCGCATCGAGGTCCACGGCACCGGCGGCTCGATCTCCGTGCCGGACCCGAACATGTTCGAGGGCGCGGTCGAGCTGTACTCGGCGGCCACCGCGCCGGCGCCCGGCCCGGACGCGGACCTGGAGGCCAACTGGAAGGACGTCGGCGTGCGCGCCGGCTACGTGGGCTCCGGCCGCGGCTACGGCCTGGCCGACCTGGCGCTCGCCGTGGAGGCGGGCCGGCGCCACCGCGCCGACGACGAGACCGCGCTGCACGTGCTCGACATCATGGAGTCGGTGCAGCGCGCGGCGGACTCGCGCACCTCGGTGGAGCTGACGACCACGTGCGAGCGCCCCGAGGCGATCGCCGAGCCCGTCGACCTCACCGCCTGAGCGGCCCACCGCCGCACCGCACGACCCGACCCCGCGGTCGGGGCCCCCTCGGGGGTCCCGACCGCGGGGTTCGTCGTCCCCGGCCCGTCGTCCTCGGGGCGGTGCGCCTCAGCCCTCCAGCAGGCACAGGCAGAACGGGTGGCCCGCGGGATCGGTGTAGACGCGGAACGTCGGGTGCTCCGCGGAGTCGTCGACGAGCGTGGCGCCCAGCTGCAGCGCCAGCTGCTCGGTGCCCTCGTAGGCGGCCACGTCCAGGTCCAGGTGCAGCTGCTGCGGCACCTGCCCGACCGGCCACGTCGGCGGCACGTGGTCGGGGGCCAGCTGGAAGCCCAGGCTGCCGCCGTCGCCGCGCACGCTCACCCAGTCGTCCTCGCTGCGCACCACCTCCCAGCCGAGCAGGCGCGCGTAGAAGTCCGCGAGCCCGTGCGGGTCGGCCGTGTCGAGCACGGTCATGCCGAAGCGGATGCCGGTGTCAGCCACGCACCGAGACTGGCGCGCGCGCTGCCAGGCTGTCCAGGGTGCGCACCTCACGTCCGGCCGCTGCGGGACGTCAGCAGGGTGTGAGGCACGGTGCGGGACAGGACGCGGGGCTCGCCCCCTTCGAAGCGGTCGTCGCCGAGCACGGGGCGACCGTGCTGCGGGTCTGCCGCGCCGTCGTCGGCCCCGACGCGGCCGACGACGCCTGGTCGGAGACCTTCCTCGCCGCGCTGCGGGCCTACCCGCGGCTGCCGGCCGGCAGCGACGTGCGGGCCTGGCTGGTGACCATCGCCCACCGCAAGGCCGTCGACGCCCACCGCGCCGCCCGCCGCCGGGCGCTGCCCACCGACCTGCTGCCCGAGCGCAGCTCGGGCGAGCACCCCGGCGACGGCCGCGCCGACCTCTGGGAGGCCGTCGCGGCCCTGCCCGAGCGCCAGCGCCTGTGCGTGGCCTACCACCACCTCGCCGGGCTGCCCCACGCCGACGTCGCAGCCCTCGTCGGCGGCACCCCCGCCGCCGC
>NZ_JAAALL010000359.1 GCF_009906315.1 Kineococcus vitellinus | reverse complement strand
GTGTCCACGCGCAGCACCCGCGCGACCAGCTCCAGCACGGTCGCCAGGTCCGCCTCCCGGTCGCGCTCGGGCTCGGGGTAGCCGCGGCCGTAGAAGGTCTCCGCCAGCGTCAGCACCCAGCGCGCCGCCTCCCGCGGCTCCATGCCCGGGTCGGCGCGCCCGGCGGCGGTCAGCCGCTCGACGAGGGCGCCGACGGCCTCGAGCAGGCGCCGGTCGCCCTCGGCCACGAGCCGGGTGACCACCGGGTCCCGGTGGGCCTGGGTGACGACCTCGACGAACAGCCCCGCCACGAGCGGGGAGGCGGTCTCGGCCGCGACGTGCTCGACCACGGACGTCAGCCCCCGCCACGGGTCGGCCTCCGCGGCGGCGCGCGCCAGCGCGGCGTCCTGCTCCTCGCGGTCGAGCTCGAAGAGGGCGTGGAAGACGGCCTGCTTGGAGGGGAAGTAGTGGAAGAGCCGACCGGTGCTGATGCCGGCGGCCCGGCAGATCTCCGCGGTGGTCGTGGCCTCCAGGCCCTTGCGGGCGAACAGCTCCACCGCGGCCTCGACGATCTCGTGCCGCCGCCGGCGGTGCTGCTCAGGGTCGACGGTGCGCACCCGGCTCCTCGTGCTCGTGCTCTCGTCCGTGCTCGTGCCCGGGCCCTCGTCCGTGCTCGCGGTCCGGCTCCGGCCGGCCGCCGGCGCCCGCGGGCGGGGTGGCCCGCCCGGCAGCATCGCAGCCACCACCACCGCCGCCCGCACCGGCCCGCCGGCGGCGCACCTCGCGCACCGCGACGGCCAGGGCGATGAGCACCGGGACCCAGAGCTTCGCGGTGGCGAGCACGGCGAGCAGCCACGCCGGGGCGTGCAGGTCCGGCAGGTCCCAGTCCGGCCAGGGGACGGTCGGCAGGTCCCAGTCGGGCCAGGGGATGCGCGGCAGGTCCCAGTCCGGCCAGGGGATGCCCGGCAGGTCGAGGGAGGGCAGCTGCTCGCGCAGCCAGGCCAGCACCCGCCGCAGGACCAGCTGCACGAACGCGGCGATGCCCAGCAGCACCAGCGCGACCTCGCCGACGGCCAGGACGACGTGCCGCGCGGCCCACAGCGCGGGGTGGCGCCGCTGCCAGGCGTGCCAGCGGGCGGCCGTGGTGCCCGCCGGCGGCTCGAACGGCGTCCGGACGGTGCGCAGCGGGCCGGGCTCGACGAGGACGACGTCCAGCGGATCGCCGCGCCGCAGCAGGCGCACGACCACCCGCGGGTGCCGGCCGCCGCCGCCGGGCAGCGGCAGGCTCGCGACGCCGAGCGCGGTGCGCTCGCCGAGCAGCTCGCCACCGCGCCGCAGCCGCACCCGCGCGCGGTGGCCGCGGGGCTCGACCTCGACCGCGAGCGGGTCGCCCTCGCGCTCGAGGGAGAAGAGCAGGGGGGCGGGGACACCGGTGCCGGCCACCGCCCCATCGTGAAACCGAGCGCTCGGTCTGTCAATGGGGCGGGGCCGGACGCGACGGCGCCCGGCGGGGGAGACCCCCGCCGGGCGCCGGTGCGGCCGCGGCCTCAGCTGCCGGGGAGCACCCCGTCCGCGTCCGGCACGCCGCCGTCGATGTCGTCGGCGTCCACGATCCGGTACGCGTAGCCCTGCTCGGCCAGGAACCGCTGGCGGTGCGCGGCGAAGTCCTGGTCCTTGGTGTCGCGCGAGACGACGGTGTAGAAGCGCGCCGTCCCGTGGTCGCCCTTGGGCCGCAGGACCCGGCCCAGGCGCTGCGCCTCCTCCTGGCGCGAGCCGAAGGAGCCGGACACCTGGATGGCGACCTTGGCCTCCGGCAGGTCGATGGAGAAGTTGGCCACCTTGCTCACCACGAGCGTCGTGATCTCGCCCTGGCGGAAGGCCTCGAAGAGCCGCTGGCGCTCCTTGACCGTCGTGTCGCCCTTGATGACGGGCGCGTCCAGGCGGCGGGCCAGGTCGTCGAGCTGGTCGATGTACTGGCCGATGACCAGCGTCGGCTCACCGGCGTGCTGGGCCACGAGCTTCTCCACGACCCGCGACTTCTCCGGCGAGGTGGAGCACAACCGGTAGCGCTCGTCGTCCTCGGCCGTCGCGTAGGCCAGGCGCTCGCCGTCCGGCAGCGTCACGCGGACCTCGACGCAGTCGGCGGGCGCGATGTAGCCCTGCGCCTCGATGTCCTTCCACGGCGCGTCGTAGCGCTTGGGGCCGATGAGGGAGAACACGTCGCCCTCGCGGCCGTCCTCGCGCACGAGCGTCGCCGTCAGCCCCAGCCGCCGGCGCGCCTGCAGGTCCGCGGTCATCCGGAAGATCGGCGCCGGCAGCAGGTGCACCTCGTCGTAGACGACGAGGCCCCAGTCGCGGGCGTCGAACAGCTCCAGGTGCGGGTAGACGCCCTTCCGCTTGGTCGTCACGACCTGGTACGTCGCGATCGTCACCGGGCGGATCTCCTTGCGAGCCCCGGAGTACTCGCCGATCTCGTCCTCGGTCAGCGTGGTGCGCTTGAGCAGCTCGTCGCGCCACTGGCGCGCGGAGACGGTGTTCGTCACGAGGATGAGCGTCGTCGCGCGCGCCTTGGCCATCGCGCCCGCGCCGACGACCGTCTTGCCGGCACCGCACGGCAGGACGACGACGCCGGAACCGCCGTGCCAGAAGCCGTCCACGGCCTCGGCCTGGTAGGGGCGCAGCGCCCAGCCGTCCTCGGCGAGGTCGATGGGGTGCGCCTCGCCGTCCACGTAGCCGGCGAGGTCCTCCGCCGGCCAGCCCAGCTTCAGCAGCACCTGCTTGAGGTTGCCGCGCTCGCTGGGGTGCACGAGCACCGTGTCGGGCTCCACGCGGGCGCCGAGCAGCGGCGCGACCTTCTTGCTGCGCAGCACCTCCTCGAGCACCGGGGTGTCGATCGCGTGCAGCACGAGGCCGTGCGCGGGGTCGTTGACCAGCTGCAGGCGCCCGTAGCGGGCCATCGTCTCGGCGACGTCGACCAGCAGCGCGTGCGGCACCGAGTAGCGGGAGAACTCCAGCAGCGTGTCCACGACCTGCTCGGCGTCGTGGCCGGCCGCGCGCGCGTTCCACAGGCCCAGCGGCGTCAGCCGGTAGGTGTGCACGTGCTCGGGAGCGCGCTCCAGCTCCGCGAACGGCGCGATCGCCGCCCGGCAGGCGCGGGCGCGCGGGTGGTCGACCTCGAGGAGCAGCGTCTTGTCGCTCTGGACGATGAGGGGGCCGTCGGTCACCTGGAGTGCAACCCCCTTCGCCGCCGCAGGCTTCCGGTGCGCGTCAGCGGACCGGCGTGAGCGTGCTCACGGAGTCCCAGTAGACGTCGCCGGAGGTGTCGGCGAAACCCCCGGCGCCGATGACCGCGAACAGCACGACGAGGCCGAGGACCAGCAGCACCGTCAGGCCGATGTTGACCCAGGCGCAGATCTTGCCCGCCAGCAGGAAGCCCAGCCCCCGCTTGGTGCCCCGGGACTCCAGGACCTCCCGGCGCGCACCGGGCGCCAGGGCCAGCGCCACGATCGCCGCGATCCAGCCCAGGCCCGTGCCCATGAGGACCAGACCGCCCACCGCGGTCCACAGGACCGCGTGCGCCGAACCGGCCACCGGCGCCTGCTGCTCGTAGCCCTGCACGCCGTACTGGCCCTGGCCGTACTGGCCCTGGCCGTACTGGGCCCCGCCGTACTGGCCCTGGCCGTACTGGGCCTGGCCGTACTGGGCCTGGCCGTACTGGCTCGCGCCGTACTGACTCCCACCCTGCTGCGCCTGGTCGTGCTGAGCGGTGCCGTACTGGCCCTGCCCGTACTGGTCCTGCCCGTGCGAGGGCTGCTCGTGCCGGGCCGGGTCGTACGGGGAGGCGCCGGTGGGCCGCGGGGCGGAGGGGGCCGCGGGCGCGGACCCCTGCAGCGGCGGGTAGCCGGGCTCGTCGCCGTAGCGGGGCAGGCCCTGCGTCGGGGCGTCCGGCGGGGTCTGCTGCGAGGCCGGCCACGGCGCCGGCCCGGGGGTGGACC
>NZ_JAAALL010000358.1 GCF_009906315.1 Kineococcus vitellinus | reverse complement strand
CCCCGACCGCGCCCCGCGCCGCCGACCCCGACCCACCCGAACGGAGCACCACGTTGTCCACCGCCCGGTCCACCGCCCGCCAGATCCCCGTCAGCCACGCCGGCAGCCTGCCCCGCACCCCCGAGCTGATCGCGGCCAACGAGGCCCGGCGCACCGCCGAGGACGGGTTCACCCTCGAGCGCACGCCCGAGTTCGAGCGGCTGCTCACCGACGCCGTCGTCGACCTCGTGCGGCGCCAGGCCGAGCTCGGCGTCACGATCGTCGGCGACGGCGAGTACGGCAAGGCGATGTCCAGCGCCGTGGACTACGGCGCCTGGTGGTCGTACTCCTTCCAGCGCGTCGCCGGCCTCGAGGTCACCGGCGAGGACCTGTTCACCCAGCCCGTCGTGCGCTCGGAACCGGGGAAGGTGCGCCTGACGAGCTTCCCCGACCGCCGCGACTGGACGATCTTCAAGGACGCCTACACCGACCCGGCCTCGGGCATCTCCACCGGCAAGAACGCCACCGCGTTCCCCGCCACCACCGGCCCGCTGTCCTACACCGGCCAGGAGGCGATCGCCTCCGACATCGCCAACCTCGCGGCCGGGCTGCGGGCGGCCGGGCTGCCGCTGGAGCAGGGGTTCATCACCTCCCTGTCCCCGGGCAGCGGCGCGCGCATCTCCAACCGGTACTACGCCACCGAGGAGGAGCACATCTGGGCGTGGGCGGAGGTCATGCGCGAGGAGTACCGGGCCATCGTCGACGCGGGGCTGACGGTGCAGGTCGACGACCCCTCCATCGCGGAGAACTGGGACCAGATCAACCCCGAGCCGAGCGTGGAGGACTACCGCGCCTTCACGAGGATCCGCGTCGAGGCGCTCAACCACGCCCTGCGCGGCCTGCCGCCGGAGCAGGTGCGCTTCCACCTGTGCTGGGGCAGCTGGCACGGCCCGCACACCACCGACGTGGAGTTCCGGCACATCGTCGACCTCATGCTGGAGATCGACGCCGGCAGCTACTCCTTCGAGGCCGCCAACGTGCGCCACGAGCACGAGTGGAAGGTCTGGCGGGACGTGCAGCTGCCGGCCGGCAAGAAGATCGTGCCCGGCGTCGTCAGCCACGCCACGAACGTCGTGGAGCACCCGGAGCTGGTCGCCGACCGCATCGAGCGCTTCGCCTCGGTGGTCGGGGCCGAGAACGTCGTGGCCTCCACCGACTGCGGTCTCGGCGGGCGCATCCACCCGCAGATCGCGGTGGCCAAGCTGGCCGCGCTCGGGGAGGGCGCGCGCCTGGCGAGCGCCCGCCTGTCCGGGTGAGCCGGTGAGCGCGGGGGCGGCCGGCGCGCGGGCCGAGCGCGCCGAGTCCGCCGCCTGGGCCACCTGGCAGGCCTCGCCGTGGGGACGGCTGCGCTACCGGGTCGTCGGGCGCGTCCTGCGCAGCTGGTGCACCGTGCTCGGGCCCGGCCCGCTGCGGGTGCTGGACGCCGGCGGCGGCGACGGCCGCGACGCGCTGCAGCTGGCGCTCGCCGGGCACGCGGTGACGGTGCTGGACCGCTCGCCCGAGCAGCTGGCCCTGGCCCGCGCGGCGGCCGCGGCCGCGGGCGTCGGCGAGCGGCTGCACACCGTCGCCGCCGACCTGGAGGACCTCACGGCCCTGGCGGCGCTGACCCGCCACCGCGAGGGCGGCTCGGGCTCCTTCGACGTCGTGCTCTGCCACGACGTGCTGCAGCACCGCACCTCGCACGAGCAGGTCCTCGCCGACGTCGCCACGCTCACCTCCTCGGTGCGCCCGGGGGGGCTGCTGTCCCTGCTGGCGCCGAACCCCGCCGCCGACGTCGTGGCGGCCGCGCTGCGGGAGGGGCCGGCCGCCGCGTGGGTGGCGCTGGGCGCCGAGCGCGCCCTCGACCCGGCGACCGGCCGCTCGACGCTGCGGCTGGAGGCCGCCTTCGCCGAGGAGGCGCTGGCGGCCGCGGGCTGCGAGGTGGCCGAGCGCGCCGGCGTGCTGGCCGTCACGACGCTGCTGGAGGACGCCGAGCGCGTCGACGAGCGGCTCGCGGCCGACCTGGAGGAGCTGGAGGTGGAGCTCAGCGGCCGCGCGGAGTTCCGCCCGACGGCACGCTTCTGGCACCTCGGGGGGCGACGACGCTGACGGCGGCCGCCGCGAGCCCCGGCGCGGGCCCGTCCGCGAGCCCGTCGGTCACCCCCAGCAGGTCCACCGCGACCCGGTCGTTGAGCCGGAAGAACCCCGCGTCCAGGTGCGGGCGGGCGAAGGCCGCGGCCCACCCGCTGCCGGCCACCCACGGACCGGCCGCGAAGCGCCGCGGGTGCGCCCGGCCGCGCCGGTCGACGACCCGCTGGGCGGCGTCCACGACGAGGCGGCCGTTGGCCAGCTCCTGCCCGTCGTCCGTGGCGAAGCTCTGCTCGACGACCTCCCCCCGCGCGCACAGCGCCGACAGCAGCGGGTCGGCGCTGTCGCGCACGCTGGGGTGCGGCAGCCGCGCGTCGACGAGCACCCGGGCCGCCACCTCGTGCGGGCCGTTGGCCGAGCGCGCGCTCCAGCACCCCCGCTCCTCGTCGGCGCCCACCCGCAGGTCGCCGCCGAGGAAGTGCACGACCCCCGCGTCGGCCAGGGCCAGCAGCTGCCGCAGCCGCTGCGGCGGCGGGCCGGAGGCGACGTAGCTGAAGAAGCCGTGCCACCACCCGTCCACGTCGACCGCCGCCGAGCGGGCCTCCAGCAGCCCGCGGCGGGTGAGCTCGGCGACGGTGGCGTAGCAGGACAGCAGCGCCGCGAACACCGCGGCGTCGGAGCTGTGCCCGGGGTCGGCGCGGCGCGCCACGTCCGCGGCGACGTGGGCGCGCACGCGCTCGTGGACGGCGTCGCCGTCCGGCGCCCGCCAGCCGGCCAGCGGCCGGTCCAGCGCCGGCAGGTCCAGCCGGTCCGCCGGGTCGGGGACCGCGGCCTGCACCAGGGCGTCCAGCTCGGCGCCGCCCCACGCGGCGGCCGCGAAGCGCCGGTCGAACTCCGCCGCCGGCAGCGAGGTGCGCTGCGGGTGCCGGGTGAACAGCTCGTGGTAGTGCGCCCCCGCGAGCTCCTTGGCGATCATCGGCCACACGTCGGCGCGCAGGTCGAGGACCCGCCCGTGCCGCGCGGCCGCCTCGGCGGTGAAGAAGCGCGGCAGCGGCGGCCGGCTCGCGAGCTCGTAGGTGATCTTCGAGCGGTAGGGCACGCCGCGGCGGCTGCCCACGTGCAGCCGCGGTTCCAGGCCGCTGGGCTCGTAGCGCAGGTCCCCGCCGGGGCCGGTGCGGAAGCGCCCGCCGCGCCCCTCGGCGACGAGCACCAGGAGGTCGACGAACGCCAGGCCCATGCCCGCCACCAGGACGTCCTCGCCCGGCGGCAGCAGGTCGAGGTCGTCCTCCAGCCCCAGGTCGCCGGTGTACCCCGGCGCCACGTAGCCCAGGTCGTGGCGGTCGGCGAACTCCCGCAGCGCCTGCTCGCGCGCTCCGGGCAGCACGTCGGGGTGCCCCTGCGCGAGCAGCACCGCGTCCACCTCCAGGGCGCGGCCGTTCTCGAGCCGCACGAGCTGGCGGCCGCCGGCGCCCTCGCGCAGGTCGACGGCGCGGGCGGCGTGCTCGTGCAGCTCCACCGTCGCCGGCAGCGCCTCGCGCACCCGCTCCCAGGCCCAGCGCAGGTAGTGGCTGCCGAGCGCGCGGGAGACGAAGGTGCCCTCGCCGACGCCGAGGACCTCCCGGTGCAGCTCCTCCTGGCCCTGCCGCGCGAAGCGCTCGGCGAGCTCGGCCCGGTGGGCGTCCAGCCAGGCGAACAGCGTCGGCCCGGTGCGCAGCGGGCCGGTCAGCGTGGAGGACTCGTCCGGCAGGACCGTGACGTCGGCGGCGCGGGAGTTCATCCACAGCAGCGGGTGCTGCTCGGCGCGCCAGATCCGCCCGGACCCCGGCGGGTGCGGGTCCACGACGTGCACCGCCAGGCGGCGACCGCCCGCGGCGGCGTGCGCGCCGAGGCGGTCGAGGACGCCCAGGGCGCGCGGTCCCGCGC
>NZ_JAAALL010000357.1 GCF_009906315.1 Kineococcus vitellinus | reverse complement strand
GGTGCGCACTGCCTCGGTGACCGACCAGCCCGGCGGGGTGACCCAGATGTCGCCGCGCAGCCCGAGGCGCCGGCGAGCGTCGGTGCGGGTGGAGGGGGAGACGGTCACGACGCCGCGCCGGCCGTACACGACGCGGCTGACCGTGCTCTCCAGGAACCGCCCGAGGGCTGCCACGGGTGCGGGGAAGTACTTCGCGAACTGGTCCTGGTGCACGTGGTGCAGCAGCATCAGCACAGGCGTGGAGCGCGGCAGCACCAGCGGCGAGAAGAAGGGGATGCCGTTCTGCGAGTCGACCACGGCCTCGACGCGGCGGCGGTGGCGCGCCAGCCACGCCAGGGCGTGGGCGTACACCCCGAACCGGCCGCCTCCGCGCACGATGCGGTAGCCGTCGCGGGTCTCCTCGCGCGGAGCGCCGTCGACCGCCGCGCACAGCAGCACGACGTCGTGGCCAGCCGCGGCGAACCGCTCGGCGAGCTGATGGCAGACGACTTCGGCGCCCCCGGTCTCGGGGTGCCGGGAGTCGCGCCAGTTGGTGATGACGAGCACGGTGCGTCCATGCCTCTCTCGGGCCGGCGCCTGTCGGGCCGGGTGTTCTGGTGGGTGGTCTGCTCGGACGGTGGTCGGCTCACCGGCTGGAGCGCAGCAGGCGGTGCACCCGGTACAGCTCGGTGAAGGCGTTGATGCCGTCGCGGACGGGGCGCAGCGTGGAGCCCGCGCTGTCGGACCACTCCACCGGCAGCTCCATGATCCGCAGGCCGGCGGCCGTCGCCCGCGCGAGGACCTCGACGTCGAAGGCGAAGCCGCTGAGGTTGGCGGCCGCGAACACGTCGCGGACCGCCTCGGTGCGGAAGAGCTTCATGCCGCACTGGGTGTCGCTGATGCGCCCGACGAGGGTGGAGGCGGCCATGTTGAACACGCGGCTGCCGATGCGCCGGACGACCGGCTGCGGCTCGACGTAGCGAGCGCCGAGCACGCGCCGGGAGCCGATGACGGCGTCCCAGCCGGACGTGAGGATGGCCATGCCGGTGACCAGGGCGTCCGGCGGGGTCGACTGGTCGGCGTCGACGTAGCCCACGTACGGGGCGACGGCGTGGGCGACCCCGGCGCGCACCGCAGCCCCCTTGCCACGGGCCTTGCAACCGATGACCTGCACCGGCACGTCCAGGGAGGTCACGCGGTCGACCGCGTCGGCGGTGGCGTCGACGCTGCCGTTGTCCACCACGATGATCCGCACGTGGTACGGCGAGTCGGTGATCTGCCGGCAGATGGCCTCCAGAGTGGGACCGATGCGCCGTTCCTCGTTGTAGGCGGGCACGATCAGGTCCAGGTCCGCCGGTCGCAGGTGCTCCACTCCGGCCTGGCGGGGCAGGGGCACCAGCGCCGGTCGCGGTCGTCCCGGCTGCGGCCCGGCCAGGAGGCCGCCGGGGCCGCCTGCCGACGGCTCCACCTCGTGCAGCTCGTTCATCTCGACCGCGTCTCCCATCCGGTCCGGGGCACCGGCGGCCCCGTGACCACCACGAGGCTCTTCGGCGCCGCCCGTGCGGCGTTGCACCTCGTGCACCCGTTCGGACGTCGATGCCCACCTCTTTCACCCGTGTGCTGCGCCGACCGGGCGGTCCGGGAGCTCCCGCTCAAGCTCCGCCCCCGCCGGGTCGAGGTAGGCCCCATGCGGAAGCGGACGACGAGCGCGGCACCCATCGGCGACCCGGTCGCCGTCCCGGCGCGGGGGCGGGCGCGCGGCCCGCGCCGTCGCACCGTCCTCGGGGTGGCGCTCGCGGCGCTCGTCGGGGCGGCGGGTCCCGAGCTGGGTGCCTCACCGGCCGTGGCCGCGCCGCCGCCGTTCCTGGGGCTGGTGGGGCCGGGGGCCGAGGACGCCTCCTCACTGGCCGGCGCCGGTCTGAACGCGGTGGTGGTGCAGGCCGCCTGGGACCGGGCGCAGCCGACCGCCGGTGCCCCCCTGGACCGCGCCCACGTCGCCGAGCTGCGCGCCCGCATCGCCGAGCACCGCGCCCGCGGGCTGTCGGTCGTGCTGGACCTCGGCCTGCAGTACACCCCGGCGTGGGTGTTCCGGATCCCCGGGGCACGCTTCGTCGACCAGTACGGCAACGCGTGGAGCGCCGACGTGGCGAGCGGTGAGGAGGTCGCCGACGCCGTGTGGAACCCCCGGATCCGCGCGGCGCAGGCGTCCTACGTCGCGGCCCTGGCACGGGCATTGGGGCGCGCGTCCACCTACGCGGTCCGGGTCGGGGGGCTGCTGACGGGGGAGCTGCGCCTGCCGGGTGACGTCTCCGGTGGTGCTCCCGTGGGCAGCTGGTGGGCCTTCAGCCCCGGCGCGCAGGCGTCCTCGCCCGTCCCGGGGCACCGGCCCGGCGTCTCGGCCGCCTCCCCGACGGCCGACGGGCTGTTCCTGCGCCACTACCTGTCCAGCGTGGTCGACTACCAGGACTTCCTCGTCCGCACCGTCGCCGGCGCCTTCGACGGTGACCTGCAGCTGATGTACCCGTCCTACGGCGTGCGCCCCGGGGACGAGGCCGCCGCGGTCGCGGTCGGGCTGCGGCGTCGTGCCTCGCGCTACTCCGAGCTCGTGCAGGGCGTCGACTTCGCCCGGCTCGTGCAGCGGGTGGGCGTCTACCGCAGCCACGACGCGCGCCGTCGCCACGTCGTCTACTCCACGTGGCTGGACGGGCCGGAGTTCGGGACCTCCGACCGCGACGCGAGCCCCGTCGCCTACCTCGCGCGCCTGGCCCGGGCCGTCGGCGCGCCTGTGGGCGGGGAGAACACGGCGAGCTCGGCATCGGACGAGCGGGCGCTGCGCCGGTGCCAGGAGCGTGCCAGGGCCCTGGGCCTGGCGGGACTGATGTGGTTCCACGCCCCGGCGGGAGCGGCGGGCTCCCGGATCGTGGCCCAGCTCGCCACGACGTTCCGCTGAGCCCACGAGGAAGGCCCCGACCGCCGCAGCGGTCGGGGCCTTCGACGTTCCGCGCCGGGGTGCTCAGCGCAGGACGAGCGCGCCCACGACCCAGGTGGCGGCGGCCAGCACGCCGGCGCCCATCTCGATGGCGACGCTGAGCCCGACGCCCTTGAGCGCCACGACCGTCGAGCGCCACGCACCGGCGGCGCGGCCCGGCGCTGCCGAGCCGCGCGGCAGCTGCGCGAGGAAGACGCCGAGGACGAAGCCGAGGGGCAGGCCCAGCACGGGGACGACGAAGAAGCCGACGACGCCGAGCAGACCGCCCAGCAGCAGCGAGGACCTCGGGATGCCCGCCCGCGCCATCCGGCGCCCGGGCAGCAGGTACATCGCGACCTGCCCGGCGACCAGCAGCGCCACGGCCCCGGCGAAGAACGCCCAGGCGGCGCCGCCGGTGGCCAGGGCCCAGACCAGCAGGCCCAGCGCGATGAGGAGGGTGCCCGGCAGGACGGGCACGACGACGCCGACGAGGCCGACCGCGACGGCCAGCCCCACGACGACGAGCCCGGCGTCACCCATCGTGCGGGTGGCGCCGGGCTCGGCGGACGTGCTCGGTGATCAGGGCGCTCAGCGCTCGTCGGGCGCCGCGCTGGCGGGCGTCGCCGCCAGCTTCTGGCTCTCGTCGTGGACGGTGCTGGCCACCTCGCGCAGGGCGTCGCGGTGCTCGCGGCCGTGGTGAGCGCAGAACATGAGCTCGCCACCGGCGGAGAGCACCACCCGCACGTAGGCCTGCGCACCGCACCGGTCGCAACGGTCGGCGGCGGTCATGGGTTCGTCGGCGAGGGTGGTGCTGGTTGCGGTGGTCACTCCGCGACTCCTTCCGGGTCGTGCACGCTGGGCGGCAGCTGCTGCTCCCGCCTCACACTCTTCCCCAACCGCGCCCCGACCGCGCGCGTTCCCACGCCGACGGGCCAACGCGTTCGCTCTCGGCGGAGGTGGCCCCGCCGGCGCCCGCGCCCCCCGGTGGCTCCCCGGCGGCCCGCGCGGCCGCCGGGGGGCTGCGGGTCGCGCACGCTGACCTGCGCGGACGCACGTAGGCTTCCGGGGTGACCCCGCCCACC
>NZ_JAAALL010000356.1 GCF_009906315.1 Kineococcus vitellinus | reverse complement strand
CCCCGCGCCCGTCGCAGAGCTCGTCGCAGAGCTCGTCCCCGCGCTCGCCCCTGCCGGTCCCCCGCACCGCCCCCTCGCCGCTGGCCGGTCCGGGCACCGCGCCCGGCGCGCCCGGCGGCGAGGTCCCGCTGCGGCTGCTGGTGTGCCTGGCGCTGCTGTGCGCGATCGGGCCGCTGGCCATCGACACGTACCTGCCGACGCTGCCCCGGCTGGCGGACGACCTGTCGACGAGCGCCTCCAGCGTGCAGCTGACGCTGACGACGTTCATGGTCGGGATGGCGGTGGGCCAGCTGGTGCTGGGGCCGGCCTCGGACCGCCTGGGCCGCCGCGGGCTGCTGCTGGCCGGCACGGCCGTGACGTGCCTGGCCGGGGTGGCGTGCGCGCTGGCGCCCTCGATCGAGCTGCTGCTGGCGGCCCGCTTCGTGCAGGGCTTCGCGGGGGCCGCGGGGATGGTCATCGGCCGGGCCGTCATCGCCGACCTGGCGAGCGGGCGGGCCGCCGCGCGCGCCTTCGCGATCTTCGGCGTCGTCCAGGGCGTGGCGCCGGTGCTGGCGCCGCTGCTGGGCGGCGTGCTCGCGGGGCCGGTGGGCTGGCGCGGCACCTTCGCGGTGGGCGCGGCCGTGGCCGCGCTGCTCGTGCTGGCCTCCGCGCTGCTGGTGCGCGAGACGCTGCCGCCGGAGCGCCGCCACGACGGCGGGGCGCGCGCCGTGGCCGCCTCGGTGCGCGCGGTGCTCGCGCGCCGCGGCTACGTGGGGCACGTGGCGACCCTGGTCGCCGTCTTCGCCGCCCTGTTCGCCTACGTGTCGGCCTCGCCGTTCGTGCTGCAGCACGTCGTGGGGCTGTCGACGGGCACGTACTCGCTCGTCTTCACCCTCAACGCCTGCGGCATCGTCGCGGGCGGGGCGACGTCGGCGCGGCTGCTGCGCCGCCGCTCGCCCTCGCAGGTGCTGGCCGCCGGGGTGCTGCTGCAGCTGGGCAGCGCGGCGGCGCTGCTCGTGGTGGTCGTGCTCGCGGACGCCTGGGCGCCGGGGGTGCTGGTGCTGCTGTGGCTGCTCGTCTACGGCGCGGGGCTGAGCTTCGGCAACGCCACGGCGCTGGCGGCCGACGAGGTGCGCTTCGCCTCGGGCACGGGCTCGGCGCTGCAGGGCGCGCTGCAGTTCGGCGTGGGCGCGCTGGTCTCCCCGCTCGTCGGCCTGGGCGGGGAGGGCACGGCGGTGCCGATGGCGGTGGTGGTGCTGGTGTGCGCGGCCGCGGCGGCGGCGGCGCTGTTCGGGGTGGCCCGCCCGGCGCTGCGGGCCCGCGCGGCCGAGCAGGCGCGGGGCGCGGGGACCGCCCGGCCCGCCGAGGGCGGCTGAGCGGCCGCCCCGCGGCTCAGCGCGAGCGGAAGCCCCGCGCGCCGCGGGCGGTGCTCCACAGCTCGACGACCGCGTCGACCCGCCCGGGGCGCGCGCGGGCGGAGGGCTGCTCGCCCAGCCGGGCGAGCAGGTCCTCCAGCGCGGGGCGCGGGCCCTCGGCGACGACCTCGACGCGGCCGTCGGCCTTGTTGGTGGCGCTGCCCGCCAGCCCCAGCTCCAGGGCCTGCGCGCGCGTCCACCAGCGGAACCCGACGCCCTGCACGGCGCCGGAGACGAAGGCGGTGAGGCGGTCCACCCGCGCCACGCTAGGGCAGCGGGGGACCGCCCCACCGGGGTGGGCCGGCCGCGCGTCGACCGCGCGTCGACCGCGCGTCAGGCGCGGACGGCGTGCTCCCCCGCGGTCAGCTCCCGCTCGGAGCCGTCGGGCAGGCGCAGCAGCGCGCTGGTGCCCTCGGGGACGGTGACGTCGGCGGAGAAGGCGCCGTCCTCCAGGCGCCAGGAGACCGCCAGCCGCCCGTGCGGGGTCTGCAGCGCACCCTTCGCCCAGGTCAGCCCGCCACCCGGCTGCGGGGCGATGAGCGCGCGGGCGTAGCCGGGTTCGGCCGGGGCGATGCCGACCACGACGCGGTGCATCCAGTCGGCCACCGCGCCCAGCGCGTAGTGGTTGAAGGAGGTCATCTGCCCGGGGTTGATGGTGCCGTCGGGCAGCATCGAGTCCCAGCGCTCCCAGATCGTCGTGGCGCCCATCGTCACCGGGTACAGCCAGGAGGGGCAGCCCTCCTCCAGCAGCAGCCGGTAGGCGTCCTCCAGGTGCCCGGTGGAGGTCAGGGCGTCGGTGACGTAGGGGGTGCCCGCGAAGCCGGTGGAGACGCGGTAGCCGGCCTTGGCCACCAGCTCCGCCAGCCGCTCCCCCGCCCGCTCGCGCTGCTCGCCGGCCAGCAGGCCGAACTCGATGGCCAGCGCGTACACCGTCGCGCAGTCCGAGCGCACGGTGCCGTCGGCCTCGACGTAGTGCTCCAGGAACGCCGCCCGCACCCGCTCGGCGAGCGCGTCGAACTCCGCGGCGTCGTCCTCGCGGCCCAGCACCCGGGCGATGTCGGCGGTGGTGCGCGCGCTGCGGTGGGCCGCGGCGGTGGAGACCACGCCCTTGTCGGCCTTGGCCGCGGCCGGGTCGTCCGGCGGGGCGTCGGGGTCCAGCCAGTCGGCGAACTGGAAGCCGGTGTCCCACAGCCCGGTGGGCGAGAGCAGGCCCGCGACGTGGCGCACGTGCGCGGCCGCGGCCGGGTAGGCCTCGGCGAGGGCCTCGCGGTCTCCGTAGGCCTGGTAGAGCGTCCACGGCAGCCAGGCGGCCACGTCGGACCAGAAGGACGTCGAGTCCGGCTTGCCCCGCTGCTCCCTGATCGGCACCCACTTCAGCACGTTGGGCACGACGTAGGGGACGATCCCGTCGTCGTGCGCCTGCTCGGCGTCGAGGTCGCGCAGCCAGTCGCGCAGGAAGTCGCTCACGTCGTACAGGTAGGCGGCGCTGGGGCCGAAGACGGCCAGGTCGCCGGTCCAGCCCAGCCGCTCGTCGCGCTGCGGGCAGTCGGTGGGCACGTCCAGGAAGTTGCCCCTGGTGCCCCACACGACGTTGCGGTGCAGCTGGTTGACGAGCTCGTGGGAGCACTCGAACTCGCCGGTGCGGGTGAGCTCGGAGTGCACGACGACGGCTTCGAGGTCCTGCGGGCGCAGCTCGCCGGGCCAGCCCTCGACCTCGGCGTAGCGGAAGCCGTGGAAGGTGAACGTGGGCTCGAAGGAGTCCTCGCCCCCGGAGAGGACGAAGGTGTCGGTGGCCTCGGCGCTGCGCAGCGGGCGGGTGCCCAGCTCGCCGTGCTCGAGGACCTCCGCGTGGCGCAGGGTGATCGTCTGCCCGGCCTCGCCGGTGACGGTGAAGCGGATCCAGCCGACGAGGTTCTGCCCGAAGTCGACGAGGGTCTTGCCCGCCGGTGAGGTCCACACCTCCCGGGCCGGCAGGACCTCCTGGCGGCGCACGGGGGGCCCGACGTGCTCGGTGAGGCGGGCGGTGTCGAACTCGAGCGCGTGCACCCCGCCCCAGCCCTCGTCGCCGGAGGCGGCGCTGGCCCAGGCGGGGTCGTGCAGGCGGGCGTCGATGCTCTGCCCGTCGTAGAGGTCGTCGGCGGTGACGGCGGAGGCGTGCGAGCGCCAGGTGGTGTCGGTGGCGACCACCTGGGTGTGCCCGTCGGCGAAGGTGACCTCCAGCTGCGCGAGGCCGCCGGGTTCCTGCGCGTAGTAGCCCGAGCCGCCGCCCCAGGCCAGCCGCCCGCGGGCCCAGCCGTTGCCGAGCGCCAGGCCGAGCACGTGCTCACCGTCCGGCCCGCCGCTCGCGCCGACGGCGGCGGTGACGTCGTGGCTGCGGTGGCGCAGCCGCCACTCGTAGCTGCTCCAGCCGGGGCTCAGCACGTCGTCGCCGACGCGCTCGCCGTCCAGCCAGGGTTCCACCACGCCCAGGGCGCTGACGTGCAGGACGGCGGAGGCCACCTGCCCGTGCCCGGGTTCGAGGGTGAAGCGGGTGCGCAGCAGCGGTGCCTGCTCGACGTCGTCGGCGGCGATCATGGCGGCCTGCCAGGTGGGTGGCATGCGGTGGGTCCTCCGGGTCTCGGGTTCGCGGTGGGGTGGGTTCGCGG
>NZ_JAAALL010000355.1 GCF_009906315.1 Kineococcus vitellinus | reverse complement strand
GGCCAGGACGAGCGCCCACTCGGCCTCGCCGCGCAGACCGACGTCGTCCCCGTGCAGCACGGGCGCACCTCCGGCGAGGCCGAGTGGGCGCTCGTCCTGGCCGGCCCCGACCCCGAGGACGTGCTGCTGACCGTCGCCTGCGACCACACCGACCGCGCGCTGGAGGTCCACGGGGTCGCCTGGAGCAAGAACGCCAGCCTCGACGTGCTCGGGCGGCGGGCCTGGCGGCTCGTCGACGTGGAGGAGCACCTGGACCGGCTGCTGCTGACGGCGTGGGTCGAGACCGCCGACGGCTCCGAGGTCCTCGTCCAGCAGGCCCCCCTGGCCGCCCTGCTGCCGCCCTCCTACTGGCTCCAGGTCCTGCGCGCGCGCGGTCTGGCGACCCCGGGCACGGTGCTGCTCAGCGGGACGGTCGCCATGGTCCCCGGGGTGGACCAGTTCGCCGCCCGCTGGCGCGTGCGGCTGGAGGACCCGGTGCGCGAGGACGCCCTCGAGCTCGGCTACCGCGTCGAGGTCCTCCCCGAGGCCGTGGGCTGAGGCCGGCCGTGGGCACCCGGCGGGCACGACCCGCGCAGGAGTTCGCCGCACCCGCCGGGCCGTGGGTCCCGGCCCCCGCCCCCGCGACGGGGGTGTGGAACCGGGTGCTCGGCGGGGAGGGGGAGGACGCGACGCTGCTGCAGCGCTACGAGCCCGGCGGCCGCAGCGGCACGCAGGTGCTGCGGCACGAGCACTGGGAGGAGGTCTACGTCCTCTCCGGCGCGCTCACCGACCTCACCAGCGGCCTCGTCGCCACGGCCGGCACGTACGCCTTCCGCCCGCCGGGCATGCCGCACGGCCCCTACCTCAGCGAGCAGGGGTGGGAGGCGCTCGTCACCACCCGCCCAGCCGCCCCCGGCTGAGGCCGGGCGTCCGCGACCGCCGCCGCCAGCGGGGATGATGGAGCGGTGAGCACCGCCGAGTCCGACACGCTGGGGACGACCGCCGAGGTCGCCCGAGCCACCGCCGCGCAGGTCGTGGCCGAGGCCGCCCGCCGCCGCACCATCGCCGTCATCAGCCACCCCGACGCCGGCAAGTCCACGCTGACCGAGGCGCTGGCCCTGCACGCCAACGCCATCCGCGAGGCCGGGCACGTGCACGGCAAGGCGGGCCGGGCGGGGGTGGCCACCGACTGGCAGGACATGGAGAAGCAGCGCGGGATCTCCATCAGCTCCGCGGTGCTGCAGCTGGACCACCGGGGGATGGTCGTCAACGTCGTCGACACCCCCGGCCACGCGGACTTCTCCGAGGACACCTACCGCGCCCTCACCGCCGTCGACGCGGTGATCATGCTCGTGGACGCGGCCCGCGGCATGGAGGTGCAGACCCGCAAGCTGTTCGGCGTCTGCAAGCAGCGCGGGCTGCCCGTGATCACCGTGGTCAACAAGTGGGACCGGCCGGGGCGCGAGGCCCTCGAACTGCTCGACGAGGTGGAGTCGGTGACGGGGCTGCGGCCCACGCCGGTGACCTGGCCCGTCGGCATCGCCGGCGACTTCCGCGGGCTGCTGGAACGCGGCAGCGGCGAGTACGTGAAGTACACCAAGGCCCCGGGCGGGGCGACGCGCGCGCTGGAGCAGCGGATGGGCGCTGAGGAGGCCGCGGCGCTGGAGGGACCCTCCTGGCAGCAGGCCCTCGACGAGCACGACCTGCTCTCGGCGACGGGCGCCGACCACGACGAGGAGGAGTTCCTCGCCTTCCGCACCACGCCGGTGTACTTCACCGCCGCCGTGGCGAACACCGGCGTCGGGCAGGTGCTCGACGCCCTCGTCGACGTCGCACCCGCCCCGCGCGACCAGCAGGACGTCGCGGGCCGGCCCCACGCCGTGACCGGCGGTTTCAGCGCCCAGGTGTTCAAGACGCAGACCGGCATGAACCCCGCCCACCGCGACCGGCTCGCCTTCGCGCGCATCCACTCCGGCGTCTTCCACCGCGGGATGACGGTGAAGGACGACCGCAGCGGCCGGCCGATGGTCCTCAAGCACGTGCAGACGGTGTTCGGCGCCGACCGCTCGACCGTCGACGTCGCCTGGCCCGGTGACGTCATCGGCCTGGTCAACGCCCGGCACGTCGTCGTGGGCGACACCCTCTCCGAGAACGGGCGCGTCTCCTACCCGCCGCTGCCGGTGTTCGCCCCCGAGCACTTCCGCACCGTGCGCCCCGCGGACTTGCGGGTGGGCAAGCAGTTCCGGCAGGGGTTGCGCGAACTGGACGCCGAGGGCGTCGTGCGCGTGCTGACCTCCGACGCCCGCGGCGACGGCGAACCCGTCGTCAGCGCCGTGGGCGCCCTGCAGTTCGACGTCGTCCAGTACCGGATGACCCACGAGTTCCGCTCGCCGGTGCTGTTCACCGAACTGCCCTACACCACCGCCCGGATCATCGACGCCGACGCGGCCCCGCTGCTGCGCGCCCACCGCGGCGCCGAGGTCGTCCAGCACGCCGACGGGCGCACCTTCGCGCTGTTCACCGACGAGTGGCGGGTGCGCAGCTTCGCCCGCGACCACCCCGAGGTGCGCCTGGAGGAGCTCGTCGCGACCAGCTCCTGAGTCAGCGCCCCAGCGCGGTCGCGGCCGCCGCGACGACGACCAGGGCGCGGCGCAGCACGTGGGCGCGCTCCCAGCGGGCGCGCGCCTCGCGCCAGCCCTCGGCCTCCTCCCCAGGCCGCCACGAGCGCAGCCGCACGTTGATCGGCACGTGGACCCGCACCGTCAGGGTGATCGCACCGGCGACGGCCGCCACCGAGGCGGCGCGCAGGGCGGCCGCCCGCGGGGCCCGGCGGGCCGTGGCGGCCGCGGTCGCGGCACCGGTGGCCATGGCGGCCACCGACAGCGCCGGGGCCAGGCGCCGCATGACGGCGTCGGCGCGCTGCTGGTGGCGGACGTAGTCGTCGAAGCCCATCGCCCGCCGGCGGCGGCCGAAGGGCTCGGGCACGATCGCCAGCGCGAGGACGGCGGTGGCGACGTCGTGCGCGCGGCGCAGGGCGGTGGTCCGGGAGGTCACGGTGATCATCCTGGCGCGCTGCGCCCGGGCTGCCCAGCGCCCGCGCGTCCCGGCGCCTGCAGGCGAGGCGCTGCGGGCGCGGGCACGGGGTCGAGCAGCGTCGCCCGCCGCCGCTCGGTGCGCGCGACCGCCGCGCGCAGGTAGGGCTCGCGGGTGGCGTGGCTGCGGGCGTTGGGGCTGTCCGGGCCGTGCCGGTCCAGCACGTCGGCCAGGCGCTCGGACAGGCTGAGCGGTTCCCCGCCCGGGCCGACGGTCTGGTCGGCCCAGGTCAGGGCGTCCGAGAGGGCCTCGGCGTCCGAGCCGGGGACGGGCTCGGCGCACCGCAGGTCGGTCAGCTCCGCCTCCAGGCCCCGCGCGCGGGCGACGTGGGTGGCGCCGGAGTGGTGCGCCACCAGGCACACCACGGTGTCCGGCCAGCCGTGGGCGCGCAGGTGGCGGCCGCCGTCGAGGGGGTGGAACCCGGTGTCGCGCAGCGCGGGTGCGTAGCCGATGTCGTGCAGCCAGGCGGCCGCCAGCAGCACCGGGCGCTGGGCCGGCGGCAGGCTGCCCGCGGCCTCGGCGGCCCGCACCGCGACGGCGCGGGTGTGCGCCCAGCGCCGGGGGTCGTCGGCGAGCAGGTGCTCGGCCAGCTGCTGAGCCCGCCCGGCCAGACCCGTCACGCCGTCGTCCCCAGCACGGGCGCCAGCGTACGGGTGAGGTGCTGCCCGACCGCCCGGGGCTCTCGCGCGGCGAGCAGGGCCGCGCGGGTGCGCTGCGGGACCTGCGCAGCAGTCGGCCGGCGCTATTGCTTCGAACTCGAAGCAGCGCTACTGTCGTCCTACTGCTTCGAATCCGAAGCAGATGACGAGGGAGCAGACCATGACCACCGACACGACCAGCACGACGAAGACCATGAAGGCCGCGCGCTTCCACGAGACCGGTGGACCGGAGGTCCTGCAGTACGAGGACGTCGAGGTGCCCACCCCCGGACCCGGGCAGGTGCGGGTGCGGGTGGCCGCCTCCGCCTTCAACGCCGCCGACGACGGCATG
>NZ_JAAALL010000354.1 GCF_009906315.1 Kineococcus vitellinus | reverse complement strand
GGTCATGGCACGACCGTAGGTGCCCCCTCGGCCGCCCACCAGGTGGGTTCCCGCGATCGGTCGCGCTGCGACGGTGGGCGCCGGGCGGCGGTGGAGTCCCGGCACGGGTCCGCCGAGCCGCCGACGAGCAGGGTCGGTGCGGTGGCCCGCCCCACGGCGCCGTGCACCCGGCGGACGTCGGCGCGCGGGTTCGGGGACACTGGGGGATCGAGGACGCTGGAAGCCTGCGGTGGCGCGGACGCCCACCGCTCCAGCGCCGGTGGAGCACCCGTGGAGCAGGGAGGAGCCGCTGTGGAACCCGTCGACGGCACGCGCACGGCCGGGAGCGACCGGGCCGAGGCCGAGCTGGTGGTGTACGGCGCCGGCTGGTGCCCGGACGTGCGGCGCAGCCGGGCGCTGCTGGAGGCGGAGGGCGTGGCCCACCGCTACGTGGACGTCGAGGCCGACGACGACGCCGCCGAGCTGGTGCGCGGGTTGCAGCACGGCGCCCGGCGCATCCCGACCATCGTCTGGCCGGACGGTTCCCACCTCGTCGAACCCTCCGACGACGAGCTGCGGGCCCGGCTGCGGTGAGCGGGTGGGCGCTGGTGCTGGTGGGCCGCGGCCGCTACCAGGACCGCTGGCACGACGACGCGGCCACCGGGCAGCGGGTGGCCGCGGCGCTGAGCGGCGCCGGCCTGCGGGTGCAGGTGCGGGGCACGGCGGCGGCGGCGCTGGAGGACGCGGGGAAGCCCGACCTGCTCGTCGTCGTCGCCGGCGACGGGCGCAGGGACGCGGACTGGGACGGCGGTGACGAGGCGTGGGTGCCCTTCCACGCACGGCTGGCGGGCCTGGTCTCCGAGGGCGGCGTGCCGCTGCTGGCCCTGCACCAGGCCGCGAACACGTTCGCGGACGCGCCCGCCTGGTCCGGCCTGGTCGGCGGCCGGTGGGTCGAGGGCCGCTCGATGCACCCGCCCATCGGCCCGGCGCTCTTCACCCCCGCCGACGGGCAGGGGCACCCGGTGACCGCCGGGCTGGGTCCGGTGGAGGCCTTCGACGAGCGGTACTGCCGGTTGCAGGTGCACGCGGGTTCGCGGGTGCTGCTGACCACCGAGCACGAGGGCGTGCAGCACCCCGTGGTGTGGACCTCCGGCGGCCCGGGCCGGGTCCTCTACGACGGCCTCGGCCACGACGTGCGCTCCTACGACAGCCCCTCGCGCCGCGAGCTGCTGCAGCGCGAGGTCGCCTGGCTGCTCGCCCGGCGCGGCGAGGGCTGACCGGGGTCGTCCTCGTCACCGACCGGCGCGGAGCAGGCGCCGCACCGGGGTCAGCGCCTCGCGACGGCGCTCCTGCCGCTGCTGCTGCGCCAGGAGCTGCTCGGCGACCAGGTGCCCGGAGCCGCCGCCCAGCCCCGCCCCGGGGTGGGTGGAGGCGCCCAGGTGCCACAGGCCCTCCACCGGGGTCCGGTGCCTGCCGCTGCCCGCCAGCGGACGCCACGCGAAGCTCTGGTCGAGCTGGGCGGAACCGCCGTAGGGGTCGCCGCCGACGGCGTTGACGTTCGCCGCCCGCAGGTCCAGGGGGGACAGGACGTCCACGCCGCGGACGCTCTCGCGCAGTCCCGGGGCGTGGCGCGCCACCCGGTCCAGGACGCGGTCGGCGTAGGCCCGGGCCAGTTCGGCGGTCCAGCCGTCCGAGGTGTCCAGCTCACCCGCGGCGTCGCCGAGGGGGGTTCCGGGCAGCTCCTGCAGCTGCAGCCACAGCGTGGCCGCCCCGGCGGGCGCGCGGGTGGGGTCCAGCAGGCTCTGCTGGCCGACGACCACCGTGGGCCGGCGCGGCAGCAACCCCGCTTCGGCCTCCGCGCACGCGATGCCGGTGCTGGCGGCGCCGTCGGAGAGGTGGACCAGGGGGACCTCGTCGAGGCGGGGGTCGTTCCAGCGCAGCGGCCGCGAGAGCGCCACGTGCACCTGCACCGCCGCCCGCCCGTAGCGGAAGGAGGCGGCCTGGGCGCGCAGCTCGGCCGGCGCCGCGTCCTGCGGCAGCAGCTCGCCGTACAGCGCGGTGGGGGTCACCGAGGCCAGCACCGCCCGGCGCGCGGTCAGGCGCGTCCCGTCGGCCAGCTGCACGCCGCGGGCCCGACCGCCCTCCACCTCGATGCGCTGCACGTGCGCGCCGGTGCGGATCGTCACGCCGCGCTCGTGCAGCAGGGCGCGGAAGGCGTCGACGAAGCACCCGGCCCCGCCGACGACGACGGGCAGGCCCGCGGCGTGCATCGTCGCGGCGAAGATCGGGATCATGAGCCCGCCGGGGGCCTGGTCGGGGGACAGGCCCGCGTGCAGCAGCCAGGGCACCCACAGGTGCTCGACCTCCGGGCCGCGGTACTCGCGCGCGGTGAAGGCGCGAGCCCCGCTCACCGCGTCGCGCACCCACCCCTCGGTGCCCCGCAGGCCGTTGATCCGCAGCAGCTGCAGCGCCGGGCGCAGGGCCGCGGGCGAGCGCAGCTCGCCACCGAGCAGAGCACCGACGGCGGCCGCGCTGCGCCCGAAGCGCTCCAGCTGCGCCAGGTAGGTGCTCGCGTCGGCCGGGTCGGCGAAACCGGCCGCGGTCTGCGCGGGGTCGCGGTGGGCCAGGGTGACCCGGCCGTCGTCGGCCACGCTCGCGGTCAGGACGCCGTCGCTGTTGGCGTAGCGCAGCCCGTGCCGGTGCAGGTCCGCGCCCAGCGCCGCGTACGCGCCTCCGGTGGTGAAGAGCGGGTGCCAGGAGGAGAAGGTGTCGTGCACGTACCCCGGCACCGTGCGCTCGCCGGAGGCGATGAACCCGCCGATCCGCGACGAGCGCTCCAGCAGCGTCACGGACCACCCCGCGCCCGCGAGTTCCGCCGCGGCGACCATGCCGTTGATGCCGGAGCCGACGACGATCGCATCGGGCTGCTGCTCGTCCATGCCCGAGCAGCGTAGGCCCGCAGCGCAGGCGGAACCACCCTCAGCGGCCTCCCGGTCCTCCTGCGTGCTGCTGGAGGACCGGGGAGAGCGGTGCGACGTAGGGGAAGGTCGCCGTGGGGGTGCGGGGAACGGATTCCCTGCCGATCCCGAGGGTGATCGGGGTGTTCGCGGCGAGGGTGAACACCACGTCGGGCGCGTTGTCGGTGAGGGTGCGACCGTTCCAGCTCAGCAGGTCGAAGGAGGCGGGCGTGCCCACGGCGTGGGGCAGCACGTCGGGCAGCAGGCGTGCGACCAGCCGCTCGGCGTAGGCGGTGGGGTCGGCCGCCGTCCCGTGCGCGGTGACGAACCCGGCGATCCGCCGGGTGAGCAGGGCGGCGTGGTCGGCGCGGTCGCTGGCGGGGGTTCCCGCGTTGAGGCGGTCGGCGAGGTGCTCGTCGAGCTGGGTGAACAACGGGTGGATCATCGGCAGGCCGATGCGGTTGACGGGGCGCCAGCCGCCGGCGTCGGTGGCCAGCCAGGCGACCGCCCACACGCGGATCCGCCCGTCCGGTGCGGTGGCGCGCAGCAGGGCGTTCGGCACCTCGAGCACGAGGGAGTGCACGTCCTGGTCGGCGAAGAGGTTGCGCGCCTGCGCCGGGGTCCAGTCGCCGAGGTCGAGCACCGTGCCCTCGTGGACGGCGTGGCCGACGGCGTGCAGGACGGTGGGTTCGATCCAGAACGGGTCGGCGGCCCGTCCTGCCCACACCCGGATCCCGCCGTCGGCGGTGGCGTCGGTCGTGGCGTCGGTCGTGGCGTCGGTCGTGGCGTCGACGCCGGTGCGCGAGCGCAGCAGCACGTTGCCCTCGGCGTGCGGGTCCGCGGCGGCCGGGCCGGTGAGGACCTGCAGCTCGAACTCCTGCACGCCGTGCTCGTCGCGCTCGTCGAAGGTGAAGCGGTAGGTGACCTCCTCCACGGCGTCGCCGTCGAGGTCGACCTTGAACTCGTAGCGTCCCTCGGGGTGCCAGCCCGGCGTGGGGGCCTGGCCGAGGGAGTGGCAGGTGTTCAGGACGAGGGCGGTGCCGCTGCGGCCGGGGAAGACGTAGAGGTCGGTGGTGTCCAGGCGCACGTCCTGGCGGGCCTGCGGGGAGTCGAGGTGGTGGGACATCTCGGGGGAACCTGCC
>NZ_JAAALL010000353.1 GCF_009906315.1 Kineococcus vitellinus | reverse complement strand
GGTTTCCTCGACCGGGGCCGCGGCGGTCTTCTTGCTCGCGGTCTTCTTGGCCGGGGTGGCCTTCTTCGCCGGAGCCGCCTTCTTGGCGGGGGCGGCCGCGGCGGGGGCCGCGGAGCCGGCGAGGGCTGCGGGCAGGTCCTCCCACGAGACGTTCGTCGCGGGGCGCGTGGTGGAGGGGTTCCACGAGACGCCGTTCGCGTTGACCGTGAAGGTGCCGATCCGGCGACCGTTGCGCTTCACGGGGATCTCGAGGTCGACGGCACCGACGGGCAGTTCGGTGGCCACCTTCAGTGCGACGTCGTGACTTGCCATGCTGGGCTCCCGGGATAAGAGGGTGATCAATGCTCAAGCAATGAAACCACAGTTCTCGAGGAGTTCGCGCATCGAGAGGAGAGGGCATTCTCCGTTCGAGTTCTCCTTCTCCCGGCAGTTGTCGAGAGCGGTGGTGCGCGTCATGCGCTCCGGCACTTCCGGTGCGGGTTCCCGTTCCCGCTCCCCGGGACTCCTCGGCGCGGGTCACCGCTGCCGCTGGGCGCCGTGAAACCGGTGGAACCCCGTCGCGCCGGCTCCCCCGGACGGCCGCGGGGAGGGTTCTGGGGTGGTTCACCGAACTGCACGGCCCTGCGCGGCTGCCCGTGCCGCTGCCCTGGCCGCTGCCTCCGCCGGCGTCGGCGAGAACGCAGCCGGGAACGCAGCCGGCATCGGCGAGAACGCAGCCGGGAACGCGTGTGAGAACGCGGACGGGAAGAGGGGGTGGAGTCGTCACGGGGTCTGCGTGGAGTCCGCCCAGGTCTTTTCCCGCCCTTCCCGGAAGTGGTCGCGGGTGCTCGCCGGCGGCCCGCGGGCGGCCGGCGCGCGGACCCGTGGGGTGGCCACCGGCGGCGACCGGCGAGCGGCGGCCGACGACCGGTCCCGCGCGCCGGTCGCCGTGGGGCGGCTGGAGGTCGCTGCGGGCGGCGCGGGGTGGGAGCTGCCCGACCGCGGTCGTCCGGGCGAGAGCCGTCCCGGGCGCCCGGGGGGCCCGGGCGGGTGGCCGTCGGGCACCCGCGGCGACGGCGTGCCGGTGGTGCCGCAGCGGGAGGCGCGGGGAGGCCGGGTGGCGCGAGGTGGTCCCGTCCGGTGGCCGCGAGGGGGCTGGCCGGGGAGGAGCGCACGAGGCACGGGGGAGCCCCTGTCAGGGGCGGGAGAGCGGAGGTGCGCCCGAAGGGATTCGAACCCCTAACCTTCTGATCCGTAGTCAGATGCTCTATCCGTTGAGCTACGGGCGCCGGCGGCGCGCTCGGCGCGCCGTCGAGGACTACTGTAGCGGTCCGGCGCCGTCCTCACCAATCGGCTGCAGCGCAACGCTTCGAGCGGGGGTGGCGCCCCGCCGGCGAGCCCGGCGGGCCCCGGGACCGGGAGCGAGGACGACGAAGGCCCCGGTCGCACTGGGCGACCGGGGCCTTCGACCCGGCGGAGGTGGCGGGATTTGAACCCGCGAGGGGGTTGTAGCCCCCAACCCGCTTAGCAGGCGGGCGCCATAGACCGGACTAGGCGACACCTCCAACACCCCGCAGGCTAGCAGCCGCAGCGTGCGAGCATCACGTCCGATGAGCTCCGACGCCCGCACCCCCTCGCCCGACGGCCCCCGGGAGCCCGGCTCCACCGCCTCGCCGGAGGCGGCGGCCGCCTCCGCCCGGCCCGCTGACCAGCCAGGACGCCGCCGACCGCGGCGGCGGGCCGTGGTGGCCGGCTCGGCGGTCGCCGTGGCGGCGGCCGCGGGCGGCGGCGCCCTGTGGTGGCGCGCGCAGCGCGACGACGGCAGCGGAGCCCGGGCCGCCGCCACCGCCCTCGCCGACGCGTGGTCGCAGGGGCGGCTGGGCACCGCCGGTGGCGGCGGTGAACCGCACCTGCGCCAGCCGCCCGCCGACCTCGCGGCGGAGCAGCAGCGCCTGCTGGGCGCCCTGGCCGGCTGGGCCCCGTCGGTGGCCGTGGGCGCGGTGACCCTCGACGAGGCCGCCGACGGCGCGGCGTCGGCGGCGCTGGAGGTCTCCTTCGACCTCGCGGCCGGTGCGGGGGCGCCCGCGGGCGCGGTGTTCGCCTACACCAGCACGGCCCGCCTGCTGCGCACCGGCGACGACGGCACCTGGCGCCCGGTGTGGGGACCGGCGCTGCTGCACCCCGCGCTCGCCGGCGGCGCGACGCTCGCGGTGGAGCGCGAGCAGCCGGCGCGCGCCGACGTCCTGGGGCGCGACGGTTCCCCGGTGGTCACCGCGACGCCCGTCGTGCAGGTCGGCGTGCAGCCCTCCCGCACCCCGGACCCCGCGGCCACCGCCGCCGCCCTGGAGGCCGCGCTCGGCATCGACGCCGCTGCGCTCACCACCCGCGTGCAGCAGGCGGACCCCGATGCGTTCGTCGACGTCATCACGTTGCGGCGCAGCGACTACGACGCCCAGCGCGATGTGCTGCAACCCCTGCCTGGAACGGTGTTCCGCGAGTCGACGCGGCCGCTGGCGCCGACCCGCGCGTTCGCCCGCGGCCTGCTGGGCTCCGTCGGGCAGGCCACCGCGGAGACCGTCGAGGGTTCCGGCGGCCGCTACGCCGCCGGCGACCTGGCCGGCTCGTCGGGGCTGCAGGCCGCCTACGACGAACGCCTCGCCGGCCGGGTCGGCGTCGTCGTCAGCGCGCGGGGCGGGGCGGAGGCCGCCTCCACCGAGCTGTTCAGGGTCGATCCGCAGCCGGGTGAGCCCGTGCGCACCAGCCTCGTCGCCACCGTGCAGCAGGCCGCCGACGACACCCTGGCGGCCGGCGCGTCGCCGGCGGCCCTCGTCGCCGTCGACGTGGCGACCGGCGAGGTGCTCGCGGTCGCGAACTCGCCGGCCGACGGCGGGGACCGCGCCCTCACCGGCCGGTTCCCCCCGGGCTCGACGTTCAAGGTCGTCACCACGCTGGCGCTGCTGGCCGACGGGCTCGACGTCGCCGAGACGGTGCCGTGCCCGCCGACCTACACCGTCGAGGGGCGCTCGTTCTCCAACTTCGAGGACGAGGCGTTCGGCGACGTGCCGTTCCGCACCGACTTCGCCCTCTCGTGCAACACGGCGTTCGCGAGCCTGAGCCCGCGCCTGGCCGACGACGCGCTGCCCGCGGCCGCCGCCCGGCTCGGCGTGGGCGTGGAGTGGGCGACCGGTGTCGACGCGTACGCGGGCAGCGTCCCGGCCGCCGAGTCGGCCGTCGACCTCGCGGCCGCCAGCTTCGGGCAGGGCCGCACCCTCGTCAGCCCGCTGGCGATGGCCGTGGTGGCGGCCTCGGTCGCCGCCGGGCAGCAGCGGCTGCCCGCGATCGTGCTCGACCCCGCTCCAGCGCCGCCGCCCGCGCCCCCGGCGGCGGCGGACCCGGCGGCGCTGGCGACGGTCGGCGGCCTCATGCGCGAGGTCGTCACCGGCGGGACGGCGACGGTGCTCGCCGGGGTGCCCGGGGAGCCGGTGCACGCCAAGACGGGCACGGCCGAGCACGGCACGGACGTCCCGCCCGCCACGCACGCCTGGACCATCGGCTACCAGGGCGGGCTGGCGTTCGCCGTCTTCGTCACCGAGGGCGCCAGCGGCGGGAGCGTGGCCGCTCCGCTGGCCGCGGACTTCCTGCGGCGGGTGGCGGCCACCGGCACTTCCTGAGGATTCCCTGGAGATCCCCTGAGCACGCCGCGGGAGGGTCGAGGGGGTGCCGGGGGGCCGGTGCTGTGCAGGTGCGGTGAGGGGGCGGAGAACCCCGTCCGGCCCGGCGCCACGAAATCTCCCACCAACTCGCCCAGAGGAATTGCCAGGGGAGCCCACCAGGGGTGAAGATGCAGCAGTACGCCCTGTGGGCTACATGCGGTCCGGCTCATCCCCCCCGAGCCGGACCGTGGACGGCCCCCGCTCCCCCCCAGCGGGGGCCGTCGCTCTTCCACCGCCTCCACGGCCGGTCCGGACGTGCCCGCGGTCTCCACAGGCGCGCACGTCCCCCCTCCTCCACACCGGTGCGGCGCACCGCGGCGCCACCGCCGCCGCCGCGGCCACGGTGGGTCTCCCCGACCCCGTGAGGAGATCCCGTGCCCGCCCGTCGCCGTGCCCGTCCCGCACCCCCCGAC
>NZ_JAAALL010000352.1 GCF_009906315.1 Kineococcus vitellinus | reverse complement strand
CCCCCGGCGCGCGGCGCGCGCCCGCCACCCCCACCGCCGGCGGTGCGGTAGGAGCGCGCCAGCAGGGTCAGGTAGTCGTCGCTGCCGGGCGGCAGCATCGCGATCATGGACTGGTTGAGGGCCTCGGCGCCCACGGAGACGCTCTTGGCCGCCAGGTCCACCGCGTACTGCGCGAACGGCTCCTGCAGGTGCGGGCCCGGCGTCTCCGCGGACAGCAGCCCGGCCAGGCGCTGCGCCTCGGCCAGCGCCGTCGAGGAGGCGCCGGAGGCGGTGTCCGGCAGCGGCTCGGACACGCGCAGCTCCACCTTCAGCACCGTGTCGCTCGTGGCGGGCTTGACGTAGGTGACCAGCAGCAGCGCCTCCTGCGCGGCCTCGCGCAGCGGCGCGACGGCGCCGTTGAGGCGGCCCGCGGCGCGGTGCACCGCCGCGGAGGCGTCGTCGCGGGCGGTGAAGTGCATCCCGGCGACCTCGTCGGCCGGGCGGGGGCGCAGCATCTCCCCCGGCCGCAGCACCTGGGCGGCCAGGAAGCGGTCCCCGCCGGGCAGGTCCAGGCCGTAGCGGGCGCGGTAGAGCTCGGCGAAGGCGTGGGCGGAGTCGGCCTTGGGCAGCGCGACCACCTCCCCGGGGTGGGCGCGCTGGTCGGGGTCGGCCAGCGAGGCCAGCGCGGCGACCACCTCGTCGTCCACCAGCTCCGCGGCCGCGTCGGCGACCGCGCTGGAGCGGGCCGCCAGCGCCGTGGACAGGGCGATCACGGGGGTGCCGTGCGAGCCGTCGAGGATGCGCAGGTCGTGGGAGAGGTCGGCGAGCAGGCGCAGCTCGAGGGTGGCCATCGCCGCCGACAGCAGGCGGTCGTTCTCCGACTCGTGCTCGCGCACGTGCGCCCAGTGGTGCTGGGACAGCTCGTGGCCGCCGGTGCTCGTCATGCCCTCGGCGGCGACGGCGACGGCGACCATGAGGTCGGCGGCGTACAGGTGCTCGCGCACGCTGCCGCCGTCGACGGCGGCGATGCTGTGCCGCGGCACCAGGGCGGCCGCGTGGTGCGGGAAGGGCAGGACCTGCCCCTCGGCCAGCAGGCGCTCGCGCAGCCGGCTGCGCGAGGAGGCCACCGGCGACAGCAGCCGGTGCGCCTCGTGCGCCAGGGACCCGGCCTCGGCCAGCAGCGCGCTCATCAGCTCCACGGTCGCGGGCGGGAACCCCTGCCCGGGACCCGCGGCGGCGCCCTCGCGCCACCCGGACGTCACCTGGCTCACGCACCGCCTCCTGACCTCGTCCGCACGGCGCTCCGATGGTAGGCGCCGCCCGCGGCCGGGTCGGCGCGCACCGCCGCGGGCCGGCCCCGCCGCGTGCGGCGCCTCACGAGCGGGCGAGGCGCTCGGCGGCGTCCTCGCCCAGCGCGTTGTGCACCTCGGCGCGCAGCCCCGGGCGGCGGGCCAGGGTCGGGTCGCCGTCCAGCAGCAGGTCCGTCTCCGCCCGGGCGGTCTGCACCATCGGCAGGTCCGCCTTGAGGTCGGCCACCCGCAGGTCCGACTGCCCCGACTGGCGGTTGCCGAACAGCGAGCCGCCGCCGCGCAGGTCGAGGTCCACCTCCGAGAGGTGGAAGCCGTCGGTGGACTCCTGCAGCGCCTGCAGGCGCGCCACCGAGTCGGCCGAGGAGGCCCGGCCGGTGAGCAGGCAGTGCGAGGCCCACCGCCCGCGCCCGACGCGCCCGCGGATCTGGTGCAGCTGCGCGATGCCGAAGCGCGCCGCGTCCACGACGACCATGACGGTGGCGTTGGGGACGTTGACGCCCACCTCGATGACGGTGGTGGCCACCAGCACGTCGACCTCGCCGCGCTTGAAGGCGGCCATCGTCGCCTCGCGCTCGGCGCGGTCCTGCTTGCCGTGCACCAGGCCCAGGCGCAGGTCGGCCAGCGCCCCGGCGCCCAGCTCCTCGAACAGGCTCGTGGCCGCCTGGGCCGCCAGCTTCTCGTTGTCCTCCACCAGGGAGGCCACCACGTACGCCTGGCGGCCCTGGGCCACCTGCTCGTGGATGAGGTCCCACGCCTCGGCGTGCTCGTCGGCCGGGGACATCTCCTCCGGGATCCACCGGGTCGCGATGGGGGTGCGCCCGGGCGGCAGCTCGTCGAGCACGGTGACCGCCAGGTCGCCGAAGACGGTCAGCGCGGCGGTCCGCGGGATGGGGGTGGCGGTCATGATGAGCATGTCCGGCACGCTGCGCCCCGCCCCCTCCGGGCCGCCGCCGGGCAGCGGAGCCCCCTTGGCGCGCAGCGCGGCGCGCTGCTCCACGCCGAAGCGGTGCTGCTCGTCGACGACGACCAGGCCCAGGCGGGCGAACTCCACGTCCTCCACGAGCAGGGCGTGGGTGCCCACGAGCACGTCGATGCCGCCCTCGGCCAGCTCGGCGACGATGCGCCGCCTGTCCTTGACCCTGGTCTTGGAGCCGAGGAACTCCACCACCAGCGGGCGGCCGTCGGCGCGGGCCAGGCCCTCCAGGCGCTCCACCAGCTCGGTGTGCAGCTGGGTGGCGAGGATCTCGGTGGGCGCCATGAGGGCGCCCTGGTAGCCGCCCTCGACGGCCATGAGCAGGCTCATGACGGCGACGACCGTCTTCCCGCTCCCCACGTCCCCCTGGAGCAGGCGGTGCATCGGGTGCGGGCGCTCGATGTCGGTGCGGACCTCGGCCAGCGCCCGCTCCTGCGCGCCGGTCAGCGGGAACGGCAGCGCGGCCAGGAACGCCCCGGTGAGCTCGCCGGTGGGGGCGTGGCTCACGCCGGTCTCGGCGGCGGTGGCGTGCCGGCGCAGCCCCAGGGCGATCTGCATGCGCAGCAGCTCGTCGAAGGCCAGGCGGTCCCGGGCCCTGGCCGCCAGCTCCAGGCTGTCGGGGTGGTGCACCTGGCGGTAGGCCTCGGCGCGGTCCATCAGCTCGTGGCGCTCGCGCACCTCGCCCGGCAGCGGGTCGCTCAGCTCGCCGAGGCGGCGCACGGCCTCCATCGCGGCCGAGTGCAGGTCCCACGTGGTGACGTTGGACTTCGCCGACTGGTTGTACACCGGCACGATCGGGGCGGGGTTGTCGCCGATGGGGTCCATCAGCGGGTTGGTCATCTGCAGGACCGGCCGGCCCGAGCGCGGCGTGTACGCCTCGACCTTGCCGTAGATCGACACCTCGTCGCCGGGCCGGTAGCGGCGCACCAGCCACGGGGAGTTGAAGAAGGTCACCGTCAGGGCCGCGGTGCCGTCGTTGACCTGCACGCGCAGCAGGCGCTTGGTGCGGTCGTACTGGCCGACGGAGTCGATGCGCGCCAGCAGCCCGATGGTCTCGCCCACGTGCTCGCGCAGCGCCCGGACGGGGATGACGCTCGAGCGGTCCAGGTAGCGCAGCGGCACGTGCATGAGCAGGTCGTAGACGCTCTCGACGCCGAACTCGGCCAGCCGATCGGCCAGCGAGGGCGTCTTGCCGCGCGCCTTCCTGGCCCGCACGGTGTGCAGCTCGGTGACGGGGACGCCGCGCAGGCCGTCGACGGTGCCGTCGTAGCGCAGCGGCGCGTCCCGCTGCGCGGCCAGCGCCTCCACCGCCGGGTCGAGCACCAGCTCGTGCCGGGCGGCGAAGCGGACGACGTCGTCGACCTTGTCCACGCCGGCCACCCAGCACCCCTCGGTGCTGTTCCAGCGCGCCGCGCACAGGCGCTTGACGTCGGCCTGCAGCGCCGGGGTGTGCTCGAAGCGGATCGCGATGACCTGCTCGGCGACCGCGCCCTCGCCGCCCGGTGCCGGGTCCACGGCGACCACGGTGACGTCCGGGGGCGCCGGGGAGTCGGCCGCGGCGCGCAGCGCCTCGCGCGCCCCGCCCAGCAGCTGCACGCGGTGCCCGGTCAACGCCCGGCGCAGCGCCAGCGCGGTGCGCCGCGTCAGCGGCAGCAGCCAGGACCCCTGCCCGTCCCAGGTGGCCCCGGGCAGCTCGCCCAGCGCGGTGCGCAGCGGGTGCGCCGCGCCCACCGTGCACACCACGGTGCGCTGCGCCGGCCCCAGCGGCTGCTCGCGGACGGCGACCTCCACGGTGCTCAGCGGCACCGGCTGCCCACCGGTCCCGGCGGCGGTGCCGCTGAGCACCGTGGAGGTC
>NZ_JAAALL010000351.1 GCF_009906315.1 Kineococcus vitellinus | reverse complement strand
GCCCCGGCTCCCGCCCCGGCCCCCAGCCTGGGCCAGCAGATCCTCGCCGTCGCCGACGACTACGCGGGCGTGCCCTACGTCTACGGCGGCACCACGCCCGCCGGCTTCGACTGCTCGGGCTACACCAGCTACGTCTACCGCCAGGTCGGGATCAACATCCCCCGCACCAGCACCGCGCAGCTGCAGGCCAGCACCCGCCTCGCGGCCCACGACGCCGTGCCCGGCGACCTCGTCTTCTTCACCAGCGGCGGCGGGCGCGCCTACCACGTCGGCATCTACGCCGGCGGCGGGCAGATGTGGGACGCGCCGCGCTCGGGCAAGCCCGTGCAGCTGCGCGCCATCTGGAGCGACGCGGTCACCTTCGGGCGCCTCGCGCCCACCGTCTGACCCGCGCAGCACCACCGGCGAGCCGCCGGCCCGGAGGACTCCCCACCTCCTCCTCCGGGCCGGCGGCTCGCCGCACGTGCGGGCTGCGTGCGGGGTGCGCGCGGCGGTTCACCCCAAAGTTGCTGACTGCTCCACCACCCGCGACGTACAGTGCGGTCACGACGACGGCACCCGCGGGAGGCTCGATGACGACGCGTCAGCACGCAGCAGCCCCCGCGACACCGCACGCCCCGCGGTGCGCGGCGGTGGTCCACCACCACGTGCGCCACCACCATGTGCGCTCCCACGCCGTCGTCCCTCTCAGAGGCGCCCTCCCCACCGGGGTCGGCGCCTCTCGTCGTGTGTGGAGGTGGATGTGCGCACGCTCGTGCTGAACGCCGGTTACGAACCGCTCGCGGTGGTGTCCTTCCGCAGGGCCCTCGTGCTCGTCCTGGCCGGCAAGGCGTCGGTGGTCCTGGCCGACGCCGACCCCGTCGTCGGCGCCACGGTGAGCCTGGAACGCCCGTCGGTCATCCTGCTCACCCGCTACGTGCGGGTGCCGCGCGGCACGGTCGTCCCCGTCAGCCGGCGCGGGGTGCTGCGCCGCGACCACCAGCGCTGCGCCTACTGCCGCGGGCACGCCACCACCGTCGACCACGTCCTGCCCCGCAGCAGGCGCGGACCGGACAGCTGGGAGAACCTCGTCGCCTGCTGCGTGCGCTGCAACAACGCCAAGGGCGACCGCACGCCGGAGGAGATGGGCTGGACGCTGCCCTTCCGCCCCGCGGCCCCGCGCGGGGCCTCCTGGGCGGTGCGCGGCGCCGAGCAGCCCGACCCCCGCTGGGACAGCTTCCTGGCGGCGGCGGCCTGAGGCGCCCGCCGGAAAACGGCGGGACCGCGCGGGGACGCGCTCGCTAGCGTTCCCGGGTGCGCCACGACGAGCCCGTCCCGGCAGCCGACCGCACCCTGACGGTGCGCCGGCTGCGCGGGCCGGCCTCGGCGCTGGCCCTCGCGCTGGGCGTGCTGGCCGCCGTCGGGGAGACCCTGGGCGCCGTCGTCACCGGCCGCATCGCGGCCGGGCCCACGACGGGGCTGCTGGCCGCCCTGGCGGTGCTGCTCGTGGGCGCCAGCCTGCTGGACACCGCCGGCCGGCTCGCCCTCGCCGGTGCCGTCGGCCGCGCCGAGGGCCGGCTGCGCGCCGACCTGCTGGCCGCCGCCCTCGCCCAGCCCGTCCCCGACCTCGCCGAGCAGGCCGTCGGCGAGGTCCTGGACCGCGTCGACGACGACCCGCGCCAGCTGGGGCAGCTGCTGCGCGAGAGCGTCTGGGAGCTCGGCCGCGGCCTGGTCCGCTCCCTGCTGGGCTGGGTCGTCGCCGGGCTCACCTGGTGGCCGGCGTGGTTCGCCTTCCCCCTCGTCGCGCTGCTGGCCTGGCTGCTGGGGCGCCGGCTGACGCGGGAGCTGGCCGCGCGCAAGCTCGCCGAGGAGGTCGCCTGGACCGAGCACGCCGCCCAGCTGGAGGAGGCCGTCGCCGGCCGCGACGACGTGCGCTCCAGCCTCGGGCAGGCGCACGTGGTGCGCCGCTACGCCCAGCTGGCCGCCGAGGTCCTGGCCCGCGTGCTGCGCACCACCGAGGCGACCGCCACCGTCGTGCGCCGCACGACGGTGCTGCTGGCGCTGATGTGCTCGGGGCTGGTGCTGGGCGGGGTCCTCCTCGTCGGCGACGGCCGCCTCGGCGTGGCGCAGCTGGTGACGATCTGGCTGCTGGTCGGCGGCTTCGCCGGCGACCTCACCGAGATCAGCGAGCAGCTGCCGTTCGTGCAGGCCGGGCTGGGCGCGCTGCAGCGCGTGCGCGGCCTGCTCGGCGCACCGGCCGAGCCCGCCGGCGGGCGCCCGGCGCCCGCCGGTCCGCTGGAGGTGCGCGTGGAGCACCTCGACTTCGCCCACCCCGGCGGGTTCCGGCTGCGCGGGGTCGACCTGCGGGTGGCGGCCGGGACGACGTGCGCGCTGGTGGGCCGCAGCGGCTCCGGCAAGTCGACGCTGGCCGCGATGCTCTCGCGCGCCGTGGAGCCGCCGCGCGGGGCGGTCCTGCTCGGCGGCGTCGACGTGCGCGACCTCGACCTGCAGCAGCTGCGCCGCACCGTGGGGGTGGTCACCCAGCGCACCGAGGTCCTCGCGGGCTCCCTGCGCGAGAACATCACCCTCACCGCCGAGGTCGACGACGCCCGCGTGCGCGAGGCGGTGGACTCCCTGGGGCTGGCCGACTGGGTCGCCGCCCTGCCCGACGGCCTGGAGACCCTCCTCGGCCCGGGCGGGACGACCCTGTCCGCGGGCGAGGAGCAGCTCGTCGCCTTCGCCCGCCTGCTCGTGCGCGACGTGCGCGTCGTCGTCCTCGACGAGGCCACCGCGCGGATGGACCCCGTCACCGAGCACCGCGTCGGCGCGGCCGCCGAGCGGCTGCTGGCCGGGCGGACCGGCCTGGTCGTCGCGCACCGGCTGTCGACGACGCGGCGCGCGGGCACCGTCGCCGTCCTCGAGGACGGCCGGCTCGTGCAGCACGGCCCGCGCGAGGAGCTCGCCGCCACCCCCGGCCCGTTCGCCGACCTGCTCGCGGCCGCCGGTCACGAGCAGCCCGGCGGTGGACCCGGCGGTGGACCCGGGGGTGGACCCGGCGGGCGGGTGCCGCCGCGGTCCGGTGCGCACGCCGCGCCCGCGCCGCGCCCGCGGCGCGAGCGCCCCCCGGTGCCGGCCGGGCCGGTGCACCTGGCGCGCGCCGTGCTGCAGGCCGTCCTCAGCCACCCCCGCTGGGGTGTCCTCGGGGCGCTGATGTTCATGCTCTCCTCGCTGCTGGGCCCCTACGGCGCGCTCAGCGGCTGGTTGTGGGGCCTGGTCGTGCAGGGCCTCGGTGCACCGGGCGCCTCGGCGGCGGACGTGCGGCTGCCGGCCGCGGGCCTGGTCGCCACCCTGCTGGCCGTGCCGTTCGTGCTGGGCCTGGCGCTGCGCGTCTACCCGGCGTGGTGGAACGCCGTCACCCTCGCGGTGCGCCTGGCGGTGCTGCGCGGGCAGACCGGCCAGCGCCGGCTGGCGCGGGTCCCCGCGGGGGAGGTCGCCGCCCGCTCGCTGGACTCCGAGCGCTTCGTCCTCTACGTCGACCGCTGGGTCGACGTCGTCATCGGCGTCCTCGTCGCGCTCGTCACCGCGGCCGTGGCCCGCGACCTCGTGGCCGGTGCGGTCGTGGCGGCGGTGATGCTCGGCTCGGCGCTGGTGTCGGTGGCCGGGGCCGGCGCCTCCGGGCGGCGCGGGCGGGTGGCCGGGGACGCGCGCGCCGCCTTCGGCCGTGCGCTCGGCTCGGCCGTCGACGCGGCCCGCACCGTCAAGCTCGCCGCGGCGGTGCCGGCCGTGCTGGTCTCGCTGGGCCGGGTGGACGCCCGCCGGGTGCGCGCCTCGGTCGTGGAGTTCCGCGTCCGGGCCGTCCTGGAGGGCGTGCCGGGGATCCTCGTGCAGTGCGGCGTCGTGCTCACCTGGGGCCTGCACCTGCTGGGCTGGTGGTCGCTGGCGCAGGCCCTGCTCGTGGCCGCCGCCGTCGCCGGCGCCTCGTACTACGGCACGGTCGCCGGCGCGGTCGTCACCGAGGCGCCCGTCGCGCGCGAGTGGCTGCGGGCGGTGGCGGCGCTGGCGGGCAGCGAGGACGTCGTGCGGGTCCCGCCGGCGGTGGACCTGCTCGCGGGGCGGGGGCGGCTGCGCGAGCTCGTCGTGG
>NZ_JAAALL010000350.1 GCF_009906315.1 Kineococcus vitellinus | reverse complement strand
CCGCCCGCGTCCACCCGCCCGTCCACCCGCCCGCCGCGCCCGCTGCCGCGGCGGTCCGGCAGCCCCCCTCGAGCCGCCGGACCGCGCGGGGTCAGGACAGCTTCAGGGCCAGGTCGGTGACGGCCGCGTCCAGGGTCCCGACGACCGGCGCCGCCCCGGTCAGCAGCGAGACCTCGTGGACGGTGGAGCGGCCGGCGTCCTCGCCCGTGCCGGGGACGACCGCGTACCCGGTGGTGCCGGCGATGTCGAAGCCGACGTCGCCGGACAGGTCGGCGCCCAGCGCGCCGGTGGCCGCCAGGGTGCCCGCGTTGGCGGGGGACTGCACGGCCACCTGGTCGGTGGTGGTGTTGAGCACGAACAGCGTCGTGGCCGTGGCCGCGTCGAGGTCGTTGTTGGTGTACGCCGCGGCGGTGACGCCGGTGGTGGTGCCGGCGGTGGGCGGGCTGGTCAGCGGGGTGTCGGCGACGGTGGGCGCACCGGGCGTCGCGAACGGCTGGCGCAGGTTCTGCCCGGTGTCGCTGACGACGCGCAGCGCGTTCGCCGCGGGGTTGAAGTCGACGCCGAAGGAGCTGCCCTCCAGCGGCACGCTCAGCTGCAGCACGCGGGTCGCGGTGGCGCGGTGCACGTCCAGGACGTAGACGCCGCCCCGGTCGCCGACGCCGTAGACCTGCTTGTCCTGCACGCGGGCGTCGATGCCGACCAGGCGGGTGTCGCCCTGCAGGCCCTGCAGCGCGCCGGTGTGCTTGACCTTGCCGGGGCGGTCGGTGGCGAAGGTGACGAGGCGGGTGCCGTCCACGAGGCCGACGGCGCGCGGGGAGCCGCCCTGCCCGCGGCCGCCGTCGGAGGCGGTGGCGCTGGCGGCGGGGGCGAGGACGACGGCCGCGGCGGCGGCGGCGGCGAGCGCGGTACGGGGTCGCACGGGGTTCCTCCAGGTGTCCGGGGCCCGGCCGGTGCCGGGTTCGGGGGTGCTTACGCGCCCCGCCCGCCCCGCGTTCACCGCCGCCGGCAGCAGTCCGCGGGGAGGTGCGCGAGGCCGGCGGGAGGTCGCCGCGAGCGGCGCCGGTAGCGTGCGCCACCGTGAGCGCGACGACCGGTGCCGGCCCGCGGGGCGGCGCCCGGCGGGGCGACCTGCCCGCGGTGGGCATGGTCCTCGGCGCGGCGGCCTCGGTGCAGGTCGGCGCCGGCGTGGCCAGCTCCCTGTTCGCCTCGATCGGCCCCGCCGGTGCCGCGGCCCTGCGCCTGGTGGTCGCCGGCGTGGTCCTGCTCCTCGTCGTCCGGCCCCGGGTGCGCTCCTGGACGCGGCGGCAGTGGCTGCTGTCGGCCGGCTTCGGCGTCAGCCTCGCCGCGATGAACACCTCCTTCTACGAGGCGCTCTCGCGCATCCCGCTCGGCGTCGCCGTCACCTGCGAGTTCCTCGGGCCGCTGGTGCTCTCGGCGGTGCTCACCCACCGGCGCCGCGACCTGCTGTGGGTGGGGCTGGCGCTCGTCGGCGTCGTCGGGCTCGGCGTCGGCGGGGACGGCGCCGGCGGGTCGCTGGACCCGCTGGGCGTCCTGCTCGCCCTCACCGCGGGCGCGTTCTGGGCCGGCTACGTCCTGCTGAGCGCCCGCGTCGGCGCCGCGACCCCCGGCCAGAGCGGGCTGGCCGTCGCCAGTGCGATCGCCGCGCTGCTGCTCACCCCCGTCGGGGTGCTCACCGCGGGCACCGACCTGCTGCACCCGCAGGTGCTCGCCCTGGGCCTGGTGGTGGCGCTGGCGAGCTCGGTGGTGCCGTACTCCCTGGAGCTCGTCGCGCTGCGGCGGCTGCCGGAGCGCACCTTCGGCGTCCTGCTCAGCCTGGAACCGGCCATCGCCGCCGTCGTCGGCTTCCTGCTGCTGTCCCAGGCGCTGCCGTGGACGTCGGTGGTGGCCGTCGCCGTCGTCGTCGCCGCCTCCGCCGGCTCGACGGCCTCGGCGGGCCGCGAGCGCCGCCGCGCCGACCGTGATCTCGCGACGCGCGCCGCGGGCGGGGGCGGCTAACCTCGGCGGCGTCGGTGCGGTGCAGCAGTGCACCGCGGCAGTCTGTCGAGGAGGACGACGGTGACCACCCAGGAGAGCAGCAGCGAGACCCCGGTGACGGTGGCGCCCGACCCGGCGTTCGCCGCGCAGGCCGTGGCCGGCCCCGACCTCTACGAGCGGGCCGCCGCCGACCGGCTGGGGTTCTGGGCCGAGCAGGCCCGCGAGCACGTCACCTGGGCGAAGGACTTCGAGGAGGTCCTGGACTGGTCGGGCGCGCCGTTCGCGAAGTGGTTCGTCGGCGGCGAGCTCAACGTGGCCGTGAACTGCGTGGACCGCCACGTCGAGGCCGGGCACGGCGAGCGGGTGGCCCTCCACTTCGAGGGCGAGCCCGGCGACACCGCCACCGTCACCTACGCGCAGCTGCACGAGCAGGTCCAGCGCGCCGCCAACGCCCTGGCCGCCCTCGGCGTAGGGGCCGGCGACCGCGTCGCGGTCTACCTGCCGATGCTCGTGGAGTCCGTCGTCGCGATGCTCGCGTGCGCCCGCCTGGGCGCGGCGCACTCGGTGGTCTTCGGCGGCTTCTCCGCCGACGCGCTGCACTCGCGCATCGTCGACGCCGAGGCCAAGGTCGTCATCACCTGCGACGGCTCCTACCGGCGCGGCAAGCCCACCACCCTCAAGCCCGCCGTCGACGCGGCGCTGGCCAAGGGCGCCCCCAGCGTGACGAACGTGCTCGTCGTGCGGCGCAACGGCGAGGCCGTGGACTGGACCGAGGGCCGGGACGTGTGGTGGCACGAGGCGCTGGAGGCCGCGAGCCCGGTGCACGAGGCGCAGGCCTTCGACGCCGAGCAGCCGCTGTTCATCCTCTACACCTCCGGCACCACCGGGAAGCCCAAGGGCATCCTGCACACCTCCGGCGGCTACCTCGTGCAGACCGCGTACACGACGAGGAACGTCTTCGACGTGCGCCCCGAGCGCGACGTCTACTGGTGCACCGCCGACGTCGGCTGGGTCACCGGGCACAGCTACGTCGTCTACGGCCCGCTGGCCAACGGCCTCACCCAGGTCGTCTACGAGGGCACCCCCGACACCCCCGACAAGGACCGCTGGTGGTCCCTGGTGGAGAAGTACGGGGTGACGGTCCTCTACACCGCGCCGACGGCGATCCGCACCTGCATGAAGTGGGGCGAGGAGTTCCCCGCCCGCCACGACCTGTCCTCGCTGCGGGTGCTGGGCAGCGTGGGGGAGAACATCAACCCCGAGGCGTGGAACTGGTACCGCCGCGTCATCGGCGCCGGGCGCACCCCCATCGTCGACACGTGGTGGCAGACCGAGACCGGCGCGCAGATGATCGCGCCGCTGCCCGGCGTCACCGCCCTCAAGGCCGGCTCCGCGCAGGTGCCGCTGCCCGGCATCGCCGCCGAGGTCGTCGACGACGCCGGTGAGCCGCTGGGGCACGGGCAGGCCGGCTACCTCGTGCTCACCGAGCCGTGGCCGGCCATGCTGCGCGGCATCTGGGGCGACGAGCAGCGCTTCAAGGACACCTACTGGGCGCGCTTCCCGGGCCGCTACTTCGCCGGCGACGGCGCCAAGCGCGACGAGGACGGCGACATCTGGCTGCTCGGGCGCGTCGACGACGTCATGAACGTCTCCGGGCACCGGCTGTCCACCGCCGAGATCGAGTCCGCGCTCGTCTCCCACCCCGACGTCGCCGAGGCCGCCGTCGTCGGCGCCACCGACGAGACCACCGGGCAGGCCGTCGTCGCGTTCGTCATCCTGCGCGGCGGGCACGAGCAGGGCCCGGACACGGTGGCGCAGCTGCGCGACCACGTCGGCAAGGAGATCGGCCCCATCGCCAAGCCGAGGTCGATCATGGTCGTGGCGGAGCTGCCGAAGACCCGCTCCGGCAAGATCATGCGCCGGCTGCTGCGCGACGTCGCCGAGCACCGCCCCACCGGCGACGTCACCACCCTCACCGACTCCACGGTGATGGACGCCATCACGCAGGGCATGAGCGCCACCAGCGGCGACTGAACCCCTGCACCGCACCACCCCTCCACCGCACCCCCTCCTCCGCGCCGCCGCGCGGGCGAGGGGGTGCGGTGGAGGGGTGGTGCGGTGCAGGGG
>NZ_JAAALL010000034.1 GCF_009906315.1 Kineococcus vitellinus | reverse complement strand
CTGCCCGCCCCGGCCGGGGCGGGGGCGGTCACCAGCGCCGCCCCCGACCTGGAGCGCGGCACCCGCGACGCGCGCTGATCAGCGCAGCCGCAGCAGCACCAGCGTCGTGTCGTCGCCGGCGCCGCCGGGGACCGCGGTGAGCAGCCGGTCCGCGACGCCGGACATGTCCGCCGCCGCGGGCAGCAGGTCCGCCGCCGCGCTCGCGGCCGTCCTCGCCAGCGTCGCCGTCGTCTCGTCCAGCCCGCGGCCCCGGCGCTCGACGAGGCCGTCGCTGTAGAGCAGCAGGAACGCCTCGGGCGGCAGCGGCACCCGCACCGTCTCGGCCGCCAGCCCGGTGACCGGGCCGAAGCCCACCCCCAGCACCGGCCGCGGCGGGACCTCCAGCGCGCGGGTGCCCGCGGCGCCCACCAGCAGCGGCGGCGGGTGCCCCGCGCTGGCCAGCTCCACCACCGCCCCCGCGCCGTCCTCGCCGCCCGTGCCGGGGTGCACCACGGCGACGAGCGCCGTGGCCGTGTGCTCGCCCAGCAGCGTGCCGACGAGCGCGTCGAGGCGGTCCAGCGCCGAGGCGGGGGTGTGCCCCTCCAGCAGGTAGGCGCGCAGCGCCGTGCGCAGCTGGGCCATCGCGGCCGCCGCGTGCACGCCGTGCCCGGCGACGTCGCCGACGACCAGCGCCACCCGCCCCTCGTCGAGGGCCATCACGTCCCACCAGTCCCCACCCAGCTGCCCGCCCTCGGCCGGGCGGTAGCGGGCCAGGACGTCCACCCCCGGCACCACGGGCGCCTCGTCGAGGACGACGGCGCGCTGCAGCGACTCGGCGATGGCGATCTGGTCGCGCGAGCGGCCGAGCATGACGCCGGTGACCTGGCTGCGCAGCCGGTCCGCGACGGAGCCGTGCCAGGGCCGCCACGGGGCGCTGCGCCCGCGCACGACCTCGCGCCACTTCTCGAAGCTCGTGCGCGGGCTGATCCGCACGTCCGGGCCCTCGCCCTCGGCGATCTTCGCGTTGTGCGGGTCGCCGCCCCAGTCGACGACCTCGGGCTGCTCCGGGCGCACCCACAGCAGCCAGCCCTCGCCGTCGACGCCGATGCGCAGCGCACCCGCCGCCCGGTCGGCCACGTCGGCCAGCCCCGGGCTCAGCGAGGCGAGGTGGTCGGTGAAGACCGGGGCGCCGTCGGCGCGGGCCAGCAGGGTCGCGATGCGCTGCAGCTGCGCCCGCGGCGGCACCCGACCGCTCGTCAGCAGCCGGTGCCCCGTCCACAGGGCGACGCCGCCGGCGTCGAGCAGGGGCAGCAGCCGACCGTCCTCGACGAGGGTGACCAGCGGTTCGCGCCCGCTGGCGGAGACGGTGGCGACGATGTCGCCCAGCAGCTCCTGCGCGGCCAGCGCCTGGTCGCGCTCGGCCGAGCGCACCCGCTCACCCACCAGCTGGGAGGCGGTCTGCCCCAGGAACTCCGCCGCCGAGCGCGCGTCGTGGCTGGGCCGGTGCGGCCCGGAGTAGTGGTGGCAGGCGATGAGCCCCCACAACCGGCCCTCCACGAGCAGCGAGACCGACATGGACGCCGTGACGCCCATGTTCTTCAGGTACTCCAGGTGGATGGGCGAGACGCTGCGCAGCACCGAGTGCGACAGGTCCAGCGGCGCCCCCGTGCCCGGGTCCAGCAGCGGGTGCAGCGGGGAGGGGGCGTAGTCGACGTCGGCGATCAGCCGGGTCCAGTTGACGGTGTACAGCCGCCGGGCCTGGGCGGGGATGTCGGAGGCCGGGTAGTGCAGTCCCAGGAAGGCGTTGAGGTCCTCGCGGCGGTCCTCGGCGACGACCTCGCCGTTCCACTGCGCGTCGAAGCGGTAGACCATCACCCGGTCGAAGCCCGTCAGCTGCCGCACCTCGCGGGCCAGCCGGGCGCACAGCCCGTCGATGCCGGTGCTGCCGGCCAGCCGCGTCACGGCGGCGCGCGTCGAGCGGTAGGACACCGTGGCCGCGCCCGCCCCGCGGGCGACGGGTTCCAGCTCGACGACGAGGCGCTGCCCGGACACGTGCAGCACCGCGTCGACGGGCACGGGCCCGGCCGGGGTGGGCACCGCGGCGACCAGGGGCTCGGCGAAGTCCTCCAGCGCGTCCGCCGCCCGCACCCGCCCGGCGAGGTCGGGTCCCAGCAGGTCGGCCAGCGCCCGCCCGAGGACCTGCTCCAGCGGGCGGCCGAGGAGCTGCGCGGCGTTCGCGGAGGCGACGACGACCCGGTGACCGGCCCGCTCCACCGCCAGCAGCACGCCGTGCGGCTGCACCGCGCCGGGGACGTGGATGGGCTCGCTGTCGCAGGTGGTGAGGTCGACCGCCCCGTACCCGGGGGCGAAGCGCTCCGGTGCCGGCGGGACCCCCGCGGCCCGGGCGGCGCCGCCGTCGTCGGTGCTGCGGTGCGGGTGGTCGAGGTCCACGAGGCTCCAGGGAGGGCTGGCGGGCGACTGGTCGCACCCTGTGCCCCGACGGTAACCCCCCGCAACGGCGTGGGCTCGCCGGGGCCCGTCGGCCCTCCCCGGGGCGCCGGTTCAGCGGTCGCGGTGCTCGGTGAGCCAGCCGTAGGGGGCCGCGAGCTGCTCGGCCTGCTCGGGGCCCCAGGTGCCCGGCTCGTACGTCACCAGCTCGGGGCGCTGGTCCAGCAGCGGCTTGGCCACCCGCCAGGCGTCGCGCAGCCCGTTCGAGGTCGTGAACAGCGCGCGGTCGCCGATGAGGACGTCGCGCAGCAGCGCCGCGTACGGCGGCAGCGGCTCGGCGTTGGGCAGGTCCGCGAGGTCCAGGGAGAGCCGGCCGGGCACCAGGTCGTCGGAGACGCCGGGGCGGCGGGCGGTGACGCCCGCCCAGACGGTCCCGTTGCCGCTGAGGGTGAACGTGATCGTCTCGGGTTCGCCCTCGCCGCGCTGCGGGCTGTTCTCCACCGGCTTGAGCACCAGGGTCACGTGCTGGTGGGACTCGGCCATCTTCTTGCCGGTGCGCAGCACGAACGGCACCCCGGACCAGCGCTCGGTGTCCACCCACACGCGCGCGGCGACGAAGGTGTCGGTGTCGGAGCCCTCGCGCACGTCCTGCAGTTCCCGGTACCCGCTGCCCTGGCCCAGGACGACGTCGGCGGGGTCGATGGCGCGGAACTCCGCGAGCACCGCCTCGCGGGCCTGCGCGAGCCCGTCGGAGGTCCACTGCGCCGGCGGGTCGAGGGCGACCTCGGCGGCGACCTGCAGCAGGTGGGTCACGAGCATGTCCAGCGTCGCGCCGGTCTCGTCGTAGAACTTCGCGCGCTCGTCGACGCCGAGGGTCTCGGGGACGTCGATCTGCACCTGCGCCACGTGGCGGTTGTTCCACAGGTGCTCGAACATGCGGTTGGCGAAGCGCAGCACGTGCAGCTGCTGGGTCGCCTCCTTGCCGAGGAAGTGGTCGATGCGGAAGACCTGCTGCTCGTCGAACACCGACAGCACGAGCCGGTCGAGCTCCTCGAAGCTGTCCGGGGAGGTGCCGTACGGCTTCTCGTAGACCACGCGGGAACCCTCGGCGAGGCCGTGGGCCTCGATGGCGCGGGTGTAGTCCTCGAAGGTGGACGGCGGCAGCGCCAGGTAGTGCACGAGCTGCGCGTCCTCGCCGATCTCCGAGCGCGCGGCGGCGATCGCGTCGAGCAGTTCGCCCGCGTCCTCGGCGGTGAAGCCGCCACCGGCGAACCGCAGCCCCGGCAGGATGCCCTCGACGACGTCGTCGCCGACCTTGCCGAACTCCTGCAGCCCCCGGCGCACGTGCTCGCGGTAGTCGTCGTCGGGCATGGCGCGCCGGCCGCTGCCGACGAGGACCCACTGCTCGGGCAGCAGGCCGGCCGCGGCGAGGGCGGCGAAACCGGGCATCACCAGGCGCTTGGCGAGGTCGCCGGTGGCGCCGTAGACGACGAAGACGGTGGGGCCGGCGCTCGTGGTGGCGCCCAGGGCGTTGCTCATGTCCGACTCCAACTGCTCCGCGGGTCCGATGATGCCCGCCGTACGCTACCGGGCCGGGGGCGGGCCGCCGCGGGTGCACCGGGCGGCCCGCCCCCGGTGCGGCTCAGCCCCGCAGGAGGCGCTCGTAGAACTCCGCGGGGTCCTTGGCCAGGCTCGCCTTGACCATCTCGCTCCAGTCGTCGACGACGACCTCGATCCGGCCGGCCTCCACGCCGTCGAGCACGACCCGCGCCACGTCCGCCGGGTCGGTCTTGGGGCCCTCGTAGTCGCCCATCATGTCGGTGTCCGCGGCGCCCAGGTGCACGGAGGTCACGAGGGTGCCCTGGCCCGCGAGCTCCAGGCGCACGGCGTTGGACATGTTCCAGACGGCGGCCTTGGAGGCGGCGTAGGCGCCGGCGCCGGGGGCGGCGAACCAGGACAGCGCCGAGGCGACGTTGACGATCGCGCCGCCGCCGTTGGCCGCCAGGACGGGCGCGAAGGCACGCACCACCCCCAGCGTCCCCCAGAAGTTCACGTCCATCTCCCGGCGCGCGGCGTCGAGGTCGCCCGTGGCCAGGCCGGCGCCGGTGGAGATCCCGGCGTTGTTGACGAGGAGGTCGACGTCGCCCGCGGCGGCCGCGGCGGCGGCGACCGCCTCGGGGTCGGTGATGTCGAGGGCCAGCACCCGCGCACCGGGCAGGTCGACGCTCTCGGGGCGGCGGGCGGCCGCGTAGACGGTCGCGCCGCGCTCGAGCAGCTGGGCGGCGAGGTGGCGGCCGATGCCGCGGTTGGCTCCGGTGACGAGCGCGGTGGCTCCGGTGATCTGCATGCGGGTACGCTAGAACCTCACATCGACGTCAGAGGCAAGTCGGCGTCGGGGACGACCCACCGGACGGGGGAGCAGTGCGCATCGGGGACGTGGCCGCGCAGGCCGGGGTGAGCGTGCGCTCGCTGCGCTACTACGAGGAGCAGTCGCTGCTGCCCGCCCAGCGCACCCCCAGCGGGCAGCGCCGCTACGACGGCTCCGCCGTGCAGCGGGTGCGCCTCATCCAGCAGCTGTACGCCGCGGGCCTGAGCAGCCGGGTCATCGCCGAGGTGCTGCCGTGCTTCGACACGGGCACCTCCACCCCCGAGCTGCGCCGGCGCCTGGCCGCCGAGCGAGACCGCATCGACCGCCAGCTGGCCGAGCTCGTGGCCGCCCGCGGCCAGCTGGAGGCCGTCATCGCCACCGCCGAGCACCCGCCCGAGGGGTGCACCCGTGTCGACTGACGAGCAGGCGCGCTTCGAGGCGCTGCGCCGCACCGCCGGGGCCAAGGGCTGGACGCTGGAGGCGCCGACGAAGCGCCACCCCGGCTACCTGCTCACCAGCGGCCGGCCGGGGGCGAAGGACGCCCGCATCGCCTTCGGCGAGAACGGCCCCGTCCTCACCCTCGCCGAGGTGGAGGCCTGGCTGCGGGAGCTGCCGAAGGGCTGACCCGCCCGCTCGCGGGACCGCTCAGGGGACCAGGACGATCCGCACCGGGTCGCCGTCCCCGCGCTCCAGCGCCTCCAGCGCCGCGGCCGCGTCGGCGAGCGGGAGGACCCGGCTCACCGAGCGGGAGAACTCCACCCGCCCGGCCCGCACGAGGTCGACGACGTCCTGCACGTGCTGCGGCTCGGAGCCGTAGTGCCCCAGCAGCTGCTGGCGCAGCACGCTGAACGCCGTGCCGCCGGGGAGCACGACCGGGTGGTCGCTCAGCCCGACGAGCACGAGCCGCCCGCCGCGGCCCAGGGCGGCCGCGGCCTGCTCGCGCACGGCCGGCGCCCCCGCGAAGTCGAACGCGACGTCCAGCCCGCGCCCGCCGGTGAGCGTGGTGATCGAGGCCGCGAACTCCTCGTCGCCCGGGTCGAGCGCCGCGTCGGCGCCGAGCTCCAGGGCGCGCGAGCGCGCGGCCGGCAGCGGGTCGACGGCGACGACCGGCGCCGCGCCGACCAGGCGCAGCAGCTGCACCGCGTGCACGCCGAGGCCGCCCACGCCCCACACGCCGACCGGGCGGGCCGGGCGCACCCGCGCGGTGTCCACGATCGCCGCCCACGGGGTCGACACGGCGTCGGGGATGAAGCAGGCCTGCTCGAACGGCAGCCCGTCGGGGATCGGCACGACGGTGTCGGCGCGGGCGAGCGCGAACTCCGCCCAGCCGCCGTCGAGGTCCACGCCGCGCGTCCACGTCGTCCCGGCGCGCTCCTCACCGGCCTGCAGCAGGACCCGCCGGCCCACCGCGAGCGAGCGCACGCCCTCGCCGACCTGGTCGACGGTGCCGGCCACCTCGTGCCCGAGGGTCACCGTGTCCACCGGCAGCAGCCGGGGGGTCAGCACGCCCTGCACGAGGTGGACGTCGGACAGGCACACCCCCGCCGCCGCGACGGCGATGCGGACCTCGCCGGGACCGGCGCTCGGGGTGGGGACGTCCTCCACCGCGAACGCCCTCGTCGGCACGTGCAACCTGCCAGCCAGCACAGCGACCTCCTCGTGCTCCTCGTGGTCCTCGTGGTGCTCGTGGTGCTCGTGGTGGTGCCCGGTCGTCCCCCGTCAGCGCGCCGCCGCACCGGCCGGGGCGGGCGCCGCGGCGCTGCCCCGCCACGGCTGCTGGACCTCCTGGAGCAGCCGGCGGGCCGCCTCGCCGATGACCGCGCTGTACGTCGGGTACGCGAACTCCACGCGCGCCAGCGTCGCCACGTCGACCCCCGCCGCCATCGCGGTCGTCACCGCCTGCACGACCTCGACGGCCTCCTCGCCCACGGCGTGCGCGCCGAGGACCACCTCGCGGCGGCGGTCCACGACGAGCTTGAGGAAACCCCGCGTGCGGTCGTCGATGAGGGGGCGCTCCATCTGGGCGAACGGCACGGTGGTGCTCAGGCACCGCTCGTCGCGCGCGCGGGCCTGCTCCTCGGTGAGGCCGACCCCGGCGTAGTCGGGGTCGGTGAACCCGCCGCTGGGCAGCAGCAGGTGGCGGGCGCGCCGGCGCGCGCCGAGCACCGCGTTCTCGGCGGCGACCTCGGCCTCCGCGTGCGCCGCCTGCACGAGCATCGACTGCCCGTTGGCGTCCCCGGCGGCGAAGACGTGCGGTGCGCTCGTGCGCAGGTGCTCGTCGACGACGATGCTCGAGCGGTGCGTGGCCACGCCCGCCGCCTCCAGCCCCAGCCCCTCCAGCGCCGCGGGCCAGCCCACGCTGAGCACGACCGCGTCGAAGGCCTCCACCCGCTGCGCGCCGTCCTCGCGCCAGGCCAGGTCGATCCCGCCGTCCCCGCGCCGCGCCAGCGAGTCCACGCCCTCGATGCCGGTGCGCACGCGCACGCCCTGCTCCTGGAACGCCTCGCGCACCGCGTGCGAGACGTCGGCGTCCGCGGTGGGCAGCACGCGCAGGGCCAGGTCCAGCAGCAGCACCTCGCTGCCCAGGGCGCGGAACACCGTGACCAGCTGCGCGCCGGTGTTCCCGGCGCCCACCACGGCCAGCCGCCGCGGCAGCGCGGGCAGGTCCAGCACCGTCTCGGGGTAGGTCGCCAGCTCCGCGCCCGGCAGCGGCAGGCGGCGCGAGCGCCCGCCCACGCACAGCACGACGTTCTCCCCGCGCACGCGGCGGCCGCTGCCGGTCAGCTCCAGCACGTGCGGGTCCACGAAGCGCGCCGGCCCCTCCAGCACGAGGTCCACGCCCAGGTCGGCCAGGCGCTGCGCGTCGGCGCGGGCGGCGTGCACGCGCTCCACGGTGGCGCGGACCCGGGCGACGGTGGCCGGCCAGTCGATCGTCTGCTGCGGCACCGCGATGCCGTACTCGGCGGCGGTGCGCACCTCACGCACCAGGCGCGCGGTCTTGGCCAGCACCCTCGTCGGCACGCACCCGGTGTTCACGCACGTCCCGCCGGTGCGGCGCCCCTCCAGCAGCGCGGTGCGCGCTCCCAGCTCGGCCGCCCGGACGGCGGCCGACGTCCCCGCCGGCCCACCGCCCACCACGACCACGTCGTACTCGGTCACGTCCACGCGCCCACCGTGCCCCGATCGGGCGCCGCGCGCCACCGGCCGCGGCTCAGCCCCGCTCGTCCTCGGCCCCGACCTCCTGGCCCCGGCCCCAGCGCAGGCGCTCCATCTCGCGCCGGTCGCGCTTGGTGGGGCGCCCGGCACCGCGGTCGCGGGTGCCGAACGCCCCGAAGAACTCGTCCCTCGGCGGTGGCGGCGGCGAGTTGTCCACGTAGGCCTCCCGGGCCAGCGGTGCGCCCACCCGCTTGTCCAGCAGGCGCACCACCTCGAACACCTTCTCGTGGCCCTCGGCCCGGATGCGGACCTCGTCGCCCTCGTGGACGGTCGTGGCGGGCTTGGCGCGCTCGCCGTTGACGCGCACGTGCCCCGCCTTGACGGCGGCGGCCGCCACGGAGCGGCTCTTGAACAGCCGCACCGCCCACGTCCACTGGTCGATCCTCGTCACGACGCCACCGTCACGAACCCGCGAGGACCCCGTCGACGAGTTCCTGCGCCTCGGCCTGGACCTGGCGCAGGTGGTCGGAACCCTTGAACGACTCCGCGTAGATCTTGTACACGTCCTCGGTGCCGGAGGGGCGGGCGGCGAACCAGGCGTTCTCGGTGACGACCTTCAGGCCGCCGATCTTCGCGCCGTTGCCGGGGGCCTCGGTGAGCTTGGCGACGATGCGCTCGCCGGCGAAGGAGTCCGCGGTGACCTGGTCGGCCGACAGCTTGGACAGCGTCGCCTTCTGCTCCCGGGTGGCGGCCGCGTCGCTGCGCTTGTACTGCGGGCGGCCGAACTCGGCGATGAGGTCGCCGTAGTGCTCGCTGGGGGTGCGGCCGGTGGTGGCGATGATCTCCGAGGCCAGCAGCGCCAGCAGGATCCCGTCCTTGTCGGTGCTCCACACCGAGCCGTCGCGGCGCAGGAAGGAGGCACCGGCGCTCTCCTCGCCGCCGAAGCCGACGGAGGCGTCGAGCAGGCCCGGCACGAACCACTTGAACCCGACGGGGACCTCCAGCAGCCGGCGGCCCAGCTTCGCCGCGACCCGGTCGATCATCGAGCTGGACACCAGGGTCTTGCCGATCGCGGCGCCGGCCGGCCAGCCCTCGCGGGTGCCGAACAGGTACTGGATCGCCACCGCGAGGTAGTGGTTGGGGTTCATCAGCCCCGCGTCCGGGGTCACGATGCCGTGCCGGTCGGAGTCGGCGTCGTTGCCGGTGGCGACCTGGAACTCCGAGCGGCGGTCGATGAGGGAGTGCATGGCCGACGGCGAGGAGCAGTCCATGCGGATCTTGCCGTCCCAGTCCAGCGTCATGAACCGCCACGTCGGGTCCACGAGCGGGTTGACGACGGTGAGGTCGAGGCGGTGCCGCTCGGCGATCGCCTGCCAGAACTCCACGCTCGCCCCGCCCAGCGGGTCCGCGCCGATGCGCACCCCGGCCGAGCGGATCGCGTCGACGTCCAGCACGTTCGGCAGGTCCTCGACGTAGGTGCCGAGGTAGTCGTAGCCCTGCGCGGCGGCGCGGGCGCGCGCGAACGGCACGCGCCGCACGCCGTCCAGGCCGGACTCCAGGTAGGAGTTGGCCCGCTGCGCGATCCAGCCGGTGGCGTCGGTGTCGGCCGGCCCGCCGTTGGGCGGGTTGTACTTGAAACCGCCGTCGCGCGGGGGGTTGTGCGAGGGGGTGACGACGATGCCGTCGGCCAGGCCGGGTCCGCTCGTGCGGATCCGCGCGCCCCCTCCGGAGCCCTCGCGGTTGGCGCGCAGGATCGCGTGCGAGACGGCCGGCGTGGGCGTCCAGCTGTCGCGGTCGTCGACGAGCACGGTGACGTCGTTGGCGGCGAGCACCTCCAGCGCGGAGGTCCACGCGGGCTCGGAGAGGGCGTGGGTGTCGCGGCCCAGGAACAGCGGCCCGTCGTAGCCCTGCTCGCGGCGGTGGTCGACGATCGCCTGGGTCGTGGCGAGGATGTGCTGCTCGTTGAACGCCGCGTCCAGGCTGGAGCCGCGGTGCCCCGACGTGCCGAAGGACACCCGCTGGGCGACCTCGCCGGGGTCGGGCTGCGTCGCGTAGTAGGCCGTGACGACGTGCGCCACGTCGATGAGGTCCGAGGGTTCGGCGTGCTGTCCTGCGCGCGGGTGCGTCATGGCTCCTCTTCCGGCGGCGGTCGGTCGTGACGATGATGCTGCACCCCGCCACCCCGGCCCGCCAGTGCCCCCGGGGCACCCCGGGTGCGGGCCGCGGCGCGCGCCCTGCGCGGGCGGGGGGCCGGGAAGACCCGGCCACCCGTCCGGGTCAGCGCCCGCGCCAGTGCCCCAGCAGCGCGACCACCAGGGTGATCAGGCCCGCCAGCGCCAGCCCGGCGCCGATCTCCCAGCGCAGCAGCGCCGCGCCGACGGCGGCCCCCGCGCCGATGAGCACGACGGCGCCCAGCCGCCGGCGCCAGCCCTCGCCGGTGCCGCCGGCCAGCCGCGAGTCGGCGGCCAGGCCGGTGAGGGTGGAGGTGACCACGACCGTCGTGACGTCCTTGACCGCCAGGCGGCGCGCCGCCGCCGCCTGCGCGCCCATCACCAGGCCGAGGACCGTGGTCACGACCAGGGCCGCCGCGGGCGGCGTGCTGCCCTGCTCCACGGGCACGCCGTCCAGGCCCGCGGTGACGGCGGCCAGGGCGCCCAGCGCCAGCCCGACGACCGCGAGCACCACCGTCGTCGCCGTCGTCCACCCGGTCGCGGCGCGGCGCAGGACGCGGCCGACGACGAGCGCGCCGAGCAGGAAGCCGGCCAGCGCCAGCACCGGCCCCAGGACCGGCAGGTCCTCCGCGCCGGTGAGGGCCATGCCCAGGATGACGACGTTGCCGGTCATGTTCGCGGTGAAGACGCGGTCGAGGCCGAGGTAGCCGACCGCGTCGACGATCCCGGTGGAGAACGTCAGCACGAGCATCAGCCCCAGCTGCCAGGAGGCGCGTCGGCGGGTGCGCTGCTGCTGCTCGGCGGTCACGGGGCGTCCTCCGGGGGTGGGAGATGAAGGGGTCCGCGCCTTGAAACACGCGGGAAACACCGGGAGACTACGGTGCACGGATTGTATACGTTCCGCAGCAGGACCGACCTGCCGAAAGGTCCGAGATGACCGCTCGACCAGCACGTCCCCCGTCCCTGCCCGTCCTCGCCGGCGCGGCGCTGCTCGTCCTCGGCGCGTGCGTCCCCGTGCAGCCCGTCGGCGCCTCCCCCGAGCGCGAGGACGTCACCGGCGTGCGCGCCGACCCGGGCGCCGTGCGCGCCGGCGGCGACCTCGTCGTGGCGCTCTCCGCCGAACCCGACCGGCTCGACCCGACGACCTCCTCCTCCCTCTACACGCGCTACGTCATGAACGCGGTCTGCGAGAAGCTCTACGACGTCGACGCCGACGGGGAGCTGGTCCCGCAGCTGGCCGCGGCGCTGCCCACCACCTCCGCCGACGGCCTCGAGGTCACCATCCCGGTGCGCCAGGGGGTCCGCTTCGCCGACGGCACCCCCCTCGACGCCGCCGCGGTCGTCACCACGCTGGAGCGCAACCTCACCCTGGAGACGAGTTCGCGCAAGAGCGAGCTCGGCCCCGTGAGCGACGTGCAGGCCCTCGACCCCGCCACCGTGCTCGTGCGCTACTCGCGCCCCTTCGCCCCGCTCACCGCCTCCCTCGCCGACCGCGCCGGGATGGTCATGTCCCCGACGGCGCTCGCCGAGCTCGGCGAGGACTTCGGCGACCGGCCCACCTGCGTGGGGCCGTTCAAGTACGTCGAGCGGGTCCCGCAGACCTCGATCACCGTCGAGCGCGACCCGAACTACTACGCGGCCGACGAGGTCCACCTCGACTCCATCACCTACCGCATCATGACCGACGCGAACATCCGCGCGGCCAACCTGCGCTCCGGGGACGTCCAGGTCGCCGACAGCCTGTCCCCGCAGGACGTCGACGCGCTCGCGCAGGAGGACGGGATCGGCCTGCTGCAGACCGGGTCCTTCGGCTACCAGGGCGTCACGTTCAACCTCGGCAACACCGAGGGCGTCGGCAACCCGCCCGGCAGGATCGACACCCCGCTGGCCACCGATCCCCGCATCCGCGAGGCGTTCTCCCTCGCCGTCGACCGGCAGGCCCTGGTGAACTCGGTGTTCAACGACTGGTACGAACCGGCGTGCTCGTTCATCTCCCCGGCCAGCACCTACGCGACCGCCGCCGGCGAGGCGTGCCCGCCGCACGACCCCGAGCGGGCCAGGCGGCTGCTGACCGAGGCGGGCGTGCAGCTGCCGTACCGGATCAGGGTTTCCGCCTCGAACACCGCCGACACCCTGCGCCTGTCGCAGGCCCTGCAGGCCAGCGTCCTGGAGGCGGGCTTCGAGCTGGAGATCGAGCCGGTCGAGTACTCGACGCTGCTGGACCAGCAGTCCAGCGGCGACTTCGAGGCCGTCCAGCTCGGCTGGTCCGGGCGCGTCGACCCGCACGGCAACGCCGCGAGCTTCCTGACCACCGCGGCCGGCAACAACTACTCCGGCTACTCGAACCCGGAGGTGGACGCGCTGCTGCAGCGGGCGGCGCAGTCGACCGACCCGGCCGTGCGGGCGCAGCTGTACGGGCAGGTCGTCACGATCGTCCAGCGCGACAACCCGATCGTCTACCTGTACCGGGTCCGCAGCATCACCGGGTACGTGTCCTCGGGCGAGGACGCCGTCGCCGGGGTCGAGACCTACGCCGACGGTGTCGTCCGCCTCGGGCGCGCCGCCTTCGTGACGGAGGAGGACTGAGGTGGCACGGTTCCTGATCTCCCGCCTGGGGCAGAGCGTCGTGACGCTCCTGCTGGCGTCGGTGGTCGTCTTCGCCGGCGTCCGCGCGCTGCCCGGCGACCCCGCGCTCGCGGCGGCCGGGGAGGAGGCGACGCCGGAGGCGCTGGCCGCGGTCCGCGCCGACCTCGGCCTCGACCAGCCGGTCTGGGTGCAGTACTGGAGGTTCCTGACCAGCGCCCTGAGCGGCGACCTCGGGACCTCCGTGCGCACCGGCACCCCGGTCACCGAGCTCATCGGCGCGACCCTGCCGGTCACGTTGTGGCTCTCGCTCTACGCCGTGCTCCTCGCCCTCGTGCTCGGCCTGGCGACGGGCGTCGTGGCCGCGGTGCGCCGCGGGACCTGGGCCGAGGCCGGGGTGAACGGCCTGTCGCTGCTGGGGCTGTCGGTGCCGAGCTTCTGGCTGGGGCTGCTGGCCATCCTCTACCTGGCCGTGGGCCTGGGCTGGTTCCCCGCCTCCGGGTACGTCTCCCCGGCCGAGGACCCGCTGCGGGCGCTGCACCACCTGACGCTGCCGGCCGTCGTCCTCGGCGCCGGCACCGCCGCGGTGGTCATGCGCCAGACCCGCGCCTCGATGCTGCAGAACCTGTCCGCCGACTACGTCCGCACCGCGCGCGCCAAGGGCGCCTCCCGCTCCTCGGTCGTGCTGCGGTTCGCGCTGCGCAACTCCCTCGTCGTCGTCGTCACCCTCGTCGGCCTGCAGCTCGGCGGGCTGATCTCCGGCGCCGTCGTCACCGAGCGCATCTTCGGCCTGCCGGGGTTCGGCAAGCTGACCCTGGACTCGGTCTTCAGCCGCGACTACCCCGTCATCGAGGGCGTCGTGCTCGTCGTGACGCTGGCGTACGTCGTCATCAACCTCGCGGTCGACCTGCTCTACACCGTGCTCGACCCGCGCATCCGCGTCTCCGGAGGTGCACGATGAGTTCCCCCACCACCGCCGGGCCGGCGGCCGCCGACCGGCTCGAGGTGGACCTCGGCTCCAGCCGCGGGCGCGTGCTGCGCCGGCTGCTGCGCGACCGCTCCGGCCTCGCCGGGACGGTGCTGGTCGCCCTCGTCGTGCTCGCCGCGCTGCTGGCGCCGCTGCTCGCCCCGCACCCGCCCACGCAGGTCCACTTCGAGACGCCGTTCCAGGTGCCGCGGACCGTGGGCTTCTGGCTGGGCACCGACGACCTGGGGCGCGACGTGCTCTCCCGCATCCTCTACGGCCTGCGCGCCTCGCTGCAGGTGGGCGTCCTCGCGGTCGTCCTGTCCGTCGTCGTCGGCACCCCGCTGGGGCTGGCGGCGGGCTACTGGCGCGGTCTGGACGTGGTCGTCTCCCGCCTCACCGACGTCGTGCTGGCCTTCCCGTTCCTCGTGCTGGCCGTCGGGCTGGCCGCGATCCGCGGGGCGAGCCTGGGCAACGCCGCGCTCGCGCTGGGCGTCGCCCACGTGCCGCAGGTGATCCGGGTGGTGCGCGCCGAGACGCTGCGGCTGCGCGGGTCGGAGTACGTGCTGGCGGCCCGGAGCATGGACGCCTCGGGGGTGCGGGTGCTGGCCACCCACGTGCTGCCCAACGCGGTGCCCTCGATCGTCGTGCAGGCCACGGTCATCGTGCCGGCCGTCGTCATCGGCGAGGCCCTGCTGTCCTTCCTCGGCCTCGGCATCCAGCCCCCCACCCCGAGCCTGGGCATCATGCTCTCCGACGCGCAGCAGTACATCTTCCGCGCGCCCACGGCGGCCCTGTTCCCCGGCCTGGCGATCGTGCTGGTCTGCCTGGCCTTCAACCTGTTCGGCGACGCGCTGCGCGACGCCCTCGACCACGGAGGAAACCGTTGAGCGCCCGACCCGGCACGTTCGGCATGACGGCCTCGACGCACTGGCTGGCCTCGGCGACCGGGCAGTCGGTGCTGGAGCGCGGCGGGAACGCCTTCGACGCCGCCGTCGCCGCGGCGTTCGTGCTGCACGTCGTCGAACCGCACCTCAACGGCCCCGGCGGGGACATGACCGCCGTGTTCGCCACCGCCGACGACCCCACCCCGGTCGTGCTCGCCGGCCAGGGCCCGGCCCCGGCCGCCGCGAGCATCGAGCACTACCGCGGCGAGGGCCTGGACCTGGTGCCCGGCGCCGGCGGCCTGGCCGCGGCCGTGCCGGGAGCGGTCGACGCCTGGGTGGTGCTGCTGCGCGACCACGGCACCTGGGAGCTTGCCGACGTCCTGGAACCCGCCATCGGCTACGCCCGCGACGGGCACCCCGTCGTCGGCCGCGTCGGCTCGACGATCGCCTCGGTCGCCGACCTCTTCCGCGAGCACTGGCCGAGCTCGGCGCAGCTGTGGATGCCGGGCGGGCGGGTCCCGCGGCACGGCGACGTCATCACCAACCCGGCCTGGGCGCGCACCCTGCAGCGCCTGCTCGAGGCCGGGGAGGGCGCCGGCTCCCGCGTCGAGCGGATCGAGGCGTTCCGCCGCGAGTGGCGCGAGGGGTTCGTGGCCCGCGAGGCCGTGGAGTTCCTGCGCACCCCGCACCGGCACTCCTCCGGCACCGACCACGCCGCGGTGATCGAGGTCAGCGACTTCGCGGCGTTCTCCGCCGGCTACGAGGAGGCCGCGACCATCGAGTTCCGCGGCACCACCGTCGCCAAGACCGGCCCGTTCGGGCAGGGGCCGGTGCTGCTGCAGGCGCTGCGGATCCTCGACGGCTTCGAGGACGCCGACCTCGACCCTTCGACCGTCCGCGGCGCGCACACCGTCCTGGAGGCGCTCAAGCTCGCCCTCGCCGACCGCGACGCCTGGTACGGCTCGGCCGCCGACCCGGAGGTCCTGCGCGAGCTGCTGTCGGAGGAGTACGCCGCCACCCGCCGTGCGCTCGTCACCGACCGCGCCAGCCACGAGTTCCGCCCGGGCAGCGTCGGCGGCCGGGCGCCGTTCGTGCCGCCGCTGCGCACCGAGGCGCCGGACGCGGTCGGCGTCGGGGAACCCACCGTGGGGGAGCCGACCGTGGAGGCCGCCGGCACCACCCGCGGCGACACCTGCCACGTCGACGTCGTCGACCGCTGGGGCAACGTCGTCTCCGCGACCCCCTCCGGCGGCTGGCTGCAGTCCTCCCCGACGATCCCGGAGCTGGGCTTCTGCCTGGGCTCGCGGCTGCAGATGACCTGGCTGGAGGAGGGGGCGCCGTCCGCGCTGCGGCCCGGTGAGCGCCCGCGCACCACCCTCACCCCGACGCTGCTGCTGCGCGACGGCGTCCCCGTGGAGGCGCTGGGCACCCCCGGCGGCGACCAGCAGGACCAGTGGCAGCTGCTGTACCTGCTGCGCACGCTCGTCGGCGGGTACGAGCCGCAGCAGGCCATCGACGCGCCCGCGCTGCACACGACCTCGATGCCCGGCTCGTTCTGGCCGCGCACCTGGACCCCCGGCGGCGCCGTCGTCGAGGACCGGATCGGCGAGGACGTCATCGCCGGGCTCGCCGAGCGCGGGCACGTGGTGACGCGCTCCGGGCCGTGGGCGCTGGGCCGCCTCTCCTGCGCCGGGCGCGACCCGCGCACCGGGGTGCTGCACGCCGCCGCGAACTCCCGCGGCGCGCAGGGCTACGCGGTGGGCCGGTGAGCGCCGTGGACCCCGCGGGCACCGCGGGCGCCGCGGGGCGCGAGGAGCTGCTGAGGGTCGAGGGGCTGCACGTCGCCTACGGCGCCGACACCGTCCTGCACGGCGTCGACCTCACCGTCCGGCGCGGGCACCGCGTCGCCGTCGTCGGCGCGTCCGGCTCGGGCAAGTCCACCACCGCCGCGGCCGTCCTCGGGCTGCTGCAGGGCGCCGGCCGCGTCACCGGCGGGCGCGTGAGCGTCTGCGGGGACGACGTCACCGCCGCGCTGGTCGGCCGCGACGAGGGGCGCCTGCGCCGGCTGCGCGGCCGGCAGGTCGGCCTGGTCCCGCAGGACCCGATGTCGAACCTCAACCCCTCCGCGCGCGTGGGCCGGCAGGTCGCGGAGACGCTGCGGATGCACGGGCTGGCCCGGGGCGCCGCGGCCCGCGACCGCGCCGTCGAGCTGCTGGAGGAGGCCGGCATCCCCGACGCCGGCCGCCGCGCGCGGCAGTACCCGCACGAGTTCTCCGGCGGCATGCGCCAGCGGGTGCTCATCGCGATGGCGCTGGCGGCCGAACCGGAGCTGCTCATCGCCGACGAGCCGACCTCCGCGCTCGACGTCACGGTGCAGCGGCAGATCCTGGACCACCTGGACCGGCTGACCACCGCGCGCGGGGCGTCGCTGCTGCTGGTCACCCACGACCTCGCCCTCGCCGCCGAGCGCTGCGACGACGTCCTCGTCATGTCCGAGGGCCGCGTCGTGGAGACCGGCCCGGCGCGCCGGGTGCTGGGCGAGCCGGCCGACGCCTACACCCGCCGGCTCGTGGCGGCCGCCCCCGCCACCGCCGGGCGGGCCGGTGCCCGCCCGCGGCCAGAGGGTCCCGGCGAGGACGTCCTCGTCGTCCGCGACCTCGTCAAGGAGTACCGGGTGCGCGGGCAGCGCGAGCACGTGCGGGCCGTCGACGGCGTCTCCTTCGCGGTGCGCGCCGGCACGACCACGGCCGTCGTCGGGGAGTCCGGCTCCGGCAAGACGACGACGGCGCGGCTCGTGCTGGGCCTGGAGGCCCCGACCTCCGGCGCCGTCGACGTCGCCGGGGGCCGGCGCGACGTGCAACCGGTCTTCCAGGACCCCTACGGCTCCCTGGACCCCACGATGACGCTGGAGCGGCTGATCGACGAGCCGCTGCGCATCGCCCGCGCCGGGGACGCCCGCAGCCGCCGCGCCCGGGTCGGCGAGCTGCTGGACCAGGTGGCGCTCAGCCGGGGCCTGGCCCAGCGCCGGCCGGCGGAGCTGTCCGGCGGGCAGCGCCAGCGCGTCGCGATCGCCCGGGCGCTGGCGCTCAACCCGCGCGTCGTCGTCCTCGACGAGGCCACCTCCGCCCTCGACGTCCTCGTGCAGCAGCAGGTGCTCGCGCTGCTGGAGCGCCTGCAGGACGAGCTGGGCCTGACGTACCTGTTCATCACGCACGACCTGGCCGTCGCGCGCCACCTCGCCCACGACGTCCTCGTCATGCGCGCCGGGCGGGTCGTCGAGCAGGGCACCATCGAGGACGTGTTCGCCTCCCCCCGCCACGAGTACACCGCCCAGCTGCTGTCGGCCATCCCCGGCCGCGCCGCCGCCTGAACGTGGGCGGATCGGCCGAGCGGGTCACCGAGGCGCTGCGCCGCGACGTGCTCGGCGGCGCCTTCGCGCCCGGTGCGCGCCTCACCGAGGCCAGCCTCGTCGAGCGCTACGGCACCTCCCGCGTCCCCGTGCGGGAGGCGCTGCGGGCCCTGGCGGGGGAGGGGTTCGTCGAGCTGCGGCCCAACGCCGGCGCCCGGGTCGCGCAGGTGCCCGTCGACGACCTCACCGACCTGTACGCGGTGCGCTGCGTCGTGGAGGGCATCACCGCGACCCGCTGCGCCGAGCGGGTCGCGGCCGGGGACGACGAGCTCGTGCCGCAGCTCACCGAGGTCGTGGACGCCGGGTTCGCCGCCCTCGACGGCGGCGACCCGGTCCTCGGCGCGGAGCTCAACAGCCGCTTCCACGGCGCCGTCGCCCGGCTGTCCGGCGCGCGCAGCATGGCCCTGGTGCTGCGCAGGGTCGGCGAGCAGGTCCAGTGGGCCTACGCCACCACGGTGCCGCAGCAGGGGCTGCGCGCCTGGACCGAGCACCGCCAGGTCGTCGCCGCCATCGCCTCCGGCGACCCGGCGCGCGCGCGGGCGGCGATGGTGCGCCACGTCGAGAACTCCCGGCGCAGCTTCGCGCGCGCCGCCCGCTGAGGCGGGCGCCCGCCCGCCGCCCACCTGGCGCCGCCCGGGGAGCGGCCTAAGCTGTCCGGGCAGACGAGAGGAGCACCCGTGACCCTGCTCGAATCGATACGGTCCCCGCGCGACCTGAAGGCCCTCTCGCACCCCCAGGTGCTCGAGCTGGCCGCCGAGATCCGGCGCTTCCTCGTCGCGGAGGTCGCCAAGACCGGGGGCCACCTGGGGCCGAACCTGGGGGTCGTGGAGCTGACGCTGGCGATGCACCGCGTCTTCGACTCGCCCCGGGACCCCTTCGTGTTCGACACCGGCCACCAGTCTTACGTGCACAAGCTCCTCACCGGCCGGCAGGACTTCTCCCGGCTGCGCGAGCGCGGCGGCATCGCCGGCTACCCCCAGCGCAGCGAGTCCGAGCACGACATCGTCGAGTCCTCGCACGCGTCGTCGTCGCTGTCGTGGGTGGACGGCATCTCCCGCGCCTTCCGCCTCAACGGCCAGTCCGACCGCACCGTCGTCGCCGTCGTCGGCGACGGCGCGCTGACGGGCGGCATGACGTGGGAGGCCCTCAACAACATCTCCCACGACAACGACCGCCGCCTGGTCATCATCGTCAACGACAACGGCCGCTCCTACGCGCCCACGATCGGCGGGATGGCGCGGTACCTGAACTCGGTGCGGACCCGCCGGGGCTACCGCACGCTGCACGAGAAGAGCGCGGCCGCCGCCAACCGCTTCGGCTCGCCCGCCCGCGCGGTCTACCGCGGCCTGCGCGGCGGGGCCCACGGGTTCCTCTCCCGCTTCACCGGCAACGAGGCGCTGTACTCCAACCTCGACATCAAGTACCTCGGGCCGATCGACGGGCACGACCTGCAGGCGGTGGAGGAGACCCTGCGGCAGGCCCGCGACTACGGCACGCCGGTGATCGTGCACGCCATCACCGAGAAGGGCCACGGCTTCGAGCCGGCGCTGCGCGACGCGGCCGACCAGTTCCACGCCGTGGGCCGCATCGACCCCACCACCGGCGAACCCCTGGAGTCCAGCTCGGGCCGCTCGTGGACCTCCGTCTTCGCCGACGAGCTGGCGAGCCTCGGCGACCGCCACCCCCAGCTCGTGGCCATCACCGCGGCCATGCTGCGCCCCACCGGCCTGCACGAGTTCCAGCGGCGGCACCCGCAGCGGGTCTTCGACGTGGGGATCGCCGAGCAGCACGCCGTGACGACCGCCGCGGGCCTGGCCTACGGCGGGCTGCACCCGGTCGTCGCGATCTACGCCACCTTCATGAACCGCGCCTTCGACCAGGTGCTCATGGACGTGGCCCTGCACCGCGCGGGCGTCACCTTCGTGCTGGACCGCGCCGGCGTCACCGGGCCGGACGGGCCCAGCCACCACGGCATGTGGGACCTGGCCCTGCTGCAGACCGTCCCCGGCATCCGCATCGCCGCGCCCCGCGACGCCGCCACCCTGCGCGAGGAGCTCGCCGAGGCGGTCGCGGTCGACGACGCCCCCACCGTGCTGCGCTGGCCCCGGGGCTCGGTCGGCCCGGACGTCCCCCGCGTGCTGCGCCTGCCCGACGGCGTCGACGTGCTGCGCGAGGCGCCCGGCGACGCCAGGGACGTGCTCATCGTCGCCATCGGGGCCATGGCCACGACCGCGCTGGAGGCCGCGGCCCTGCTGGCCGCGCAGGGCATCGGCGCGACCGTGGTCGACCCGCGCTGGGTCGTGCCCGTCGCCTCCTCGCTCGTCGACCTCTGCCGCGAGCACCGCCTCGTGGTCACCATCGAAGACGGGGTGCGCGTCGGCGGCGTCGGCACCCGGCTGCGGCAGGACCTGCGCGCGGCCGACGTGGACACCGGCGTGACCGAGCTCGGCCTGCCCGACCGCTTCCTCGACCACGCCTCGCGCGGGGAGATCCTGCGCGACGCCGGCCTGGACCCCCAGTCCATCGCCCACCGCGTCATCGACCAGGTCATCGGCACCGGGCTGCCGCAGGCGCGGCCGGTGGGCGAGCACTCCTCCGTGGGCAACGAGCGGGGCGAGTAGGTCCCGCCCCGCGGCACCCGGTCCGGCGGAGCGCCCGGCCGGGTGCCGCGCAGGGCCTCAGGCCCCGGCGCCCGTCGCGGTCGGGTAGTCGGTGTAGCCCTCGGGGCCGGAGGAGTAGACGGTCGCCTGGTCCAGCTCGTTCTCCGGCAGCCCGCGCCGCCAGCGCTCCAGCAGGTCGGGGTTGGCCATGACGGCGCGGCCCACGGCGACCGCGTCCGCGACGCCGTCGGCGACGAGGTCGAGCGCGTCCTGGCGGGAGGTGACGACGCCGAAGCCGCTGTTGGCCATGAGCGGGCCCTCGAAGCGCTTGCGCAGGCCCTGCACGAGCGCGCCCTCCGGCTCGGCGTGCAGCACGCTCAGGTACGCCAGGCCCAGCGGGCGCAGGCCCTCCACGAGCGCCTGGTAGGTCGCCTCCACGTCGGCCGGGTCGGTCTCCAGGGCGCCCTGGATGTTGTGCTCGGGCGAGATGCGGATGCCGGTGCGTCCCGCGCCGACCGCCTCGGCGACGGCGGTGGTGACCTCGACCACCAGCCGGGCCCGGTCCTGCGGCGAGCCGCCGTAGCGGTCCTCGCGGGTGTTGGAGGCGGGGGAGAGGAACTCGTGCAGCAGGTAGCCGTTGGCGCCGTGGACCTCCACGCCGTCCAGGCCGGCCTCGTGCACGGCGCGGCGCGCGGCGGTGGCGAAGGTGGTGGCGACCGCGGCGGCCTCCTCGGTGCTCAGCGCGTGCGGCACCGGGAAGGGCTCCTTGCCGGCCGGGGTGTGCGCCTGGCCCTCGATGGCGATCGCGCTGGGCGCGACGACCCGGGAGCCGGTGAGCCGCGGGTGCGAGACGCGCCCGGCGTGCATGAGCTGCATGACGATGCGCCCGCCGGCGGCGTGCACCGCGTCGGCCACCCGCCGCCAGCCCTCCACCTGCTCGTCGGTGACGACGCCCGGCTGGCCGGCGAAGCCGCGCGACTCCCCGTCGAGGTAGGTGCCCTCGCTGACGATCAGCCCCAGGCTCGCGCGCTGCGCGTAGTGCTCGGCCACCAGCGGCCCGGGCACGCCCGCCGCCCCCGAGCGCATGCGGGTCAGCGGGGCCATGACGAGGCGGTTGGGCAGCTGCAGGTCGCCGAGCGCGACGGGGGAGAACAGATCCATGTCCTGGTGCAACCGATGCGGTGCGGGAAGCCTTCCCGGTCCTCGTAGAGTTCACCCCCGTGTCCGGTGCCCTCGTCGCGGTGGTCTGCTCGCTCGCGCTGCTCATGGGCGCCTGGGCCGTCGTCACCGCCGCCCGCGACCGCCGCGTGGGCAGGGCCCACCTGGTGGGCCTGGCCGTCGTCGAGCTGGCCGTGCTCGTCCTGCTCGTGGCGGGCGTCGTGCGGCTGGTCGCCGGCCCGCGCCCGGAGGAGCTGGCCACCTCGATCGCCTACCTCGTCGTCGCGCCGTTCCTGCTGCCCGCCGGGACGCTGTGGACCCTGGCGGACCGCTCGCGCCCCAGCACCCTCGTGCTCGCCGTCGCCTGCCTGGCCGTCGTCGTCGTCGCCTACCGCGCCTTCCTCCTCTTCGAGGTGACCGCGTGAGCGGGGACGGGCGCGGGGACGGGCGGGGCGCCCCCCGGCGCACCACCGGCCTCGGGCGGGTGCTCGTGGCCCTGTACGCCGTCTTCGCGATCGCCGCCGTCTCCCGGGCCGCCGTGCAGATCGCCGAGCGCTTCTCCGAGGCCCCGCTGGCCTACGCGCTCTCGGCGTTCGCCGGCCTCGTCTACGTCGTCGCCACCCTGGGCCTGGGGCGCACCGGCCCCCGCTGGCGCCGCGCCGCCTGGGTGGCCTGCTCGGTGGAGCTGGTGGGCGTCCTCGTCGTCGGCACCCTCAGCCTCGCCGACGCCCGCGCCTTCCCCGACTCCACCGTCTGGTCCGGCTACGGCGCCGGCTACCTGTTCGTGCCGCTGGTGCTGCCCGTGCTGGGCCTGGTGTACCTGCGCAGCGAGGCGCGGGCCGCCCGGGCCGGTCGGTGACCGCCCGCCGCACCGCGCTGCTGCTCGTCGCCGGCCTGCTGCTGGTGGCGTGCTCGATGCGCTCCCCGCTCACCGGCGTCGGGCCGCTGCTGCCCGTGCTGTCGGCCGACAGCGGCCTGGGCGCCGCGGCCGCCGGCGCGCTCACCTCGCTGCCGCTGCTCGCCTTCGCCGGCTGCTCCCCGTTCGTGCCGCGCGCCGCCGCCCGCTGGGGCACCCGCGGCACGCTCGTCGCCGCCCTCGCCCTCCTCGTCGCCGGGGGCGCGCTGCGCTGGGTGCCCGGCGCCGTGCCGCTGTTCGCCGGGACCGCCCTGGTGGGCGCCGGCATCGCCGTCGCCAACGTCCTGCTGCCCGCGCTCGTGCGCGCGGAGTTCCCCGGCCGCACCACGCTGCTCACCAGCGGCTACGTCGTGCTGATGCAGGTCGCCGGCAGCCTGGCCTCCGGGGTGGCGGTGCCGCTGGCGCAGCAGCTGGCCGGCGGGTGGCGCACGGCGCTGGCGGTGTGGGTCGCGCCGGCGCTGGCGGCCGCCCTGCTGTGGCTGCCGCTCGTGCGCGGCGGGCGGCCGGCCGGGAC
>NZ_JAAALL010000349.1 GCF_009906315.1 Kineococcus vitellinus | reverse complement strand
CCCCCACCCCCCGCTCCCGCGCGCGCGAGGAGGGCGGTGAGGACCGCTACACCGCCGCCAACCTGCTCGTCCTGGAGGGCCTGGAGGCCGTCCGCAAGCGACCGGGCATGTACATCGGCTCCACCGACTCCCGCGGGCTCATGCACTGCCTGTGGGAGATCATCGACAACTCCGTCGACGAGGCCCTGGGCGGGCACTGCAGCCGCATCGACGTGGTGCTGCACGCCGACGGCTCCGTGGAGGTCCACGACGACGGCCGCGGCATCCCCGTGGACGTCGAGCGGCGCACGGGCCTGTCGGGCGTGGAGGTCGTCTTCACCCACCTGCACGCCGGCGGCAAGTTCGGCGGCGGGTCGTACTCGGCCTCCGGCGGTCTGCACGGCGTCGGCGCCAGCGTGGTGAACGCGCTGTCCGCGCGCCTGGACGTCCAGGTCGACCGCGGCGGCAAGACGTGGGCCACGAGCTTCCGGCGCGGCACGCCCGGGCGCTACGCGGGCGAGGGGCCGGACGCCGACTTCACCCCCACCACGGGGCTGGAGGTCGTCGGGCGCGCCAAGCGCGGGGCGACCGGGACCCGGGTGCGCTACTGGGCGGACCGGCAGATCTTCCTCAAGGAGGCCGCGTTCTCCTACGAGGACCTCGCCGCCCGCGCCCGCCAGACCTCCTTCCTCGTGCCGGGCCTGCGCATCGTCGTGCGCGACGAGCGCACGGGCGAGCCCACCGAGGAGGTCTTCCAGCACGACGGCGGCATCAGCGAGTACGCCGAGTACCTGACCCCGGACGCGCCGGTGACCTCGGTGTGGCGGCTGCAGGGCGAGGACGTCTTCACCGAGACCGTCCCGGTCCTCGACGACAGCGGCCACATGACGCCGCAGGACGTGCAGCGCCAGTGCGTCGTCGACATCGCGCTGCGCTGGGGCACCGGCTACGACCCGACCGTGCGCTCCTTCGTCAACATCATCTCCACCCCCAAGGGCGGCAGCCACCTCGCCGGCTTCGAGCAGGGCCTGTTCGCGGCGGTCAAGAAGCAGGTGGACGCCCAGGCCCGCCGCCTGAAGGTCGGCAAGGACGAGAAGCTGGAGAAGGACGACGTCCTCGCCGGCCTCACGGCCGTCGTCACCGTCCGGCTGGCCGAGCCGCAGTTCGAGGGCCAGACCAAGGAGGTCCTCGGCACCGCCGCCGTGCGCCCGATCGTGCGCAGGGTCGTCGAGCGGGAGCTCGGGGAGGTCTTCGCCTCCCCGCGGCGCGACGACAAGCAGCAGGCCGCGGTGGTGCTCGACAAGGTCGTCACGGAGATGAAGAGCCGCATCTCCGCGCGCCTGCACAAGGAGACGCAGCGGCGCAAGAACGCCCTGGAGTCCTCCTCGCTGCCGGCCAAGCTCAAGGACTGCCGCTCCGACGACGTCGACAACACCGAGCTCTTCCTCGTCGAGGGCGACTCCGCGCTGGGCACCGCCATGGGGGCGCGCAACTCCGAGTACCAGGCGCTGCTGCCGCTGCGCGGCAAGATCCTCAACGTCCAGAAGGCGTCCGTGGCGGACATGCTGAAGAACGCCGAGTGCGCCTCGATCATCCAGGTCGTCGGCGGCGGCTCCGGGCGCAGCTTCGACCTGTCGGCGGTGCGCTACGGCAAGATCGTGCTGATGACCGACGCGGACGTCGACGGCGCGCACATCCGCACGCTGCTGCTGACGCTGTTCTTCCGCTACATGCGCCCGCTCATCGAGGCCGGCCGCGTCTTCGCCGCCGTGCCGCCGCTGCACCGCATCGAGGTCAACGGCACCGGTCGCGCCAAGCGCGAGGTGGTCTACACCTACTCCGACGCCGAGCTGCGCAAGGTGACCGCCGACCTGGCCCGGCGCGGGCGCACCTACAAGGACCCCCAGCGCTACAAGGGGCTGGGGGAGATGGACGAGGACCAGCTGGCCGAGACGACGATGGAGCGCGCGCACCGCACGCTGCGGCGGGTGACCGTGGCCGACGGGGCGGTCGCCGAGCGGGTCTTCGAGCTGCTCATGGGCAACGACGTGGGCCCCCGCAAGGACTTCATCATCGCCGGGGCCGAGCGGCTGGACCGCGAGCGCATCGACGCCTGAGCCGCCGGGCCGCGCCGGCACCCCGATCCCGACACCCCGCGGAGGACCTCCAGCGATGACCGCCGACGCCGACCTCACCGCTCCCGAGCTCGTGGACGCCGACCTGCGCGCCGCCGACCGCGCCGACGCCACGCGCCAGCTGGCCCGGCGCCTGGCCGACGTCGGCCGCGTCAGCGACCTCGAGCGCTTCCTCGCCGACGTGACCGCCCGCGAGGAGCAGATGGCCACCGGCGTCCCCGGCGGGATCGGGCTGCCGCACGCCCGCTCGAGCGCCGTCACCGTGCCCAGCCTCGCCGTCGGGCGCGTCGTGAGCGGCGAGGGCCTCGACTGGGGAGCCCCGGACGGCCCGGCGAACCTCGTCTTCCTCATCGCCGCGCCCGCCGACGGGGAGGGCGAGCACCTGCAGGTCCTCGCCGCGCTGGCCCGCAAGCTCGTGCACGCCCCGTTCCGCGCGTCGCTGCTGCAGGCCCCCGGCGCCGAGGCGCTGGCCGAGATCGTCCTGCGGGAGGTCTGCGGGCGATGAGGTTCGTCGCGGTGACCTCCTGCCCCACGGGCATCGCCCACACCTACATGGCCGCCGAGGCGCTGGAGCAGGCGGGCCGCAGCGCCGGTCACGAGGTCGTCGTGGAGACGCAGGGCGCGGCGGGCGCGGCCCCGGTGGACCCGGCCGTCATCGCCGCCGCCGACGGCGCGATCTTCGCCGCCGACCTCGAGGTCCGCGACAAGGGCCGCTTCGCCGGGCTGCCGCTGCTGCAGGTCAGCGTCAAGAAGGCCGTCGCCGACGCGCCGGGCGTCCTGGCCGCGGCGGTCGCCACCGTCGAGTCCTCGGGCTCCGCGGGACCCGCGGGCTCGGCGGCCGGGTCCGTCGCGCAGGCCCCTGCCGGGTCCGTCGCCGGGTCCGTCGCCGGGTCCGGCGCCGCCCCCGGCGCGCGGGCCGGGGCGGGGGCGCGGGTCGGCACCCGGGTCCGGCAGTGGCTCATGACCGGTGTCAGCTACATGATCCCGTTCGTCGCCGCCGGCGGCATCATGATCGCGCTGTCCTACCTCATCGGCGGCTTCCGGATCAGCGAGGTCCGGGCCGAGGACCTCATCGACGCGTTCGACCCGCTGTCCGCGCGCGACTGGGCGGGGGTGCTGTTCGTCGTCGGCAGCGCGTCGTTCGGCTTCCTCGTGCCCGTCCTGGCCGGCTTCATCGGCTTCGCCGTCGCCGACCGCCCGGGCATCGCCCCCGGCTTCGTCGGCGGTGCGGTCGCCGTCACCGTCGGCGCCGGCTTCCTCGGCGGCCTCGTGGCGGGCTTCCTCGGGGGCTTCACGGCCCTCGGCCTGGCCCGGCTGCGGGTGCCCACCGCGGTGCGCGGCGTCATGCCCGTCGTCGTCATCCCGCTGATCGCCACGTCGGTGACGGCCGGGGCCCTGCTCGTCGTGCTGGGCCGGCCGCTGAAGGCCCTCATGGACGCGCTGACGGCGGGGCTGAACTCCCTGACCGGCAGCGGGATCGTCGTGCTGGGGATCGTGCTGGGCGCCATGATGGCCGCCGACCTCGGCGGGCCCATCAACAAGGTCGCCTACACCTTCGCCACCACCGGGCTGGCCACGGTGGCCACCGCCTCCGGCGACGCCGTGGAGCTGCGGGTCATGGCCGCCTGCATGGCGGCCGGGATGACGCCGCCGCTGGGCATGGCGCTGGCGACGTTCGCGCGCAGGAGCCGCTTCAGCGAGGCCGAGCGCGAGAACGGCAAGGCGGCGGTGCTGCTCGGCGCGTTCTTCATCACCGAGGGCGCCATCCCGTTCGCCGCCACCGCGCCGCTGCGCACCATCCCGGCCGTCGTGCTCGGCTCCGGGCTCACCGGCGGCCTGGTCATGGCCTTCGGCAACACCCTGCGCGCCCCGCACGGCGGTGTCGTGGTCTTCGGCCTCGTCGGCCACTGGCCGCTGTACCTGCTGGCCATCCTCGTGGGCACGGCCGTCACCGCCGCCGCGGCCGTCGCCCTCAAGGGCCGCCCCCCGGTGGACCCGGCGGTGGGCCCGGCGAGCGCGGCCGCCGCCGGGTCCACCGGGGGG
>NZ_JAAALL010000348.1 GCF_009906315.1 Kineococcus vitellinus | reverse complement strand
CACCCCGACCACGACCCCCGCGGAGGCCGCCCTGTGACCGCACTGACCTCCGCCCCCACCCGCGAGGCGCGCATCCTCGGCGTCGGCGCCCACCGGCCGCCGCGCGTCATCGACAACGCGGAGGTGTGCACCTGGATCGACTCCTCCGACGAGTGGATCCAGCAGCGCACCGGCATCAAGACCCGCCGCTGGGCCGCGCCGGACGTCTCGGTCGTCGACATGAGCGAGGACGCGGCCGCCAAGGCGCTCGCCGCGGCCGGGCTGACCGGCTCCGACGTGGACGCCGTCGTGCTGGCGACCGTGTCGCACCCCTACCAGACCCCGGCCGCCGCCGCGGTGCTCGCGCACCGCCTGGGCGCCACCCCGGCCGCCGCCTTCGACATCTCCGCCGGCTGCGCCGGCTTCTGCCACGGCATCGCCCTGGCCGCGGACCTCGTGCGCGGCGGCACCGCCCGCAACGTCCTCGTCGTGGGGGTCGACAAGCTGTCCGACTTCACCGACAAGCACGACCGCTCCACCGCGTTCCTGTTCGCCGACGGGGCCGGGGCGGCCGTCGTCGGCGCCTCCGACGAGGTCGGCATCGGCCCCACCGTGTGGGGCTCGGACGGCGGGCAGGCCGACGCCATCAAGTCGAAGTTCTCCTGGCTGGAGCTGCGCGCCGGCGCCGGGCAGGTCGTGGCCGCGGAGGCGGCGATGGCCGCCGAGGCGCCCGGTGCCGCCGAGGCCGCCGCGCAGGACGGCGCGAGCGCCCCGCACGACGGCGAGCGCTGGCCCTACCTGGAGCAGCAGGGCCAGTCGGTCTTCCGGTGGGCCGTGTGGCAGATGGCCCCGGTCGCCCAGGCCGCCCTCGACGCGGCCGGCGTCACCGCCGAGGACATCGACGTCTTCGTGCCGCACCAGGCCAACGCGCGCATCATCGACGCGATGGTCAAGCAGCTGGGCCTGCCCGAGAAGGTGCACGTCGCCCGCGACATCGTCGACATGGGCAACACCTCCGCCGCCTCCGTGCCGCTGGCGATGGAGCGCGCGATGGCCGACGGCGACGCGCCCTCGGGCGGCCTGGCGCTGCTCATCGGCTACGGCGCCGGGCTGTCCTACGCCGCGCAGGTCGTGCGGCTGCCCTGACCGGGGCCCTCGGATCCCCTGGGTCGCACGCCGCGCCCAGGCCGCTTGCGGTGACCGGACCGGTCACCCACCAGATGGAGGAGCAACGCATGGCCAGTGAGCAGGAGATCCTCAGCGGTCTCGCCGAGATCGTCAACGAGGAGACGGGCCTGCCCACCGACAGCGTCCAGGCCGACAAGTCCTTCACGGACGACCTGGACATCGACTCGCTGTCGATGATGACCATCGTCGTGAACGCCGAGGAGAAGTTCGGCGTCCGCATCCCCGACGAGGACGTCAAGAACCTGCGCACCGTCGGCGACGCCGTCGCCTACATCTCCCAGGCGCAGGGCTGAGGACGCACCACCGCACGACCCAGCAGTTCGCCGTCAGAGCTCGAGAAGGAGCTGACCGACCATGACCATGACCACGACGGGAACGTCGCGCCGCGTCGTCGTCACCGGGATGGGAGCGACGACCCCGATCGGCGGTGACGTCCGGTCGTCCTGGGAGGCCGCGCTCGCCGGGCGCTCCGGCGCGCGCCCCATCACCGACGACTGGATCCACGAGCACGAGCTGCCGGTGACCTTCGCCGCGCAGGCCGCCGTCCGCGCCGACGCGGTCCTGGAGCGGCGCGAGGTCAAGCGGCTGGACCCCTCCCAGCAGTTCGCGGTCATCGCGGCCCGCGAGGCCTGGGCCGACGCGGGCACCCCCGAGGTGGACCCGCTGCGCCTGGCCTCGGTCGTGGCCACCGGCATCGGCGGCATCTGGACCCTGATGACGGCCTACGACACGCTGCGCGAGAAGGGCGCCCGCCGCGTCCTGCCGCTCACCGTCCCGATGCTCATGGCCAACGGCCCGACGGCGTCCATCAGCCTGGAGTTCGGCGCCCGCGCCGGGGCGCACACCCCGGTCAGCGCGTGCGCCTCCGGCGCCGAGGCCCTCGCCTACGGCTTCGACCTCATCCGCAGCGGGCGGGCCGACATGGTCATCGCCGGCGGCACGGAGGCGGCCATCCACCCGCTACCCATCGCCAGCTTCGCCTCGATGCACGCCCTGTCGCGGCGCAACGAGGACCCCGCGCGCGCCTCGCGGCCCTTCGACACCGCCCGCGACGGCTTCGTCCTGGGCGAGGGCGCCGGCATCGTCGTCCTGGAGGCGGAGGAGCACGCCCGCGCGCGCGGGGCCCGCGTCCACGCCGAGCTGCTGGCCGCGGGGCTGTCGGCGGACGCCCACCACGTCGCCGCCCCGGAGCCGGAGGGCGCCGGGGTCGCCCGGGCCATCGGCGACGCGCTGCGGCAGGCGGGCCTGCAGCCCTCGGACCTGACCCACGTCAACGCGCACGCCACGTCGACCCCGGTCGGCGACGTCGCCGAGGACAAGGGGCTGCGGCTGGCGCTGGGCGACGCCGTGGACGGCATCGCGGTCTCGGCCACGAAGTCCATGACGGGGCACCTGCTGGGTGCGGCCGGCGCGGTGGAGAGCATCTTCACCATGCTGGCGCTGCGCGACCGGATGGCCCCGCCGACCATCAACGTCGACGACATCGACCCCGAGGTCAGCCTCGACGTCGTCCGCAAGGACCCCCGGCCGCTGCCCGGGCAGGGGCGGCTGATCGGGCTGAACAACGCCTTCGGCTTCGGCGGCCACAACGTCAGCGTGGTCTTCGCCTCGGCCTGAGGCGCCGGCACGCAGCAGGGCCCCGCACCGTCGACGGTGCGGGGCCCTGCTGCACGTGCGGAGCGGGTGCGCCCGGCCCGGTGCGGCCGCTCAGCCGACCTGGTGCAGCCAGCGCACGGGGGTGTCGTCGCCGGCGTGCCGGAACGCCTCCAGCTCGCTGTCCCACGCCTCCCCCACGGCCAGCGACAGCACGCGCCGCGCGGCCTCGGGGTCGGCCACCGGGCTCTGCAGCAGCTCCAGGGCGGCCCGGACGCGGTCCTCGGGCACCTGGACGTTGCCGTGGACGTCGGTGACGGCGTGGAAGATGCCGAGGGCGGGGGTGTGGCTCCAGCGGCCGCCGTCGCAGCCCTGGGAGGCCTCCTCGGTGACCTCGAAGCGCAGGTGCGACCAGCCGCGCAGCGCGGAGGCGAGCAGTGCCCCGGAGCCCTGCGGCGCCTGCCAGGAGTACTCCGCGCGCAGGCAGCCGGGAGCGACCGGCTGGCTCGTCCAGTCGAAGGACGCGCGCACGCCGAGGACACCGCCGGCTGCCCACTCGATGTGCGGGACGAGCGCTCGCGGTGCGGAGTGCACGAAGAGCACACCGCGAGTCGTCGCACCGGACATGCCGTTCTCCTCTGCGTCGGTTGAGGGACGTCTTCCCCAACGGCCTCACGCACACAGAGCGACGGAAAGTGGTGTTCTGACTACTTGGCGTGCCTTTCGTACGGCGACATCATGCCGCACGCCACCACGCGCACACCAGCACCAGCGCGATCCCTGCACAGCGTGTCGCGCATCGTGACGCCGTCGTGACGCCGCGGTGATCCGCACGCACCGCTCAAGGACGGCCCGCGCGGTGCCGATGCAGGAGCGGGACCAGTGCAGCGAGCGGCCGGCCGGGCGCCCGCCCCGACAGGTGAGAGGACCCCGTGGACGAGCAGCCGAACCGCACCGCCAGCCGCGCCGCCGCGGGCGAGATCTCCGAGGTCATCCGCCCCGCGGCCATCGTGCCCGAGGAGGCCGCCCGCTCCGTGCTCGTCGAGCTGGCCCTGCGCGACGTGCAGAACGGCGGGGTCTGGCAGGCCGGCCCCTCGCTGTGGAGCCGCTACGACCGCCCGTGGAACGGGCCGGAGAACGCCGCCGGCGCCGAGCTCATCGGCCGCATCCACGTCGCCTACGGCACCCCCACCAAGTACGAGATCACCGTCTACCGCGTCACCGTCACGCTCTTCGGCAGCCAGCTCGGCTGGAGCGTGGAGTCGCTGTGCGACGAGGCCCTCGGCCACGGCGGCCTGCGCCTGCAGGACTGCCCCCGCGCCACGCTCGCCGCGCCCCCGCCGCCCTTCCGGGGCTGACCCGCGCCGCGGGTGCCGCGATCCGGTGACACCATCTCCTGGTGCC
>NZ_JAAALL010000347.1 GCF_009906315.1 Kineococcus vitellinus | reverse complement strand
CCCAACCCCCGCACGGCGGCGGGGCGGGCGCCGGCGGCAGGGCCACCAGGCCGGGCACCGCTCCCGCCGGTGCCCGCAGCAGCTCGCCCAGGAAGCGCGAGGGCTCGCGCGGCGTGCCGCCCTCGTCCCACCAGGCGCCGGAGAGCAGCAGCTCCTGGCGGGCGCGGGTGAAGGCCACGTACGCCAGCCGCCGCTCCTCGGCCAGCTCGTGCTCGCCGCAGGCGGCCTGGAACCGCTCGCGGGCGGTGTCCAGCTCCTTCTGCGTGCCGGCGCCCTCGACGTCGAAGCGGGGCAGGTGCTCGCGGTCCCCGCGCAGCGGGTACGGCAGCACCCCCGCCGCACCGGTGCCGCCGAGCCAGCCGGGCGCGCTCGCGCCGGCCGCCGGGAAGGTGCCCTCCACCAGGCCGGGCACGGCGACGACGTCCCACTCCAGGCCCTTGGCGGCGTGCACGGTCAGCAGCTGGACGGCGTCGGGGGCCACGTCCGCGGCCGCCGGCTCCAGCCCGCGCTCGCGCTCCTCGGCCGCCTCCAGCCACGCCAGGAACCCCCCGAGGCCCGGGCGCCGGGCGCTGGCCGCGAACGAGGCCGCGGCGTCGGCCAGCGCGTCCAGGTCGGCGCGCGCGGCGGCCGGGGAGGCGCCCGGGCGGGCGGCCACCTCCACGTCCAGCAGCAGCGCGCGCTCCACCTCGCCGACGAGGTCGGCCACCGGCAGGTGGGTGCGGGTGCGCAGCCGCCGCAGCACGGCGGCCAGCCGCTCCAGCCGGGCGCGGGCGGGCTCCGACAGCTCCCGCCCCGCGGGCCCGTCCGCGCCGGTCCACGACGGCGGCAGCTCGTCGAGCGCCTCGACCAGGCCGGCGGGCTCGCCTCCGCCCGCGCGGGCGCCGTCCCCCTCGCCGTCCCCGCGCGGGCGCTCGCGCCGCGACCGGCGGGCCAGGTCGCCCAGCGCGGCCAGGTCGCGCGCGCCCAGCCGCCAGCGGGCGCCGGTCAGCAGCCGGGCCAGCTGGTCGCCGCGCTCGGGGTCGTGCAGCACGTGCAGGGTCGCCACGACGTCGCGCACCTCGGGGGTCGACAGCAGGCCCCCCAGGCCCACCACGCGCACCGGCAGCCCCGCCTCGTGCAGCGCCCGCTGCAGGACGGCGAAGCGGCTGCGCCGGCGGCACAGCACGGCCATCGTGCGGCGCGGTCGCGGATCGGCGCCCGGCACCCGGGCCTGCGCCGCCAGCCGCTCGGAGTCGGCGCGCCAGACCTCCGCCAGCCGGGCGGCCACCTGCGCGGCCTCCTCCTCCACCGTCGCCGCGAACGCCGTGCGCACCCGGCCGGTGCCCGCGTCCGGGCGCGCGCGCAGCGCCGCGAGCCCACCCGCGTCCGGGCCCGCGCCCAGCGGCGCGGCGACCAGGTTCGCGGCCGCCAGCACGGCCGCGTCGTTGCGCCAGCTCGTGGCCAGCGGCAGCCGGCGCGCCGGGGTGCCGTCGGCGCGCGGGAAGTGCGCGGGGAAGTCCAGCAGGTTGCCGGCGCTCGCACCGCGCCAGCCGTAGATCGACTGGTGCGGGTCGCCGACGGCGGTGACGGGGTGCCCGTCGCCGAAGAGCGCCCGCAGCATGCTCAGCTGGGCGTGGCTGGTGTCCTGGTACTCGTCGAGCAGGACGACGCGGTGGCGGGCGCGCTCGCCGGCCGCGACCACGTCGACCTCGCGCGCCAGCCGCGCCGCCAGCAGCACCTGGTCGCCGAAGTCCAGCTGCTCGGCCTCCCGCTTGCGCCGCGCGTACTCCGCCAGCAGCGGCACGAGGGCCCGGCGGGTGCGCTGCACGGCGAGCAGGTCGCGCACCCGCGCGTACGGCTCGCCCGGCACGTGCGCGCCGTGGCGGGCCACGCTCGCGGCGTCCTTGGGCAGCGCCCGCACCCTCGCGTCGAGGTCGTCGACGAAGCGCACCAGCCGCGCCGGGTCCACCAGGTGCTCGGCGCACTCGCCCGCCAGCTGCAGCAGCGCGGTGGCCAGGGTGCCCGGGGAGGCCTGCACGTCCGGCAGGTCCTCGCGCCAGGTCTCCACGACCTCGGAGGCCAGCTGCCAGGCCCCGGCGTCCGAGAGCACCCGCGAGCGCGGCTCCACGCCCAGGCGCAGCCCGTGGTCGGCGACCAGCGAGGCCGCGTAGGCGTGGTAGGTGGAGACCACGGGCTCCCCCGCCGGCGGGCCCGCCGCTGCGCCCACGCCCAGGGCGCGCAGCGCCCGCAGCCGGCGCCGCACCCGCTCGGCCAGCTCACCGGCCGCCTTGCGGGTGAACGTCAGGCCCAGCACGTCCTCGGGGGCCACGAGGTCGTTGGCCACCAGCCAGACCACCCGCGAGGCCGTCGTCTCGGTCTTGCCCGACCCGGCGCCGGCGACCACGAGCAGCGGCTCCACGGGCGCCTCCACGACGGCGACCTGCTCGGGGGTGGGTGCGGGCCGCCCCAGCCGCGCGGCGATCTCGGCCGCGCCCCAGCGCGGGGCGCTCACCGGGCACCGCCCGCCGCGACGCTGCGGCCGGCCTCGTGGGCCGGGCAGCTGCTGAGCACCGGGCAGGTGCCGCACTGGGGGCCGACGACGGCCTCGAAGCGGCCGGCGGCCATCCCGGCGGCCACCCGCTGCAGCAGCTGCGCGGCCCAGCGCGGGTCCTCGTCCTCCGCCAGCGGGCGCTGCTGCTGCTGCGGCGCCGCGCGCTGGGTCCCGCCGAGCTGCACCAGCAGGGCCCCGCCGCCCTCGGCGGCCGCGCCGAAGGCTCCCGCGGCGACGGCCAGCTGGTAGACGCCCAGCTGCGGGTGGCGCTGCACCTCGGCCCTCGTGGGCTGGGTGCGGCCGGTCTTGAGGTCGACGACGAGGGGACGGCCGTCGGCGTCGGCCTCGAGGCGGTCGACGCGCCCGCGCACGCGCACCCCGTCGACGAGCACCTCGAAGGGGGCCTCGACGGCGAGGAGGCGGCGGCCGCGGGCGAGGGCGTCGCGGTGGTAGTCGGCGAGCTTGTCGAGCATGCGCCCGGCGCGCTCGCGCGCGGCCGCGGACACCCAGCCCGGCGCCAGCCCCAGCGACGGCCACAGCTCCTCCAGCCGGCGGCGCAGCTCGACGGCCTCCGCCGCCGGCGCCTGCGCGGCCACGCGGTGCACCAGGGCGCCGATCGAGAGGCCGGGCGGGCGCGCCGGGCGGGCGCCGGAGGACTCCAGGAACCAGCGCAGCCCGCAGCGCTCGAAGGTCTCCACCTCCGAGGGCGAGACGACCACCTCCCCCTGCGCGCGCACCGGCCCGGCGTCGGAGACCGGCTGCAGGCCGTACCAGTCGGCGGGGTCGGCGCCGGGGACCCCGGCGGCGGCCAGCTCGGCCAGCCGCACCGCGGCCGCCGCCCGCCGCCGCGGGTCCTCGGCCGCGGCCGGTGCGCACGCGACCTGGCGCAGCCGGGCCACCAGCGCCGGCAGGGACACCGGGCGCGCACCCGCCGTCGGCGCGTCCCCGTCGCCGCTGCGGGCGCCGGGGACCGCGGCGACGAGGTCGACGAAGGAGGACGGCTGCTCCTCGCCGTCCCGCACGGCGGTCACGACGAGCTCCTCGCGGGCCCGCGAGACGGCCACGTGGAACAGGCGCAGCTCGTCCTCCAGGACCACCCGGCGGGCTCCCGGCCCGTCGGGGTCGCGGCCCGCCAGCACGTCGACGAGGGCCTGGACGCCGAGCACCGGCCCGCGCAGGCGCAGGTCCGGCCAGACGCCCTCCTGCACGCCCGCGACGACCACGACGTCCCACTCGCGCCCCGCCGCGCCCTGCGGCGTGGTGAGGACGACGGCGGCGTCGTCCGGGGCGCGGTCGGCGAGGGTGTCCTCCGGCACCTCCGCACGGGCCTGCCGGTGCAGGAAGCGCCGCGCGCCGTCGCCGCCGGGGAAGAGCCGGCCGAAGCGGGCGGCGGCGTCGAGCAGCGCCGTCACGGCGTCCAGGTCGCGGTCGGCGCGCGCGGGGTCGGGGACGGCGCGCTCCGCCGCTGGACCTGGTGCCGGTGCCGGTGCCGGTGCCAGCGCCGCCTCCCGCCAGCGCTCCGCGAGCCCACCGGCCTGCCACAGCGCCCACAGCACCGTCTCGGCGTCCGCGCCGGCGGCGGTGGCGGCCGCCCGCCCGGCCCGCAGGACGGCGGCGACGCGGCGGGCGGGCTCCAGGGC
>NZ_JAAALL010000346.1 GCF_009906315.1 Kineococcus vitellinus | reverse complement strand
ACCCACGACCGAGGAATTATGAGTTCCCTGCTCTGACCGGCTGAGCTACCGCCCCGCAGGCGCTCATCCTGCCACGGCGCCCGGACCGGTCGGCACCGGTCGGCGCAGGTCGGCACCGGTCAGCGCCTGCGGGCACCCCCGCCGCCGGCGCCCTCGTGGTGGATGCGTCCTGCGGTGCGCCGCAACGGCTCCCCGCTGCCGCCCCAGCGGGCGGCGGTGATCTCGGCGGCGATGGAGACGGCCGTCTCCTCGGGGGTGCGCGCACCCAGGTCCAGGCCGATCGGCGAGGACAGCCGGGCCAGCTGCGCCTCGTCCAGGCCGCTCTCGCGCAGCCGGGCGAGGCGGTCCTCGTGGGTGCGCCGCGAGCCCATCGCCCCGACGTAGGCGGCCGGTCCGCGCAGCGCGACCTCCAGCAGGGGGACGTCGAACCTGGGGTCGTGGGTGAGCACGCACAGCACGGTGCGCTCGTCGACCTCGGTGCGCGCCAGGTAGCGGTGCGGCCACTCGACGACGACCTCGTCGGCGTCGGGGAAGCGGCGCGCGGTGGCGAACACCGGGCGGGCGTCGCAGACGGTGACGTGGAAGCCGAGGAAGGCGCCGACGCGGGCGAGCGCGGCGGCGAAGTCGATGGCGCCGAAGACGATCATGCGGGGCGGCGGGGCGAAGGACTCCACGAACACCTCCAGCTCGTCGTGGCGGCGCTGCCCGTCGGCGCCCAGGTGCAGGCAGGCGGTGGTGCCGGTCTCCAGCAGCCCGCGCGCGTCGTCGGTGACGGCGTCGTCCAGGCGCGCCGAGCCGAGGGTGCCGCTGCGCCCGCCGGGGTGCACGAGCAGCGTGCGCCCGCGCAGCGCGTCGGGGCCGGCCACGACGGTGGCGGCGGCCACGGGGCGGCGGCGCGCCCGCCGGCCGGCGGGCCGGCGCACGGCACCGCGCAGCGGGGCGCGGACCGGGTCGGTGCGCGAGGGCGGGGCGGTGCCCACCACGGGCCGCGCGGGCACGGCCATCGGCGCGTCGCGCGGCGGCAGCGGTCCGCTGGGACCGCCGATGTCGAGCAGGCGCACGAGCAGGTCCTGGGACAGCTGCGGCTCGGCGAGGGTCTGCAGCCGCGCCTTGACGAGGCGCTCGGAGTCCACGGCGCCCGCGCAGTCCGGGCAGGCGCTCAGGTGCTCGCGAGCACGGGCCTCGGCGTCCGCCGCGAGCCGCCCGTCGACCAGCGGGCTGACCCGCGTGCCGAGGTGCGGACCGCTCACGGCTTCTCCTCGCCGTAGGCGAGCCGGACGGGGGCGGCGGGGCGGGGCGCCCGGTGCGCGAGCGCGGCGCGCAGCTGGGCGCGGCCGCGGTGGATGCGGGAGCGGACGGTGCCCAGCTTCACGCCGAGCGTGGCCGCGATCTCCTCGTAGGACAGGCCCTCGATGTCGCACAGGACGACGACCGCGCGGAAGTCCGGCGGCAGGGCGTCCAGCGCGCTCTGCACGTCGTCGTCGAGGTTGCGGTGCTCGAAGGCGCGCTCGGGGCCGTGGTCGGTGCTCGGCAGCTTGTCGCCGGCGTCCTCGGCGAGGGCGTCGAAGCGGATGCGCTGCTTGCGGCGGACCTGGTCGAGGAAGAGGTTCGTGGTGATGCGGTGCAGCCAGCCCTCGAAGGTGCCCGGCTGGTAGCTGGACAGCGAGCGGAAGACGCGGACGAAGACCTCCTGGGTGAGGTCCTCGGCGTCGTGCCGGTTGCCGGTCAGGCGGTAGGCCAGGCGGTACACGCGCGCGGAGTGGTCGCGCACGACCTCCTCCCACGTCGGCGGCACCCACGTCGAGACGGCGGCGGCGGGCGACAGCGAGGCGCTCTCGGCGGAGGCGTCGGCGCGCCGGCCTGCGGTCTCGGCAGGACGACCGGCAGCGCCGGGGTCGTCGCTCACGGTGCTCCTCCTGGAACGGGCGGGGAAGGGGGCCGCGAACGGCACCGCCACTGCTCCCATGGTCTCCCACTCCCCTCGCTCGGGCCAGTTCCCGGTGGGTCTTTCCGCCGGTCGGCGTCGTGCTCTCCAACGCAGGGCTGACGCGCGCGGTTCCCGCGCCCCCCCGCGGGGGGACGACGCGCGGCGGCCGGCCGGCCGGGACCACCGGCGCTCACGGGCCGGTCGGCAACGTTCACTGATCGTGAGCGGACGGGGGTGGACTAGATTGCGCAGGTGCCGTCGCCCACGAGCCGAACGACCGCCAAGCAGCCCGCCAGCTGGGCCTTCACCGAGCAGTTCGTCGCCGAGGACGACGTGCTGCAGCGGGCGCGCGAGCGCGCCGCCGACCTGGGGGTCGAGCCCGTCAGCACCGGGGTGGCGGCGACGCTGACCGTGCTCGCGGCCGCCACGCGGGCCCGCACGGTGGTCGAGGTCGGCACCGGCACCGGCGTCTCGACCCTGTGCCTGCTGCGCGGCATGGGCGAGGACGGCGTCGTGACGACGATCGACTCCGACGCCGAGGCGCAGCGCGCCGCGCGCGAGGCAGTCGCCGACGACGGCATCCGCACCAACCGCGCCCGGCTCATCAACGGCCGTGCGCTGGAGGTGCTGCCGCGCCTGACGGACGCCGCCTACGACCTCGTGCTGCTCGACGGCGACGAGCGCGAGTACTCCGCCTACCTGGAGCAGGCGCTGCGGCTGCTGCGCCCCGGCGGGCTGCTCGTCGTCGACGACGCGCTGTGGAAGGGCAAGGTCGCCGACCCCGCGGCCCGCGAGGCCTCCACCGTCGCGCTGCGCGAGGTGGGGCGCACCGTCCTGGAGGACGGCAACTGGTACCCGACGCTGCTGCCCACCGGCGACGGCCTGCTGCTGGCCGTCAAGCACGGCTGACCGTCCGCACCCCGCGCCTCAGGCGCGGGTCGTCGCCTCCAGCCACTCCAGCAGCACCCGCGCGCCGAAGCCCGTCGCCCCGCGGCCGACCTCGTGCTCGGGGCCGTCGGCGCGGCCCGTGCCGGCGATGTCCAGGTGCGCCCAGCGGCGGCCCCCCGTGAACGGGCGCAGGAACAGCGCGGCCAGGATCGAGCCGGCCCCCGCGCCCGGTGCGCCCGCGACCTGGCGGGCGTCGGCGACCTCGGAGTCGAGGAGGGCGGCGTAGTCGTCGACCAGCGGCATCCGCCACAGCCGCTCGCCGGTGGCCGCGGAGGCCGCCAGCAGCTCGGCGGCGAGGGCGTCGTCGGTGGCGTACAGCGGCGCGTGGCGCTTGCCCAGCCCCAGGGTCGCGGCCCCGGTGAGGGTGGCGACGTCGACGAGCACGTCGGGCCGCAGCACCGCGTCGGCGTAGGCCAGCGCGTCGCCCAGCACCAGGCGCCCCTCGGCGTCGGTGTTGTTGACCTCGGTGGTGCGCCCGCCGTGGTGCGTGACGACGTCGCCGGGGCGGTAGGAGCTCGCGCCCAGGGAGTTCTCGGCGAGGGCCAGCAGGCCGGTGACCTTGACGGGCAGCCTGAGCCGGGCCGCGGCCGCCACGACGGCCAGGACCACGCCGGCACCGGCCATGTCGGTCTTCATGGCCACCATCGACTCGCGCGGCTTCAGGCCCAGGCCGCCGGTGTCGTAGGTGATGCCCTTGCCGACGAGGACGACGTGCGGGACCCCGGTGCGCCCGCGCGGGGCGTGCTGCACCTGCACCAGCGCCGGCGGGGAGGCCGAGCCGGCGCCGACGGCGAGCAGGCCGCCGAAGCCCTCGCGGCGCAGCCGGTCGGCGTCGCGGACGTCCACGCCCAGCCGCGCGGCGGCGGCCACCTCGCGCGCCTGCGCGGTCATCCACGCGGGGTCCTTGAGGTTGGACGGGGTGGCGGCGAGGTCGCGGGCCAGGAGCGTGGCCCCGGCGGTCGTCTCGGCGTGGCGCACGTCGGCGACCGGCACGTCGCCCAGCAGCAGCAGCCGGCGCGCCGGGGCGTCGCCGAAGGCCTTGCGGCCGCTGACGGGCGGGACGTGGGCGGCGAGCAGGAAGCCCTCGACGACCGCGCGCACCCCGGCGGGGCCGACGCCGTCGGCGAGGGTGGTGACGACGTCGGCGGTGCGGCCGGCGGCGCGCGCCAGCGCCGCCCCGGCGCGGCGCAGGGCCTGCGGGGAGGAGTCGCCGACGCCCACGACGAGCAGCCGGCGCGGGCTGCCGGCGGGGGCGGCGACCGGCAGCCGGGTCGCGCTGCCCGGCTCGGCGCCCCCGCC
>NZ_JAAALL010000345.1 GCF_009906315.1 Kineococcus vitellinus | reverse complement strand
GTCGACGCCGGCGAAGACGGGCGCGTCGCGGGCGGGCCGTGCGCGCCGCGCTCGGCGTGCCGCCACAGCGCCGGCACGGTGGCCCGCAGCGACAGCCGCCCGGCGTGCCCGGCGTAGACCCCGCCCAGCAGCGGCTCGACGAGCAGGTCGACGACGGCCCGCCCGACGCGGCCGGCGACGTAGTCCGCCACCGCCACGTCCTCGTGCAGGGCGGGGGCGGGCAGGTCCTCCTCGGCGCGCACCCGCTCCACGTCGGCGGGGGCGAGCAGCCCGGCGACCTGATCGGCCGAGCCGGGCACCCCCATGAGGGTGCCGGCGGGCAGCGGGTGCAGGCCGCCGCCGGCGCGCACCGCGGCCCGGGCGGTCGCCGGGTGCACGAGGTCGTCGCCGAGCCCGGCGGCGCGCACGAGGTCGACGGCCTCGGGGCGGCGGGCCAGCAGCGACTCCGCGCCGAGGTCGACGACGACGCCGCCGACCTCGCGGCGCTGCAGCACGCCCCCCACCTCGGCGGCGGCCTCCAGCACCTGCACGGCGCAGCCGGCCCCGGCCAGGTGGAAGGCGGCGGTCAGCCCGGAGACCCCGCCGCCCACGACGACGACGCGCGGGCGCGCACCGCTCAGCGGCGCCACGCGTGGACCTCCTGCACCACCCGGGCCAGCACGTCGGGGTCGGCCGACGGCGGCACGCCGTGACCGAGGTTGACCACGTGCCCGCCGCCGGCGCGCTCGCCCTCGGCGAGGACGCGGTGCAGGTCGGCGCGCAGCACCTCCCAGGGCGCGAAGAGCATCGCCGGGTCGAGGTTGCCCTGCACGGCCACGGGCCGCCCGGCCCCCGCCCGCCCGCGCGCGGCGCCCACGTCCAGCGGCACCCGGAAGTCCACGCCCAGCACGTCCACCCCGCCGTCGACGGCGGCCATCGCCCCCAGCAGCTCGCCGGTGCCGGTGCCGAAGTGGGTGCGCGGCACGCCGAGGTCGCCGACGGCCGCGAGCGCCGCGGCCGAGTGCGGGGCCACCAGGCGCTCGTAGTCGGCCAGCGGCACGGAGCCGACCCAGGAGTCGAACAGCTGGACCGCCGAGGCGCCGGCGAGCACCTGCGCGCGCAGGAACGTGCCGGTGATCTGCGCCAGGCGGCCGGCGAGGTCGTGCCACAGCTGCGGGTCGGCGTGCATGAGCGCCTTGGTGCGCAGCAGGTCGCGCGAGGGGCCGCCCTCCACGAGGTAGCTGGCCAGCGTGAAGGGGGCGCCGGCGAAGCCGATGAGCGGCACGCCGCCGCCGATGCCGGCCAGCTCGGCCGTCGTCAGGCGCACCGCCTCGCTGACGTGGGCCAGCTGGTCCAGGTGCAGCTCGGGCAGCCGGTCGAGGTCGGCGCGGGTGCGGATGGGCTCGGCGATGACGGGCCCGGTGCCGGGCACGATCTCGACGCCGACGCCGGCGGCCTCCAGCGGCACGACGATGTCGGAGTAGAAGACGGCCGCGTCGACGTCGTAGCGGCGCACCGGCTGCAGGGTGATCTCGGTGACGAGCTCGGGGCGGCGGCAGCTCTCGAGCATCGTGGTGCCCTCGCGCACCCTGCGGTACTCCGGCAGCGACCGGCCGGCCTGGCGCATGAACCACACGGGCGTGCGCGAGGGGGCGGCGCCCCGGGCCACCTCCCCCCGGGCGACGTGCAGGTAGGGGGCGTTCTCGAGCGGCACCCGCCGATGCTCCCACGAGGCGCCCGCGGCGCCCGATCACGGGATGGTCGCGGTCGCGCGGCGCGCGGCGTGGCTCGCGCCCGGTGCGCGGCGCCCGTGCCAGGCTCCCCGCCGTGAACGCCAGCCGTCCACCGGGCAGCACCGGTGCGCCCCCCGCCTTCGCCGCCGCGGTGTCCGCGGTGCGGGAGGTCCGGCTGCGCGCGGAGGTCTCGCTCACCGAGGTGCCCCCGCCGGCGCGCATCGCGCCGTTCGCGCTCGCGCTGGCCGGCGACGTCCTCGTCGACGGCGAGGAGCTGGCGACCGGCCGCTTCATCCTGCTGCACGACCCCTCCGCGCCGCCGGAGTGGGGCGGGGAGTTCCGCATCGTCACCTACGTGCGCGCGGACCTGGAGGCCGAGCTGGGCGCGGACCCGATGCTCGGCCACGTCGGCTGGTCGTGGCTGGAGGACGGCCTGCGCGCCAGCGGCGCCCGCGCCACCGGCGTCGGCGGCACCGTGACCCGCGTGCTCTCCGAGGGCCACGGCGCGCTCGCGGACCGCCCGCCGTCGGTGGACGTGGAGCTGCGGGCCTCCTGGACGCCGGTGTGGACGCCGGAGGACCCCGAGGCCACCGCCGCGCACCTGCACGCGTGGGGCGAGCTGCTGTGCACCGTGGCGGGGCTGCCGCCGCTGCCCGAGGGCGTCGTGCCCCTCGGGCGGCGGCAGTACTGAGACCCGCGTCACAGCCGGTGGTGGTCCATCACCCCACCGGAGCAGCACGTGGAGGTCAAGGCCGACCCCGCGGGAGCCGATCACTCCTCAGACACACCCAGGCGCTCCGCACCAGGCGGGCGCCCCACGCCTGCAGGAGGACGACGGTGACTGCGCTCGTCGAACGCCCCGGGATGGCTGTTCCCTCCCGTCTCGGCCGCTTCGCGGCCCTGGTCGCCGTCGCGGACCCCGTGGTCCGCGAGTCGGTGACGCGCACGCTGCGCATGCTCGGCGCCGTCAACGTCGAGCACGCCACCAGCGTCGCGCAGGCCCGCGCCATGGCCCGCACCGGCCCGCGCGCCCTGTTCATCGCCGACGCCGGCCTGCCGGACGGCTCCGGCGCCCAGCTCGTCTCCGAGCTGCGCGCGGCGGGCTGGAACCGCTGCGTCGTGCTCTCCAGCAACGCCGACCCGTTCGCCGTGCGCGGTGCGGTCGCGGCCGGGGTGCGCTGCTACCTCGTCACCACCCGCCCCGAGGGCGTGGGCTTCGAGGGCCGCGGCGGGGAGGCGGGCGTCGACTCGCTCTCCGAGCGCGAGGTCGAGGTGCTGCAGCACGTGGCCGACGGGCGCTCCAACAAGGACACCGGCGCCCTGCTGGGCCTGTCCGCCCTGACGGTCAAGAGCCACCTGGCCCGCATCGCGCGCAAGCTGGGCACCGGCGACCGCGCCGAGATGGTCGCCATCACCCTGCGGGCCGGCGTCATCCAGTGACCACCGCCCGCGCGCGGTGGTCGCGCGCGGGCCGACCGGCCGGTCACCCGGCCACCGCCGTCCCGTACGGTGGAGCGGTGACCGACGCGCCGACCGAGCCGGAGCAGCCCGAGCTGCCCCTGCTGTCGGCGCCGGCCGAGGGCCTGCCGCCGGTCGTGGCCGACGAGGCCGCGCTGGCCCGCACCGTCGAGGCGTTCGCGGCCGGGAGCGGACCGGTGGCCGTCGACGCCGAGCGCGCCTCCGGGTACCGCTACGGCCAGCGCGCCTTCCTCGTGCAGCTGCGCCGCGAGGGCGCCGGCACGGCCCTGGTCGACCCCGCGGCGCTGCCGGACCTCTCCAGCCTCGGCGAGGTCCTCGGCGACGTGGAGTGGGTCCTGCACGCCGCCAACCAGGACCTGCCCTGCCTGGCGGAGCTGGGCATGCGCCCGACGCGGCTGTTCGACACCGAGCTCGGCTCGCGCATCGCCGGCCTGCCCCGCGTGGGCCTGGGCGCCGTCGTCGAGGAGCTGCTGGGGCTGCGCCTGGCCAAGGAGCACTCGGCCGTCGACTGGTCGACGCGGCCGCTGCCCGAGCCGTGGCTGACCTACGCCGCCCTCGACGTGGAGGTGCTCGTCGCGCTGCGCGACGCCCTCGCCGAGCGCCTGGCCGCGGACGGCAAGCTGGAGTGGGCGCTGCAGGAGTTCGCCGCGGTCGCCGCCGCGGAACCGCCCCCGCCGCCGGCCGAGCCGTGGCGCCGGGTCTCCGGCCTGCACGCCGTCCGCTCGCGCCGCCAGCTCGCCGTCGTGCGCGAGCTGTGGCAGGCCCGCGACGCCGAGGCCCGCCGCCGCGACACCTCCCCCGGCCGGCTGCTGCCGGACTCCTCGATCGTCGCGGCCAGCGGGTCCTTGGCGGCCCAGGTGCGCGGCGGCGGCGGCCCGTCCCCGCGCGGCGCGTGCGCCGGCAGCTCCGCCTCGGGCGTGGCCAGGCCGCGGGCGACGGCGTCGGCCCACAGCTGCAGGCGCGAGCGCGCCGCGCGGCCGGTGAAGCCGGAGGTGGCGG
>NZ_JAAALL010000344.1 GCF_009906315.1 Kineococcus vitellinus | reverse complement strand
CCCCGTGACCACCGAGAACCCCCGCGTCGCAGCGGTAGGAGGCCCCCGATGACCGGACCCGCCAGCAGCCCGAGCAGCCCGCCCGCCTGGAGCGCGACCGTGCTGGGCTACCCCCGCACCGGTGCGGACCGCGAGGCCAAGAGGGCGCTGGAGGCGCTGTGGGCCGGGCGCGCCGACCTCGCCGCCACCGAGGCCGCGCTGGCCGGTGTGCGCGCCGCGACCGTGCGCCGCCTGAACTCCCTGGGCCTGCCCGCCCACGACGCCTCCATCCCCTCGGCCTTCTCCGCCTACGACCAGGTGCTCGACGCCGCCGTCGCCCTCGGCGCGGTGCCCGAGCGCTTCGCCGACGTCGTCGGCGCCGACGGCCGGGTGGACCTGGCCGGGTACTCCACGATCGCCCGCGGTCGCGGCGCGGACGCCCCGCTGGAGATGACGAAGTGGTTCGACACCAACTACCACTACCTCGTCCCGGAGATCTCCCCGGCGACGCGGTTCCGCTTCGCCGACGACCGCGGCGTGCGGGAGTTCTCCGAGGCGCTCGCGGACGGGTTCCTCACCCGCCCGGTCGTCGTGGGGCCGCTGACGTTCCTGCTGCTGTCGAAGCCGGCCGCGGGCAGCCCCGCCGGCTTCGCGCCGGTGCAGCGCCTGGACGACGTGCTCGGCGCCTACGAGGACCTGCTGCGCGCGTACGCCGCCGCCGGCGCCGAGTGGGTGCAGCTGGACGAGCCGGCCCTGGTGAGCGCTTCGGCCACCGCCGGGGTGGCGGACCCGGCCGCCCTGGTGCGCACCGCCTACGAGCGGCTGTCGGCGACGGCCGGGCGTCCCCGGCTGCTGGTCGCCACCCCCTACGGCGACCCGGGCGGACTGCTCGAACCGCTGGCGCGCACCGGCGTCGACGGGCTCGCGCTGGACCTCGTGCGCGGCCGGGCGCCGCGCGACGCCTCGGTCCTGGCGGGCAAGACCGTCGTGGGCGGCGTCGTCGACGGCCGCAACGTCTGGCGCGCGGACCTGAGCGCCGCGCTGGAGGTGCTGCGCCCGCTGCGGGCCGCGGCCGCCCACGTCGTGGCCGGGACGTCCACCTCGCTGCTGCACGTGCCGCACGACGTGGACCGCGAGGACGGGCTGGAGCAGCGCCTGCGCGGCTGGCTGGCCTTCGCCGACCAGAAGGTCGCCGAGGTCGTCGTGCTCGGGACCGCGCTGCGCGACCCCGACGCCGTCGGCGAGGTGCTGACCGCCTCCGCCGCGGCCCGGGCCGACCGCCTCCGCGCCCCCGGGGTGGTGCGCGGCGAGGTGCGCGCACGCGTGGCCGCGCTGACGCCGGAGGCGTTCCGCCGCAGCGACTACGCCGTGCGCCGCAACGCCCAGGACGAGGCGCTGGGGCTGCCCCTGCTGCCGACGACGACCATCGGCTCGTTCCCGCAGACCGCGGGGATCCGCGCCGCCCGCGCGGCGTGGGCGCGGGGGGACTCCGACGACACCCGCTACGAGGACTACCTGCGCACCGAGATCGACCGCGTCGTCGCGCTGCAGGAGGAGCTGGGCCTGGACGTGCTCGTGCACGGCGAGCCCGAGCGCAACGACATGGTCCAGTACTTCGCCGAGCACCTGGAGGGCTTCGCCGTCACCGCGCACGGCTGGGTGCAGTCCTACGGCTCGCGCTGCGTGCGCCCGCCGATCCTCTTCGGCGACGTCGTGCGCCCGGCGCCCGTCACGGTGCCGTGGAGCGCGTACACCCGCAGCCGCACCACCAAGCCGGTGAAGGGGATGCTGACCGGTCCGGTGACGATCCTCGCGTGGTCGTTCGTGCGCGACGACCAGCCGCTGGCCGACACCGCCTTCCAGGTGGCCCTCGCCCTGCGCGAGGAGGTCGCCGACCTGGAGGCCGCCGGCATCGGCATCGTCCAGGTGGACGAGCCCGCGCTGCGCGAGCTGCTGCCGCTGCGCACCGAGGACCAGCCGGCGTACCTGCGGTGGTCGGTGGACGCCTTCCGGCTGGCCACCGCCGGGGCCGCGGACGCCACCCAGGTCCACACGCACCTGTGCTACTCGGAGTTCGGGGAGGTCATCGACGCCGTCGACGGCCTGGACGCGGACGTGACGAGCATCGAGGCGGCCCGCTCGCGCATGGAGGTCCTGGCCGACGTCGCCCGGGTGGGCTTCGCGCGCGGCATCGGCCCGGGCGTGTGGGACATCCACTCCCCGCGGGTGCCCTCGACCGAGGAGGTCACCGAGCAGTTGCGCGCCGCGGTGGCCTCGGTCCCCGCGCGCCAGGTCTGGGTGAACCCCGACTGCGGCCTGAAGACCCGCGGCTACGAGGAGACGACGGCCTCGCTGCGCAACCTCGTCGCCGCGGCCCGCGCCGTGCGCGCCGAGCTCGCCGGCCGGCCGGCGCCCGCTCCCGCCTGAGGAGCGCGGGGCGCGAGCTCCGCGAGCCCGCCACCGGCGGCGCGGCCATGCCCTACGCTGGCCGGACCATCCAGAGCGGCCGAGAGACCTGGCTCGACGACGCCGCAGCAACCCCCCCCCCGACGGGGAGGGTGCTCATGCCAGGACCGATGGGAGGACCTGTGGGTCGTGCCGGTGACCTCACCCCGCGCGAGGCGTACGAGCTCGTCCGCGACGACGGCGACGCCGTCCTCGTGGACGTGCGCACCGAGGCCGAGTGGCGCTTCGTCGGCGTGCCCGACACGACGGCGACGGGCCGGGCGCCGGTGTTCGCCTCCTGGCTGCCGGTCGAGGAGGACGCGCCCGGCGCGCGCTTCCTCGCCGAGCTCGCCGCCGCGGGCGTCACCGCCGAGCGCGGCGGGCCGGTGGTGTTCCTGTGCCGCTCCGGGCAGCGCTCGGTGGGCGCCGCCGAGGCGGCCACGGCCGCGGGCATCGTCCCCAGCTACAACGTGCTCGACGGCTTCGAGGGACCGCTGGACGCCGACGGCCACCGCGGCGGCGCCGGCTGGCGCGCCGAGGGCCTGCCCTGGCGGCAGTCGTGAGCCGGGCGGGCGCACCGGACTGGCGCCCGGACACCCTCGCCGTGCGGGCGGGGATCGCGCGCTCGGGGTTCGAGGAGACGGCCGAGGCGATGTACCTGACCTCCGGCTACGTGTACGCCTCGGCGGCCGACGCCGAGGCCGCCTTCAGCGGTGACGTCGACCGCTACGTGTACTCCCGCTACGGCAACCCCACGGTGTCGGTGTTCACCGAGCGGCTGCGCGCGCTGGAGGGGGCGCAGGCCTGCTACGGCCTGGCCAGCGGCATGTCGGCCGTCTTCTACGCCCTCGCCGCGCTGCTGGGCGCCGGGGACCGGGTCGTGGCCGCCCGCAGCCTCTTCGGCTCCTGCTTCGTCGTCCTCGACGAGATCCTGCCGCGCTGGGGGGTGAGCACGGAGTTCGTCGACGGCGAGGACCTCGCGCAGTGGGAGCGCGCCCTGTCCACGCCCGCGCAGGCGGTGTTCTTCGAGACCCCTGCCAACCCCATGCAGACGCTCGTCGACATCGAGGCCGTCAGCCGGATCGCGCACGCGGCCGGTGCCGCGGTCGTCGTGGACAACGCGTTCGCCAGCCCCCTCGGCCAGCGGCCGCTGCCGCTGGGCGCCGACGTCGTCGTGTACTCGGCGACCAAGCACGTCGACGGCCAGGGGCGCGTCATGGGCGGCGCGGTGCTCGGCTCCAGCGAGTTCGTCGACGGCCGCTTCCGCGAGCTCACCCGGCACACCGGCCCCACCCTCAGCCCCTTCAACGCCTGGACGCTGGCCAAGGGCCTGGAGACGCTGGGGTTGCGGGTGCGGCACTCGGCCGCGAGCGCGCTGCGCATCGCCGAGCACCTCGAGGCGGCCCCCGGCGTGCGCTGGGTGCGCTACCCGCTGCTGCCCAGCCACCCGCAGTTCGACCTCGCGAAGCGGCAGATGGAGCTCGGCGGCACGACCGTCACCTTCGAGCTCGACGCACCGCACGGGCGCGGCAAGGAGCGCGCGTTCGAGGTCCTCGACGCGCTGCGCACGATCGACATCTCCAACAACCTCGGCGACGCCAAGTCGCTGGCCACCCACCCCGCGACGACGACGCACCGCCGGCTCGGTGCCGAGGGCCGGGCCGCCATCGGCCTGGGCGACGGCGTGCTGCGGCTGTCGGTGGGCCTGGAGGACCCCGAGGACCTGCTCGACGACCTCGACCGCGCCCTGCGCCGCTGACCCCGAC
>NZ_JAAALL010000343.1 GCF_009906315.1 Kineococcus vitellinus | reverse complement strand
GTCCACCTCGGTGCGCCCTGGTCGACGGCACGGCGTCAGCACGTGCCCGTCCTCCGTCCACGATCGCGCAGCGGTGCCGACCGCGTGCCGTGGACATGACGTGCCGTTGACATGACGGGATCTGCCTCGCTTCAGTCGATTCCTGACCCGTGATGATCATGGTTCTCGCCGGAAGGACGACCACCGGGAGGAAGCCCTACCCCGCTGAGTTCCGCCGCGATGTCGTCGCCGTGGCCTGGCAGGACGGGCAGTCACGAGCGCAGATCGCCCGTGCCTCCGGGATCCTCGAGTCCCGCCCGAACCGCTGGCTGAAGGCCGCCAACCAGCACGACGGCCAGCCAGCCGCCACCAGCGCTCCCGCCGCCGGCGCCGACCTCGAGGCGGAGAACCGGGAGCTGCGGCGCCGGATCCAGCAGCTGGAGCAGGAGAACGACATCCTGCGCCGGGCGACGGCGTACTTCACCCGCGACGTCCTCCCAAGACGATCTCCCCGCTGGTCCGTGACCTCGCCGCCGATGGAGTACCTGTCGCGGTGACCGGGAGGCTTCCGTCGGCAGGGGAGAGTCCTTCTCCAGCCTGCTGCGGAAGAACGCCCTGAACCGCCGGCACTGAGCCAACCGGCAGGAGCTGCGCCTGACCGTCGTCACCTGGATCGAGCAGACCTACCACCGCCGGCGCCGACAGCAGGCGCTGGGTCGCCTGACGCCCATCGAGTACGAGACACTCCTCCCAGCCGCTCCCGCGGCCTGACCGCCCCTACCGACGAAAGTCAAGTGAAGTCGGGGCAGACCCCACCACCCCGGCGTCCATCTGGCGGTGGGCTTTGGCCGCCTGTCGGGGGGCGGGAGGTCGTGGACGATGGCGTGCAGCTCGCCGCGGGAGGCAGCGGGGACGGGTGGTCCGGTTTGGCGTTCTGGAATCACCCGTCCCGCGAGCCGGTGCTCAAGGGACGAAGGAGGCCAGCTGCTGGTCGAGCCAGGGGTAGAGCTTCTCGGCGGGTGTGTTCAGCTGCGACTTCAGGTGGCGCGTGGTGTCGTCGGCGAGGACCTCGAGCGAGCCGTCGGCGATGGCGTCGTAGGCCTGGGTGACCACGCTGGCAGGGCTGACCTTGGGCACGTCCCAGCCCGCGGCCATGGGGGTGTCGACCATCCCGACGAGCAGGCCGATGACGTGGGTGCCCTGAGCGCGCAGCTGCACCCGAAGGGCGTTGGTCGCTGACCACATCGCGGCCTTGGAGGCCGCGTAGCCGGTGGGGATGTTGATCCAGGCCGCGGCGGAGAGGACGTTGAGCAGGCTGCCTCCGCCGTGGGTGGCGAGGACGGGGGCGAAGGCGTTGGCCACGCGCAGGGTGCCGAAGAAGTTGGTCTCGAAGATCCGGCGAAGGTCGTCCTCGGGGCCGGCGATGGAGTCGCCGGCGGGGGCGATGCCGGCGTTGTTGATGAGCACGTCGACGTCGGCGGCGGTGGAGGCGGCGCGGGTGGCGTCGTCGGGGTCGGTGAGGTCGAGCTTCAGCGGGGTGATGCGGGAGTCGTTCCAGGTTCGGGAGGTGCGTGCAGCGGCGTAGACCTTCGCTGCGCCGCGCTGCAGGGCCTGGTGCACGAAGTGCTCGCCGAGTCCGCCGTTGGCGCCGGTGACGAGCACGGTGCGGCCGGTGAGGGGGTGGTTCATCTAGACTCCTCCGTGAAGTGGGGACTGTCCCCGCTGCCCATGATGTGGGGATTGTCCCCACTTGGTCAAGGAGGAGGGCGCGTGGTCCCCGTACCGCGAGGAGCTGATGGGGCACCTGAGCGGTTGCGCACCGCGGACAGCGGCGGCACGCCGCGCCCGCTGCGCGCTGATGCCCGGCGCAACCGCGAGGCGATCCTGCGCGCGGCGCGCGAGGCCTTCGAGGTGGAGGGTGTGCTGACCTCGCTGGACGGCATCGCCGCCCGCGCCGGGGTCGGCAACGCGACCCTCTACCGCAACTTCCCCACCCGCGATGACCTGCTGGCAGCGGTCATCCAGGACAGCATCACCGAGGCCCTGGCTGAGGCGGACGAGCTTTCCCGCACGCTCACCCCGCGCGCGGCGCTGGGGGAGTGGCTGGTGCTGCTGACGTGGCGGCTGCGCATCTGGCACGACTTGCCCTACTGCCTGGCCACCGCCCACGAGGACACCACCTCACCGGTTCAGTCGGCGTGCAACCCCCTGCTGCAGCAGACGGCAGCCCTCCTGGCCCGGGCGGGAGTCAGCGAGAAGACCCCCGGCGCGATCAGCGCCGAGGAGGTCTACGAACTGGTCCTTGCGCTGTCGTGGGCCGTGGACCGCTTCAAGGACGACGAGGTGGCCACCCGCCGCCGGGTGGGCATGGCGACGGCCGGGATCCTCGCCTGAGCTGAGTCCTCCTGAGTGTTCCGGCGGGGCTCGACGTGACCTCCGGTATGGCATCCGCACGTCGTCATGAGCGTGAAGTCGCCTCGGCACGTCTGCCGGGGTGCCGAGGTGCCGATGGGAAGCTGGTGCTGTAGAGGTCCACGAAGGCGCTGGCACTCTTCGCTCGAGGAGCGCGCGTGGACATGGCACCCGACGCCTCAGCGCCCGACCCGTCGACGCCCGACCTTCCCGCCGGCATCGGCCGCCCGGCGCTACGGGCACTGGCGGCTGCAGGAGTGAGCTCCCTGCATCATGGAAGCCGCCCACGGAAGGCCGACCTGCCGCGGATGCACAGGGTTGAGACCTCGGGTGCTGTCGATGCTGAAGGAAGCCTTGACCCGGGAAGGGTTGTCACTGCGCTCCGAGCATTGAGGCATCCACCCGCCTGCGCACGCGCGCGGATCGAGATGGCCGCTGAGTCCTCAGCAGCTCGGCCAGCGGGATGGCCGCGAAGTCGTCGAGCGGTCCGCTCATGTCGAGGTGCAGGTTGCTACAGGGTCTTCTCGAAGTGGTGGGCGGAGATGCGCAGCTGGTGGCGCATGTACAGCCGGTGGGCGGTGGCACGGTCAGCTCCGACGCCGGAGTCCAGGTGCAGTCCCTCACAGCCCAGGCGCCGTGCCTCTGCTTCGAGCCAGGTCAGCAGCTGGTCTGCGTAGCCGTTGCCGCGAGCCTGGGGGAGGGTGGAAACGTCGTCGACGTAGAGGTGGTGCCCCCACGCCAGGGCACGCACTTCGCGGAAGCCGGCGGTGGCGACTGCTTCGCCGGCTTGCCAGCCGGCCTCTTCGGCCTCGTCCACGCTGTCGGGGAAGACGCCGATGAGGCGGTAGCCGCCCGGGCGTAGCTGGGTGTCGATGACCTCGACCAGGCCGTCGCGGTCGTTCCAGCGCGGGCGCAGGGCCAGCATCGCCGCGGCCGCTAGGTGGGTCTGCCCGGCGGGGACCTCGCGCACGTCGCTCATGGTCGGCACCCTACCGATCGATGATCTTCGGGTTGCGCGGGTCGCTGGAGGTCCCGTGCGGTTGCCGACTCACGACCGCGTTGCGGGATGACCGTGAAGACGTCAACGAGCCTCAGGCGCCGGGTGGGTGGCCGCCCGTGCGATGAGCAGAGACCGCTCTGATCTGCTGCGCATCCTCGTCCAGGCGTTGCCTGTCCCGGTCCAGCGTCTTGGGGAGGTTCTCGACGGTCCAGCCGTCCCCGGTGTAGCGGGGGATGACGTGCAGGTGGAGGTGGGGGACCGTCTGGAAGGCGGCTTCGCCGTCGCACAGGAAGAGGTTGATCCCCTCCGGGTGGAACGTCGAGCGGCGCAAGGTGCGGGCCAGGTCGTGAGCCACCGCCCAGACCTGACCACCCGTGATCTTGTCCAGGTCTTCCAGGCCCACCGCGTGACGGCGCGGCACGACCAGGAGGTGCCCGGGGGTGACGGGGTAGCGGTCCATGAAGGCCACGACGCTCTCGTCCTCGTGGACCACGCTGGCTTCAGCCTCGTGCCGGGCGATGGCGCAGAAGATGCACTCCTGGGCTGCCGCGGTCGCGGTCGGTGTCATGGGCGCGACGGTTCCAGTACGTCGAGCCGGGTGCTACCCGATTGATGATCAGGTGGATCTCCTGGTGGACCGCTCTTCGACATGAGCGGACGTTGCGGCCAGAGCATCGGGTTGGACGTGGCGGTGGGGGGTCATGGCATGTGTAGCCGCTGGTGGCTACGATGTAGCCATGCGGAGCATCAATGCGCGCGAGCTGCGGAACGAGTACGCGAAGGTGTTGGCGGAGGTTGAGGCGGGGGAGTCGTTCACGATCTTGTCTCGGGGTCGTGCGGTGGCG
>NZ_JAAALL010000342.1 GCF_009906315.1 Kineococcus vitellinus | reverse complement strand
GGGTGAGCACACCGCCGACGACGACCTGCTCGACGTCAAGCACGTGCGTGCCGGTGCCGGCGAGGGCGGTGAACAGCGCCGAGGTGACACCGGGCCGGTCGGCGCCCGTGAGCGTCACCAGGACCTGCGCCGGGGGGCCGGGGGGGTGCTGCGGGCTCGCCGTGCTCGACACGCCCGGAACCCTACCGGGCCGCACCCGCCCCCGGCCCCGCGGTGATCACGCCCCGGTGCGGGCGGCGTTCTTCGCGTCGCGCCAGGCCAGCCAGTCGGCGACGAAGGCGGTGTCGTAGTCGGGGCCGCCGACGCTGAGGGTGATGAGGCGGGCTCCGGCCTCCACGAGGGCGTCGGCGGTGGCCACGTCGGCGTCGGCGTCGATGGCCACCGAGCGCTCGATCTCCAGCGGGTCGCGGCCGATCTCGGCGCAGCGCTCGTCGAGGATCCCGGTCTTGCGGGTGAAGGTCTCCACGTCGCCGAAACCGTGCCAGATGTCGGCGTGCCGGGCGACGATGCGCAGCGTCTTCTGCTCGCCGCCACCGCCGATGAGGACGGGGATGTCCCGGGTCGGCGCGGGGTTCAGCTCGCCCAGGCGCGCCTCGATGCGCGGCAGGTCGTCGCGCAGCTTGTCCAGGCGGCCGCCGGCGGTGCCGAACTCGTAGCCGTACTCGTCGTAGTCGCGCTGGAACCAGCCGGAGCCGATGCCCAGGACGAGGCGGCCGGTGCCGGGGGCGTCCACGGTGCCGTGGGCGGAGATGTGGTCGACGGTGCGGGCCATGTCGGCCAGCAGTTCGGGGTTGCGGTAGGAGTTGCACGTCACCAGGGCGCCGATCTCGATGCGCTCGGTGGCCTCCGCCCAGGCGGCCAGCATCGTCCAGCACTCGAAGTGCAGCCCGTCGGGCTCGCCGTACAGCGGGTAGAAGTGGTCCCAGTTGAAGGCCACGTCCACACCCAGCTCCTCGGCGCGCGCCGCGGCCGCGCGGATCGCGGGGTAGGGCGCGTGCTGGGGCTGGATCTGCAGGCCGATGCGCACCGGGCGCTGATCACTCGTCATGGCGCGACTCTAGGTCCGAGCCCCCGCGCTGCCCAGACCCGGCCCGCCCCGCGGGCCCGGCGGCCTCAGCGCGCGATGGTCTGGCCCTTGCCGACGACGGTGATGCCGGAGTCGGTGACGAGGAAGCCGCGGGCGCGGTCCTCCTCGGGGTCCACGCCCACGCGGGCGTCGTCGGGCACCTCGACGAACTTGTCGATGATGGCCCGCTGCACGACAGCGTGCCGGCCGACCTTCACCCCGTCCATGAGCACCGACTCGCTGACGTGCGCCCAGGAGTCCAGCCGCACGTTGGGGGAGACCACCGACTTCTCCACCAGCGCCCCGGAGACGACGGTGCCGCCGGAGACGATGGAGTTCACCGCGTGCCCGTAGGTGCCCTGCCAGCCGTGGACGAACTTCGCCGGCGGGTAGAAGTCCTGCGCGGCGATGATGGGCCACTCGTAGTTGTAGAGGTTGAAGACCGGCAGCACCGAGATGAGGTCCATCTGGGCCTCGAAGTAGGAGTCCATGGTGCCGACGTCGCGCCAGTACGCGCGGTCGCGGTCGGTGGCGCCGGGGACCTCGTTGTCCTTGAAGTCGTACACGCTGGCCAGCCCGCGGTCGACGAAGTCGGGGACGATGTCGCCGCCCATGTCGTGCTTGGAGTCGGTCTTCTCCGCGTCGCGCGTCACCGCGTCCACGAGGGCGTCGGCGTCGAAGACGTAGTTGCCCATCGAGGCCAGCACCTCGTGCGGGGAGTCGGCCAGGCCGCGGGGGTCCTTGGGCTTCTCCAGGAACTCCGCGATGCGGTTCGAGCCCGCCTCGGTCTGGATGACGCCGAACTGGTCGGCGAGGCCGATGGGCTGGCGGATCGCGGCCACGCTGCACGGGGAGCCGGAGGCGACGTGCGCGTCGACCATCTGGGAGAAGTCCATGCGGTAGACGTGGTCGGCGCCCACGACGACGACGATGTCGGGCCGCTCGTCGGAGACGAGGTTCAGCGACTGGTAGATGGCGTCCGCCGAGCCCAGGTACCAGCGCTGGCCGACGCGCTGCTGCGCGGGCACGCTGGCGATGTAGGAGCCGAAGAGGTTGGACATGCGCCACGACTGGGAGATGTGCCGGTCCAGCGAGTGCGACTTGTACTGCGTCAGCACGACGATCTTGCGGTAGCCCGCGTTGACGAGGTTCGAGAGCGCGAAGTCGATGAGGCGGTAGGTGCCCCCGAACGGGACCGCCGGCTTGGCGCGGTCGGCGGTCAGCGGCATGAGCCGCTTGCCCTCCCCACCGGCGAGGACGATCGCGAGGACGTTCGGTGCAGCCACGAGGGGCACCCTAGGCCCGGATAGCCTGGCGTGCCCACCAGGTGAGGGAGGAAACCCATGCGTGTCGACCTGCTGACGAAGGAGTACCCGCCGGAGGTCTACGGCGGGGCGGGGGTGCACGTCGCCGAGCTCGTCCGGGCCCTGCGGGCCGCGCCCGACGCCCCCGAGGTGCAGGTGCGCTGCTTCGGCGCCCCCCGCGCCGAGGCCGGCGCCACGGCCTACGCCGAGCCCGCCGACCTGGCCGGCGCCAACGCGGCGCTGCGCACCCTGGGGGTGGACCTGCCGATGGCCGCGGCCGCCGCCGGCGCCGACCTGGTGCACTCGCACACCTGGTACGCCAACACCGCCGGCCACCTGGCCTCGCTGCTGCACGGGGTGCCGCACGTGGTGACCGCGCACAGCCTGGAGCCGCTGCGGCCGTGGAAGGCCGAGCAGCTGGGCGGCGGCTACCGCCTCTCCAGCTGGGCGGAGAGGACCGCCTTCGAGGCGGCCGCGGCCGTCGTCGCCGTCAGCGCCGGCATGCGCGCGGACATCCTGCGCAGCTACCCGGCGCTGGACCCCGCCCGCGTGCACGTCGTCCACAACGGCATCGACGCCACCGAGTGGACCCCCGTGGAGGGCCGGGACCTGGTGCGCGCCAACGGCGTCGACCCCGACCGGCCCAGCGTCGTCTTCGTCGGGCGCATCACCCGCCAGAAGGGGCTGCCGCACCTGCTGCGGGCGGCGGCGCAGCTGCCGCCGCAGGTGCAGCTGGTGCTGTGCGCCGGTGCCCCCGACACCCCCGAGATCGCCGCGGAGGTCGCGGGCCTGGTCGCCGAGCTGCAGCAGCGCCGCTCCGGCGTGGTCTGGCTGGACCGCCACCTCAGCCGCGCGGAGCTGCTGGAGCACCTCTCGCAGGCGACGGTGTTCGTCTGCCCGTCGGTCTACGAGCCGCTGGGCATCGTCAACCTCGAGGCGATGGCCTGCGGGGCGGCCGTGGTGGGCACCGCCACCGGCGGGATCCCCGAGGTCGTCGACGACGGCGCCACCGGCTGGCTGGTGCCCATCGAGCAGGTCTCCGACGGCACCGGGGCCCCGGTGGACCCCGACCGCTTCGTCGCCGACCTCGCCGCCACCCTCGCCGAGGCGGTCTCCGACCCCGACCGCGCCCGCGCCCGCGGGGCGGCCGGGCGCACCCGCGCCGTCGAGGAGTTCTCCTGGGGCGCCATCGCCGCCCGCACCCTGGAGGTGTACCGCTCGGTGCTGCCCTGAGGGGTCCAGCCCCCGGGGTCTCGCCCCGCGGGCGCCCCGGCGGGCGCCGGCGGGCGGTTCAGCGCGGCGCCGGCTCGGCGTGCGCGTTGACCGCCGCCGTCAGCGCCCGCCGGGCCACCGCGGCGACCTCGCGCAGCGCCTGCGCCCGCGAGGTCGCCTCCCAGCTGGTGATGGCGGCGCCGTCGTCCTCGGTGGCCAGCTCGACGATGGCCAGCACCCGCGCCGCGGTCTGCAGCACCCGCGCCGCGCGCGGGGACGTGCCCGGCGGCAGGGCGTCGGGGGCCAGCGCGCCGTCGCGCACGGCGGCGATGCGGTCGGCGGCGTCCTCGCGCCAGCGGGCCACGTCCAGCGACGCCAGCGCCTGCGTGGCCGTCGCCAGCGCGAGCCGCAGCTCGCGCTCGGAGTCGGCGAGGCCGGTGCTCTCCGGCGCCCGCCGCGGCGCGGCCGCGCGCAGCGACCACGTCACCAGCGCCCCCGGCTCCCACGCGGAGCCGAACTCGGTGACCTCCGGCACCAGCGCCCAGCGCTGCTGCAGGCCGGCCAGCTCCACGACGACGCACTCGCCGGCCTCCAGCGCGGCGACGTTGAGCGCGGCGGGCCCGGGCAGCCCGCGCGGGTCGCCCGGCACGGGCAGCGCCAGCAGCAGCACCGCGGGGCCGGCGCCCGCCCCGCGGTGCTGCTGCTGGCGCTGCC
>NZ_JAAALL010000341.1 GCF_009906315.1 Kineococcus vitellinus | reverse complement strand
GCCCACCCCCGGCGCGCCCACCGCCGCGCTCCCGAAGCCCCGCACCGGCTGGATCTTCACCAGCCTGCTGCTCGTCATGCTGCTGGCCTCGCTGGACCAGACGATCGTGGGCACCGCGCTGCCCACGATCGTCGGTGAGCTCGACGGCCTGGAGCACATGAGCTGGACGATCACCGCCTACACGCTGGCGCTGACGATCGCCATGCCCGTCTACGGCAAGCTCGGCGACCTCGTCGGGCGCAAGCGGCTGTTCCTCGTCGCGATCTCGCTGTTCCTGCTCGGCTCGGCGCTGTGCGGGTTCGCGCAGGGCATGGTCGAGCTCGTCCTCTTCCGCGGCGTGCAGGGCCTCGGCGGCGCCGGCCTGATGATCATGTCCCAGACGATCATCGCCGACGTCGTCCCCGCCAAGGACCGCGCCAGGTTCATGGCCCCCCTGGGCGCCGTCTTCGGCGTCTCCGCCGTCGCCGGCCCGCTCATCGGCGGCTGGCTCACCGACTCCGTCGACTGGCGCTGGGTGTTCTGGATCAACCTGCCGCTGGGGGCGGTGGCCCTGGCCGTCGCGGCCCTGACGATCCACCTGCCGCAGCGCCGCGGCACCGCGCGCATCGACTACGCCGGCATGGTCACGCTGGCGCTGGCGCTGACCGGCGTCGTCCTCGTCGCCAGCTGGGGCGGCACCCAGCACGCCTGGGGCTCGCCCACGATCCTCGCCCTCAGCGCCGCCTCGCTCGCGCTCGCCGTCGTCTTCGTGCTCGTCGAGCGCCGCGCCGCCGAGCCGGTCATCCCCATGCGGCTGTTCCGCAACCGCACGTTCGTCGTCACCACGCTGCTCGGCCTCGTCGTCGGCGCCGGGATGATGGGCGCGCTGGCCTACCTGCCGACGTACCTGCAGATGTCCTACGGCGTCGACGCCACCGAGTCCGGCCTGCTGCTGCTGCCGATGGTCGGCGCGCTGCTCGTCACGAGCATCGGCTCCGGCGCGGTGGTCACCAGGACCGGCCGCTACAAGGCGCTGCCGGTCGTCGGCACCGCCGTCGCCGCCGCCGCCATGCTCGGCATGTCCACGATGGACCCGAGCACCCCGCTGTGGCTGCTGTGCGTCCACGTCGGCGTCCTCGGCGCGGGCCTGGGCCTGTTCATGCAGATCATCGTGCTGGCCGTCCAGAACGCCGTGGACCCCCGCGAGATCGGCACCGCGACCAGCTCCAACAACCTCTTCCGCGAGCTGGGCGTCACCATCGGCGTCGCGGTCCTCGGCACGGTCTTCGCCGGCCGGCTCACCGACCGCCTCGGCGCCGTCCTGCCCGGCGGTGCCGTCGCCGGCGGTCACGGCACGTCCTCGCTGACGCCGGAGCTCGTGCGCTCGCTGCCGGCCGACGTCGCCGGCGGCGTCGTCGACGCCTACGCCGACTCGCTGACGCCGATCTTCCTGTGGCTGGTGCCGATGTTCCTCGTCGGCACCGTCATCGCCCTCTTCCTGCCCGAGCTGCCGCTGGCCAGCACCGCGCCGATGAGCGAGGCCGAGGCCGACGCCACCCAGCACGAGGCGACCGGCGAGACCGGGGCGACCGGGGCGACCGGTTCCGGCCAGGTCCCCGCCCAGGACCGCCACCTCGCCGCCGCGCCGCTGCCGCCCAGCCCCGCGCGGGACTGACCCGAGGAACCCACCCCCTCCGCGGTGGTCCCGCGCGGTGCACCGCACGGGACCACCGCGGAGGAGCGGGGGAGCCGGGTCAGAGCAGGCGGCGGGCGGCGGCCCAGCGGGTGAGCTCCCCGCGGTTGGACAGCTGCAGCTTGCGCAGCACCGCAGAGACGTGGGTCTCCACGGTCTTCACCGAGATGAACAGCTCCTTGGCGACCTCCTTGTAGGCGTAGCCGCGGGCGATGAGCCGCATCACCTCCCGCTCGCGCGCCGACAGCCGGTCCAGCTCGTCGTCGGCGGCGGCCACCTCGCCGCCGACGGCGCCGAAGGCGTCGAGGACGAAACCCGCCAGCCGCGGGGAGAACACCGCGTCGCCCTCGGCGACCCGGCGCACCGCGGCGGCCAGCTCCTCACCGCCGATCGTCTTCGTCACGTACCCGCGCGCACCGCGCCGGATGACGGCGATGACGTCGTCGGCGGCGTCGGAGACCGACAGCGCCAGGAAGCGCACCGGCGGGTCGGCGGTCAGCAGCGCGGCGCACCGCGCGAGCACCTGGGCCCCGCCCGAGCCGGCGCCCGGTGCGGGGTTCTCGCCCTCGCCCGCCGGCAGGTGCACGTCGAGCAGCACCACGTCCGGGCGCACCCGCTGCACCGCGGCGACCGCCGAGGCCACGTCGGCGGCCTCGCCGACGACCTCCACGTCGGGGGCCGACGACAGCTCCGCCTTCACCCCGGAGCGCACCATCCGGTGGTCGTCGACGAGCAGCACGCGGATCACGCGGCGCCCCCCGGCAGCCGCAGCGCGACCTCGGTGCCGCCGTCGGCGGGCCGGCGCACGGTGGCCGACCCCCCGGCGCGCTGCATGCGCCCCACGATCGACTCCCGCACCCCCAGCCGGTCGTGCGGGACGGCGTCCAGGTCGAAGCCCGGGCCGCGGTCGCGCACGAACACCTCCAGGCCGCCGCCGACCGCCTCCGCGTACAGCGACACCGTGCCGCCGGCGTGCCGGCCCGCGTTGAGCAGCGCCTCCCGCGCCGCCTGCGCCAGCGCGGAGCTGGGCTTGTCCAGCGGGCGGGAGTCCAGGTCGCCGACGAGGACGACCTCGACCGTCGCGCCGCAGGCGTCCTCGACCTCGGCCGCCGCGGTGCGCAGCGCGGCGCCCAGCGTGCCGGCCGCGGTGCCGTGGTCGCCGTACAGCCAGCGGCGCAGGTCGCGCTCCTGCATGCGGGCCAGCCGGGCGACCTCGCCGGCGTCGGCGGAGCGCTTCTGGATGAGGGCCAGCGTCTGCAGCACCGAGTCGTGCACGTGCGCGGCCAGCTCGGCGCGCTCCTGCTCGCGCGCCAGCGCCGCGCGCTCGGCGCCCAGGTCCTGCCACAACCGGATCGCCCACGGCGCCAGCACGATCCCCACGCCGGCCAGCACCGCCAGACCCGCCAGCGAGGACTGCCAGAACCCCGTGACGTCCCCGCCGACGGCCAGGAACAGCACGACGCCGACGACGACGAGCGAGACGCCGGCGCCGACGCGGGCGGCCGCGGCGCGACCGCCGCCGGTCTCCTCCAGCAGCCGCCGCCGGCGGGTGGCGTCCAGCTGGCTCCAGGCCAGCACCAGACCGGCGCCGACGACGAGCAGCGGCACGGCCAGCCGGGAGGAGCCGTCGAGCCAGTGCGCCGCCGGGACCAGCCCGACGCCCACGACGAGCGCGACCCCCACGAGCGCGTCGCGGTGGGCCAGCACCCACGCCGAGGGGTCCGAGCGCACGGTCCCGTCCGCCGGGCGGCCCTCCTCGGGCACGAGGAACCACCACACCGCGTAGAGGGCGACGCCGAGACCGGCCAGCAGGGCGGAGGCGACGAGCACCGTGCGGACCCGCTGCACCGGGATCCCGGTGTGCGCGGCCAGCCCGGCCGCGACCCCGCCCAGGCGCCGGCCCTGCACGGGCCGCACCAGCGCGGGCCGCACCGGCGCGGGCCGCGCGGCGGCGGGCGGGGGCAGCGTGTCGGTGGGCGTGCTCACGTGCTCGATCGTGGCACGCACAGCCCGTCCACGGGTCCCCCCGAGGGCGGACCCGGGGTCCTGCGCCCGGGGTTTCAGGGTTCCCTCAGGGGAACTCCCGATGCCGCCGGGCCGCGCCGGCGAGCAGGCTCGCACCATGACCTCGAACACCTCCTCCGGCACCTCCTCCAGCACCTCCTCCGACGACTTCGGCGACTTCGGCACCGCGGCCCCCGGGGGCCACGCGGTCCGGCCGCCCACCACCTCCGCCGAGCGCTTCTTCGCCGCGGTGCGCCGCTGGGGCGCCGTGCGCGGCCAGGAGCGCTGGATCGGCGGCGTGTGCGGCGCGATCGCCGCCCGCCACGGCCTCAACCCCCTCGCGGTGCGCGTCGGCTTCATCGCCCTGGCGCTGCTGGGCGGCGTCGGCATCGCCCTCTACGGCGTGCTGTGGGCGCTGCTGCCCGACGTCACCGGCCGCATCGAGGCGCAGGCCGCGCAGCGCGGGGACGTCTCCGCGGTGCTCGTCGCCAGCGTCTGCCTCGTCGTCATCGACCTGCTGCTGGGCCACGGCGTGCTCGGCCTCAGTTGGGTCTTCTGACCCCTTCCCCCACCGACCACCCCGACGGGAGAGTCGAGCCGTGAGCACGAGCACCCCACCCC
>NZ_JAAALL010000340.1 GCF_009906315.1 Kineococcus vitellinus | reverse complement strand
GGTCCGACCCGGCGCCTGCTGCTGGGCACCGCCGCCGCCACCGCCGCCGCCAGCAGCGTCGCGCTGGGCGCCGCCGCACCGGCCGGCGCCAGCCCGGGCCGTGGGCGCCGGCGCCCCGCCGCGGACACCGTCCTGCTCAACGGCCAGGTCGTCACCCTCGACCACTGCGGCACCATCGCCACCGCGCTCGCCGTGCGCGATGGCGCCATCGTCGACGTCGGTGACGACGCCGCGGTGCGCCGGTGGGTGGGTCGCCGCACCCGGATCATCGACCTGCAGGGGCGCACCGCGGTGCCCGGCATCAACGACTCGCACCTGCACCTGGTGCGCACCGGGCTGGCCATGCCGCCACGCACCATCGACGTCGGTGACGCGGTGGGTCGCTCCATCGCCGATGTGGCCGCAGCCGTGGCGGCGGCCGTCACCCAGGCCGCGCCGGGGGCGTGGATCCGCGGCAAGGGCTGGAACGAGGATCTCTTCACCGAGGGGCGCGCCCCCGTGCGCCAAGACCTCGACGCCGTGGCGCCGGACAACCCCGTCGTCCTGCTGGACTGGTCCAACCACCAGCTGTGGGTGAACTCCAAGGCTCTGCAACTGGCCGGTGTCACCGCCAGCACCCCGGTCCCCGCCGGTGGCGTGGTGGTCCTGGACGCCTCCGGGACCCCCACCGGGGTGCTGCGCGAGACGGCCATGGCGCTGGTGAACTCCAAGGTGCCCGCCTTCACCCGCGAGGAGCAGCGCGCCGCGATCGAGGACGCCGCCGCGGCGGTGGCCCGCCTGGGCATCACCAGCTGCACCGAGCCGGGCATCGGGGACCTGACCCGCTCCCTGTACGAGGAGATGGCCCGCGAGGCGAGCCTGCCGCTGCGGGTGACCGCCCTGCTCAGCCGGCCCGACGACACCTACCCGGTCAGCGCCGAGCAGGTGCGCGAGCTGCTGGCCGCCTACCGCCCCGCCGGCGACGACGTCGACCCGCGCCTGTTCGCCGTGCAGGGGGTGAAGCTGCGCGCCGACGGTGTGCCCATCGCCAGCCGCACCGCCTTCATGCGCGAGCCGTACGTCGGTGGCGGGCGCGGCAGCCTGGTGACCGTCGGCGCGGACGAGGCCGCCAAGATCGACGAGCTGGGCGCGATGGTGCGCCTGGTGCACCAGGCCGGTCACCAGGTGGGCACCCACGCCACCGGTGACGCCGCCATCGACGCGGTGGCCGCGGCCTACGCGGACGCGCTGCGCGAGGGCAGCGGGAGGAACCTGCGCCACTACGTCATCCACGGCGACTTCGCCCGACCCGAGACGCTGCAGCTGCTCGCCGAGCACCACCTGGCCGTCAACTTCAACCCGGCCATCAAGAGCTTGATCGCCGACACCCAGCCCGGCGTGGTCGGCGAGCAGCGCGCCGCGTACCAGGTGCCGCTGGCGACGGCGAAGAAGGCCGGTGTCGTGGTGGGGCTCTCCTCGGACTCCCCGAACGTCTCACCCGACTGGCGCCTGGGCATCCAGGGCGCCCTGCTGCGCCAGGGGGAGTCCGGCACCGTCTCCGGCCCCGAGCAGCGCATCGGCTTCCACGACGCGCTGCGCGCGTACACCCTCGCCGGCGCCTGGCAGGACCACGCCGAAAGCTGGAAGGGCTCGCTGGAGGTCGGCAAGGTCGCTGACGTGTGCGTCCTGGGTGAGCGGGTGCTCGACGACGACGGCGAGCTGCGCGTTCCGGTCGAGCAGTTCCACGAGGTGCCCATCGCGCTCACCCTGCTCGGCGGTGGCGTCGTCCACGACGCCGAGGAGCCGGCCGCGGCGGGGGTGGCAGCGCACCAGCTGTCCTGGGCGACGACCCCGTCGCCTCAGGCCGTGTGCTCCAGCTGCTGATCACCCCGCACCGTGAAGCGACCCGACAACCCGAGATCCGAGAGGTACACCATGCGCAGTGAGCACCCCTCCCGGCGGCGAGCCGGCACAGCGCTGCCCGGCACAGCGCTGCCCGGCACAGCGCTGCCCGGCACAGCGCTGCCCGGCACAGCGCTGCCCGGCACAGCGCTGCCCGGCACAGCGCTGATCAGCGCCCCGGCCGGGAGCCTGGCGTGAGCGGGGCCGAGCCGGCACCCTCGACGCTGGGCGCCAGCGGCGCGCTCACCCACACCGGCCTGCAGCGCAACCGCCTCGGTGTCCTGGGCGTCACCTTCTTCGTGGTCGCCGCGGTCGCGCCCATGGCCGCCGTCGTCGGTGGCTCACCCGTCGTCTTCGCCAGCATCGGCGCGGCGACTCCCGCCGTCTTCCTGCTGGCCGGTGCCCTCTTCGCGGTCTTCAGCGTCGGGTACGTGACCATGAGCCGGCGCATCAGCAACGCCGGCGGCTTCGTCACCTACGTCGCCTCAGGCCTCGGCACCCGCGCGGGCGCGGCCGCGGCCGGGGTGACGGTGCTCTTCTACATCGCCGTGCAGTGCGCGCTGTGGAGCCAGTACGGCGTCTTCGTCACCCAGTTGTTCGCCGAGCGCTTCGGATTGCCGGTACCCCGCGTGGTCCTGCTCCTGGCCTCGTTGCTGCTGGTCACCGCGCTGACCGCCCGCGGGGTGGACGTCAGCTTGAAGGTGCTCGGTGCCCTGCTGCTGCTGGAGGTGGCCACGTTCGTCGTGCTCGACGTCGGCATCCTGCTGCAAGGCGGAGGACCCTCGGGTGGCTCGCTGGCCGGTTTCACCCCCGACGCGGTGCTCGCGCCCGGCCTGGGAGTCGCCTTCTTGTTCTGCGTCTCATGCTTCACCGGCTTCGAGGCGACGGTCGTCTTCTCCGAGGAGGCGCGTGAACCACGACGCACCATCCCGCGCGCTGCGTACCTGTCCATCGGCTTCGTCGGTCTCTTCTACGCCTTCACCACCTGGTGCCTGTCCACCGCCAACGGCCTGGAGACGGTGCAGGCCGACGCCGGTGAGAAGCTGGCGTCGGGGACCTTCGTGCCCGACATCGCCGCCCGCTACCTCGGTCCCGGCTTCGCGACCGTCCTGGACTTCCTGGTCGTCACCAGCTTCCTGGCGATGCTCATCGGTTTCCACAACCTCTTCGCCCGTTACGTCTTCGCGCTGGGGCGCGCCGGTGCCATCCCCGCCGTCCTGGGGCGCACCAGTGCCCGCACCCGCACCCCGGTTCCCGCTGCGCTGGCCATCGGCGCCACCGAGCTGGTAGTCCTGGGCGGGTTCGAGATCGCCCGCGCCGACCCGATCGCCACCACGTACTTCTGGTTGCTGGCCCTGGGGACGGCCTCTCTGCTCGTGGTGCTGCTGACCACGTGCATCGCCATGCTGCTCTTCCTGTCGCGCAGCCGGGTGGAGGAGGGAGTGTGGCGGACCACGATCGCACCTGCGCTGTCCGCGGTCGGTTTCGTCGTCGTGCTCTACCTGGCGATCACCAACTACGCCCTGCTCGGCGGCGCCGGAGCCGGCGCGTGGCTGCTGCTGGGCATCCCGCTGCTCGCGGTCCTGGGGTGGTGGCGGGCCAGCGTGCGCCGCGACCTGAGCTTTTCCACGGACCTGTCGTGAGCATCATCGTCACCGGCGCCGGCACGGGCATCGGGGCCGCGGTCACCGCCCTCCTGCGCGAACGCGGCGAGCAGGTGCTCGCGTGCGGGCGCCGCCCCGGCCCGCTGCAGGAAGTGGCCGAGCGCACGGGGGCGCTGCCCCTGGCCGTGGACGTGGCCACCCCCGAGGGCGCCGAGGCAGCGGTCGCCACCGCCCTGGAGGAGTTCGGCGCGGTGGACGCGCTGGTCCTCAACGCGGGCATCGTGCGCGCCGGCACCGTGGACGCGCTGTCCCTGCACGAGTGGGACGAGACGCTGCGCATCAACCTGACCGCGCCGTTCCTGCTCGTGCGTGCAGGCCTGGAGTCCCTGGTGCGCGCCGGCGGCTCAGTGGTGGCGGTGGGATCTGTCGCCGGGTTGCGGGCCTCACCCGCCTACGTCGCCTACGGCGCCTCGAAGGCGGGTCTGCACATGCTGACGCAGAACCTGGCCGTCGACCTCGGCCCTCGCGGGGTGCGCGTGAACTGCGTCGCGCCGGGCTGGGTGCGCACCCAGATGGGCGATGCGGAGATGACCGAGTTCGGCGAACCCCTGGGGCTGGACCTCGATGCCTCCTACGCGCGCGTCACCGCGGCCGTCCCGCAGCGCCGCGCCGCGGCACCCTCGGAGGTCGCCTCCGTGATCGCCTGGCTGCTGACGCCAGCGGCCTCCTACGTGCACGGGGCGGTGATCCCCGTCGACGGCGGCACCGCCGTCGTCGACGCCGGCGCCCTGGCCTTCCTGCCCGGCGCTGGATGATGAT
>NZ_JAAALL010000033.1 GCF_009906315.1 Kineococcus vitellinus | reverse complement strand
GCCGGGGACGCCGGGGACGCCGGGGACGGGACGGGCGCGGTCGCGGCGGCGACGGGCTGGTCGGGGCAGGTGGCCAGCACGCGCGCGATGGCGTCGCGCTCGGCGGCGGTGACCCACAGCCCCCAGGCGGCCTTGACCGCCACCTGGCGGGCGACGTAGCTGCAGCGGAAGCCGGTGTTCGGCGGCAGCCAGGTGGCGGCGTCGCCGTCGCCCTTCTGCCCGTTGAGGGGACCGTCGACGGCCAGCAGCTCCAGCGGGTCGTTGGCGAAGGCGACGCGCTCGGCGGCGTCCCACCGCTGGGCGCCCTTCTGCCAGGCGTCGGAGAGGGCGACGACGTGGTCGACCTGCACGGCGCCGGAGGTGCCCTCGCCGCGCGCGAAGGCGATGGTCCCCCCGCCGTAGGGGTCGGCCAGGGTGCCGCTGAGCACGACGCAGCCGCCGGGGTCGAGGACCTCCCCGGTCAGGTCGCGGGCCAGGACGTCGTCGCGGGTGTCGCAGCCGTTGCCGTCCGCGTCGCTCCAGCCGTCGCCGAACCGCTCGCGCTCGTAGCCGGTCCTCGGCGCGCGGCCCTTCACCGCGAGGGTGCCCAGCTGCGCGAGGGCGGTGCCCGGTGCGCCGCCCGCCGCGGGTGCGGCGGGGTCGCCCGTGGTGCACCCCGCGAGCAGCGCCGGGGCGCCCAGCGCGGCGCAGAGCGCGAGCGCGGACCACCGCGTGCCGCCCACCGCGACCCCCTCCTGCGTGCTCGTGCGTCGTGCGTCGTCCCGGTCCGCCGCCGCCCGTCCGGCCTCCCCGGCGGCGGAGCAGGGGTCAGCGGGAGGCGGTGTACGCGGCCCAGGCCGTCTCGACCGCGGCGAGCGCCGTCTCGTCCTGCAGCGAGGTGACGTCGCCGCCGCCGCGACCGGCGGTCATGTCCGCCATGAGCCGGCGCATGATCTTGCCCGAGCGGGTCTTGGGCAGGTCCGGCACCACGACGACGTCGCGCGGCCGGGCGACGGGGCCGATCTGCTGCGCCACGTGGGCGCGCAGCAGGTCGGCCAGCGCGCTGTCGCCCGGGTCGTCGGCGGGCGCGCCGCCGCGGGTGATGACGAAGGCCACGATGCGCTGGCCGGTGGTCTCGTCGGGGGCGCCGACGACGGCCGCCTCGGCGACCCGCGGGTGCGAGACCAGCGCGGACTCCAGCTCGATGCTGGAGAGGCGGTGCCCGGAGACGTTGAGGACGTCGTCGATGCGCCCGCCGATCCAGATGTAGCCGTCGGCGTCCTTGGTGGCCGCGTCGCCCGCCAGGTACCAGCCCTGCGCGGCGTACGGCTCCCAGTAGGACTTCACGAACCGCGCGTGGTCGCGCCACACCGTGCGCGCCATGCCCGGCCAGGGCCGGGTGATGACGAGGACGCCGGTCTGGCCGGGAGCGCACTCGGCCCCCGCCTCGTCGACGACCGTGGCCGCCAGGCCCGGCAGCGGCACGGTGCCGGAGCCGGGCTTGAGCGGCGTCACCCCGGGCAGCGGGGCCACGACCGCGGCGCCCGTCTCCGACTGCCACCAGGTGTCGACGATCGGGCAGCGCCCGCCGCCGACCTCGCGGTGCAGCCACGTCCACGCCTCGGGGTTGATGGCCTCGCCGACCGAACCCAGCAGCCGCAGCGAGCTGAGGTCGAAGCGCGCCGGCAGTTCCGGCCCGTGCTTCATGAACGTCCGCACGAGCGTGGGCGCGGTGTAGTAGATCGTCACGCCGTACTTCTCGATGACCTCGAAGTGCCGGCCCGGGTGCGGGGTCAGCGGCGACCCCTCGTAGATCACCTGGGTGACGCCGTTGGACAGCGGCCCGTACATCTCGTAGCTGTGCGCGGTCACCCAGGCCAGGTCCGCCTGGCACCAGTACACGTCGTCGTCCTTGACGTCGAACACCGCCCAGTGCGACCACGAGGTGTGCGTCAGGTAGCCGCCGCTGGTGTGGACCAGCCCCTTCGGCTTCCCGGTGGTGCCGGAGGTGTAGATGATGAACAGCGGGTTCTCCGCGTCGAAGCTCGGCGCCACGTGCTCGGTGCTCTGGCGCTCCACGAGCTCGTGCCACCACACGTCGCGGCCGGCCGTCCACGGGACGTCCGGGGTCCGCTCCCCGGTGCGGCGCAGCACGAGGACGTGCTCGACGTGCTCCAGCCCGGCGACGGCCTCGTCGGCCGCGGCCTTCACCGCGACGGCCGTGCCGCGCCGGAACTGCCCGTCGGTGCAGACGAGCAGCTTGGCGCCGGTGTCCTCGACGCGGAAGCGCAGCGCCTCGGCGGAGAAACCCCCGAACACCAGGGAGACGACGGCGCCGATGCGCGCGCACGCCATCGTCGTCACGATCGTCTCCGGCAGCACCGGCAGGTAGAGCACGACGCGGTCGCCGTGGCCGACGCCGAGCTCCTCGAGCGCGTTCGCCAGCCGGCACACCTCGTCCTTGAGCTGCGCGTAGGTGATCGTGCGCGAGTCCCCGGGTTCGCCCTCCCAGTGCAGCGCGACCTTGTCCCCGCGGCCGGCGGCGACGTGGCGGTCCACGCAGTTCACCGCGACGTTGAGCCTGCCGCCGGTGAACCACTGCGCCGTCGGCAGCGTCGAGCCGTCGAACACCGTCGTGAAGGGCTCGTCCCACTGCAGCCGCCGGGCCTGCTCGGCCCAGAACGCCTCCGGGTCGGCCGCGGCCCGCTCGTACTCCCGGGCCCCGACGTTGGCCTGCGCGGTGAACTCCGGCGGCGGGGGGAAGAGGAGGTCCTCGGCGGGCGTGGGCGCGGTGCTCATGCGGGTGTCGTCCTCGCGGGGGGCTCGGGGAACGGGCTCGGGAGCGCGGGCGGCGGTGGCCGGCTTGGTCGCCAGGGTAGCCGCGCCGTACCCTCGAGCCGTGCCCGCGCGAGGAACCGCGAACGGCCGGTCCACCGACCGGTCCTTCCGCGCTGTCCAGCGCCGCCACGTGGACCTGTGCCGCACCCGCTCCGCCGCCTGTCGCTGACCCGCGCCCGCCCCGTCCCGCAGGTCACCACAGCCCCCAGGGGGTCGCATGTCCCCGTCCACCCGTCCCACCCTGCTGCGCCTGGGCGTCGAGCTCGACGGCGCCGGCCGCCACCCCGCCGCCTGGCGGCTGCCCGGGGCCCGCCCCGCGGAGCTGTTCACCGCCGCCCACTGGCGGCGCCTGGCCGCCACCGCCGACGCCGCCGACCTCGACCTGCTCGTGGTCCCGGACTCCCACCGCCTGGCCTCGGAGCGCGAGGCCGACCAGCGCGGGCGCCTGGACGCCGTCGCGGTCGCCGCCCACCTCGCGCCGCTGACCGCGCGCACGGGCCTGGTGCCCGCCGTCCCGGTGACCCACACCGAGCCGTTCCACACCTCCAAGGCGATCGCCACGCTGGACTTCACCAGCCTCGGCCGCGCGGGCTGGCAGGTGGAGGTCGCCACCACCGCCGAGGAGGCCGACGCCTTCGGCCGCAAGGGCGTCCAGGCCGGCGGCGAGCTGTGGCGGGAGGCCGCCGAGACGGTCGACGTCGTGCGCCGGCTGTGGGACAGCTGGGAGGACGACGCCGTCGTGCGCGACGTGGCCACCGGCCGCTACGTGGACCGCGGCAAGCTGCACCACGTCGACTTCCGGGGCGAGCACTTCTCCGTCAAGGGCCCCTCGATCACCCCCCGCCCCCCGCAGGGGCAGCCGCCCGTCGTCGTGCCGGTGCGCGACGAGGCCTCGCTGGCCGTGGCCGCCGCGCACGCCGACGTCGCCCGCGTGCAGGCGCCCGACGAGGCGAGCGCCGCCGAGCGGGCCCGGCAGCTGCGCGCGGCCGCCGGGCGCGACCTGCTGGTGCTGCTCGACGTGGAGGTCCTGCTGCGCCCCGACGCGGCCGCCGCGCTCGAGACCGCCGCCCACCTGGACGAGCTGAGCCCCGGGCACCCCCCGCGCTGCCTGCGCCACCTGGGCACGCCGGACTCCCTCGCGCAGGCGCTGGCGCAGCTGCCCGACGGCCTCGACGGCGCCGTCCTCGCCCCGCTGGACCTGCCCGCCACCCTGGACCTGCTGGCCACCGACGTCGTCCCGCTGCTGCGCGCGCGGGGGCTGCGCCCGCCCGCTCCGCCCGCCGGGGCCGCCGGCACGCTGCGCGGGCGCTTCGGCCTGCCCCGCCCCACCAGCCGCTACGCCCGACCCGTCGCGGGAGGAACCCGATGAGCCGCCGCCAGGTCCACCTCGGCGCCCACTTCCCGGGCGTCAACGCCACCACCGTCTGGCGCGACCCCCGCGCCGGCAGCCAGGTCGACTTCTCCTCCTTCACCCACCTGGCCCGCACCGCCGAGCGCGGGCTCATGGACTTCTTCTTCCTCGCCGAGGGGCTGCGGCTGCGCGAGCAGCGCGGGCGGATCTACGACCTCGACGTCGTCGGGCGCCCGGACACCCTCACGGTGCTGGGCTCGCTGGCCGCGGTGACGACGCACCTGGGCCTGGCCGGGACGATCAACGCGACGTTCAACGAGCCGTACGAGCTGGCCCGGCAGTTCGCCTCGCTGGACCACCTGTCCGGCGGGCGCGCGGCGTGGAACGTCGTCACCAGCTCCGACGCCTTCACGGGCGAGAACTTCCGCCGCGGCGGCTACCTGGCCCACTCCGAGCGCTACGCGCGCGCCCGCGAGGTCGTCGACGTGGCCCGGGAGTTCTGGGACTCCTGGTCCGGCGACGCGCTGGTGGCCGACCCCGGGCGCGGCGTCTTCGCCGCCGGCGCCGGCATCGGGACGGTCGAGCACACCGGGCCGCAGTTCGACGTGCGCGCTCCCGGGCTGCTGCCGCGCAGCCCCCAGGGGCACCCGGTCCTCTTCCAGGCCGGGGACTCCGACGAGGGCCGCGAGTTCGGCGCCACGTACGCCGACGCCATCTTCACGATGCACGGCAGCCTGGAGGCCGGGCGGCGCTTCACCGCCGACCTGCGCGCGCGGGCGGTGCGCGCCGGCCGCTCCGGCGAGGACCTGAAGATCCTGCCCGGGGCGACGTTCGTGCTCGGCGACACCCCCGAGCAGGCCCGTGAGCGCGCGTACGAGATCCGGCTGCAGCAGGTCGGCCCGGAGCAGGCGGTGGCGTTCCTGGAGCAGGTGTGGGGACGCGACCTCAGCGGCCTGGACCCCGACGGGCCGCTGCCGGACGTCGACCCGGACCCGGCCTCCACCATCTCCCAGGGACGGGTCAAGCACGCCAAGGACCCCGTCGCGGTGGCCCGCGGCTACCGCGAGCTGGCGCAGGCGAACGGCTGGAGCGCCCGGGAGCTGGTCATCGAGGTCTCCGGCCGCCAGCAGTTCGTCGGGACCCCCGAGCAGGTCGCGCAGGAGATGGACGACTACGTGCAGGCCGACGCCTGCGACGGGTTCATCCTCGTGCCCAGCCTCACCCCGACCGGCCTCGACGAGTTCGTCGACCGCGTCGTCCCGCTGCTGCAGGAGCGCGGCAGCTACCGCACCGCCTACAGCGGCACCACCCTGCGCGACCACCTCGGCCTGCGCCACCCGCACCAGCACGCCGCCCACCGCGCCACCGCCTGAGGAGCCCCCGTGACCGCCACCACGCTCGACACCGCCGCCGCCCGCACCCGCTGGGAGGACTGGCGCGCCCGGCGCACCGCCGAGCTCGGCCGCCCGCACGGCTGGCTCAGCCTCACGGGCCTGCACTGGCTGGAGGCCGAGCCGGCCGCCGTCGCCGACCTGCCCGGCCGCTGGGCCTCGGCCGAGGGCGGGGTGCGCCTGCTGGCCGCCGCCGCCGACGGCCTGCTCGTCGAGGGCGCCGCCGTCGACGGCGAGCTGTTCGTGCCCACCCCCGAGGGGGCGCCGGGAACCCTCGTCGAGGTCGGTGATCGGCGCGTGGAGGTGATGCAGCGCAGCGGGTTGCACGCGCTGCGGGTGCGCGACCCGCACGCGCCCGCGCTGGCCGCGTTCACGGGCGTGCCGGTGTTCGACTTCGACGAGCGCTGGGTCCTGGAGGGCGCCTTCACCCCCTTCGAGCAGGTCCGCGACGTCGTCGTCGGCGCCGTGGTCGAGGGTCTGCGGCACCACCAGGAGGGTGTCGGCACGATCCGCTTCGAGGTCGACGGGCAGCCGCAGGAACTGCTGGCCTACGGCGCCGCGGACGGGCTGACCGTCCAGTTCACCGACGCCACCAGCGGGGTCACGACGACCGGGACGACCCGTTCCCTGAGCGTCGACGCGCCCGGCCCCGACGGCCGCGTGGTGCTGGACCTCAACCGCGCGCAGAACCTGCCGTGCGCGTTCACCGACCACGCCACCTGCCCGCTGCCGCCGGCGGAGAACCGGCTGCGGATCGCCGTGGACGCCGGCGAGAAGGACCCCCGGTGAACGCTGCCCCGACGCTCGCGGCCGCGCCGTTCGACGCGGCCGAGCTCGCGGCGCTGCGCGCGGACTTCCCGATCCTGTCCCGCACGACGCGCTCGGGCAGGCCGCTGGTGTACCTGGACTCGGGGGCGACGTCGCAGAAGCCGCTGGCCGTCCTCGACGCCGAGCGGCGCTTCTACACCGAGCACAACGCGGCCGTGCACCGCGGCGCGCACCAGCTCGCCGAGGAGGCCACCGACGCCTTCGAGGCCGCCCGCGCCGCGGTCGGCGCCTTCGTGGGCGCGCCGGCCCACGAGGTGGTGTTCACCAAGAACGCCACCGAGTCGCTGAACCTCGTCGCGCACGCCTTCAGCACCTCCACGGCCTACGCCCAGCGCGGCAGCGCGCCGCAGGGCCAGCGCGTCGACCCGCGGTTCGTCCTCGCCGAGGGCGACGAGGTCCTCGTCACCGAGGCCGAGCACCACGCCAACCTCGTGCCGTGGCAGGAGCTGTGCGCGCGCACCGGCGCGGTGCTGCGCTGGGTGGGGGTCACCGACGACGGGCTGCTCGACGCCGACGCGCTGGACGGGCTCGTCACCGAGCGGACCCGGGTGGTGGCGTTCGCGCACGCCTCCAACGTCCTGGGCGCCGTCGCCGACGTCGCCCGCTTCGTCGCCGCGGCCCGCCGGGTGGGGGCGGTCACCGTCCTGGACGCCTGCCAGTCCGTGCCGCACCTGGGGGTGGACCTGCCCGCCCTCGGCGTCGACCTGGCGGCCTTCTCCGGCCACAAGGCGCTCGGGCCCTCGGGCGTCGGGGTGCTGTGGGGGCGCGCGGAGCTGCTGGAGGCGATGCCCCCGTTCCTCACCGGCGGCTCGATGATCGAGCTGGTGCGCATGGAGCGCTCCACCTACGCCCCGGCGCCGCAGAAGTTCGAGGCCGGCGTGCCGATGGCCGCGCAGGCCGTGGGCCTGCACGCCGCGGTGGACTACCTGCGCGCCCTGGCCCCCGGCGGGCGCGGCATGGAGCGCGTCGAGGCCCACGAGCGCGCGCTGACGGCGCTGCTGCTGGAGCGCCTCGCCGAGCTGCCCTGGGTGCGGGTCGTGGGGCCGGCCGCGGCCGCGGACCGGGTCGGCCTGGTCTCCTTCGTGCTCGAGGGCGTGCACGCCCACGACGTGGGGCAGCTGCTCGACGACGAGGGGGTGGCCGTGCGGGTGGGCCACCACTGCGCCTGGCCGCTGCACCGCCGCCTCGGCGCGGCGGCCACCACCAGGGTGAGCTTCGGGCCCTACAACCAGCCCTCCGACGTGGACGCCGTCCTGCGCGGCCTGCACCGCGCGCACGAGCTGTTCGCCTGAGCGGGGGCGCGTGAGAGCCTGGGCGCCGTGGACCTGTACCAGCAGCTGATCATCGAGCACTCCAAGCGGCCGCACGGCAGCGGGTTGCGCGAGCCCTTCGGCGCCCAGGTCCACCACGTGAACCCCACCTGCGGCGACGAGGTGACGCTGCGCGTGGACGTCGCCGACGACGGCACGGTGCGCGACGTGTCCTACGACGCGGAGGGCTGCTCGATCAGCCGCGCCTCGGCCTCCGTCCTGCACGACCTCGTCGTCGGCCGGCCGCTGGAGCAGGTGCAGCGCACCCGCGAGGCGATGCACGGCATGCTCACCAGCAGGGGCGAGGACGCGGGCGACGAGGACGTGCTCGGCGACGGCGTCGCCCTCGCCGGGGTGTCCAGGTACCCGGCCCGGGTCAAGTGCGCGCTGCTGAGCTGGAGCGCGCTGGCCGACGCGGTCCTGCGGGTGCGCCCGTGCTGATCCGCGCGTTCGCCGACGCCGACTGGCAGCAGGTGTGGCCCTTCTTCGACGAGGTCGTCGCCGAGGAGGAGACGTACGCCTACCCGCGCGGGCTGACCTCCGAGCGCGCCCGCGCGCTGTGGGTGGAACCCCCGCCGGCGTCCGCGGTCGTCGCCGTCGAGGACGACCGCGTGCTGGGCACGGCCAGGTGGGGGCCGAACCGGCCCGGCCCGGGTGCGCACGTGGCGACGGCGAGCTTCATGGTCTCCCCGGCCGCACGTGGCCGCGGCGTCGGCCGCGCGCTGGGCGAGCACGTCCTGGCCGCGGCGCGCGAGCAGGGTTTCCTCGCCATGCAGTTCAACGCCGTCGTCGAGACGAACGCACCGGCCGTCGCGCTCTGGCAGTCGCTGGGTTTCGCCGTCGTGGGCACCGTCCCGGAGGCGTTCGAGCACCCCGTGCACGGCCTCGTGGGCCTGCACGTGATGCACCGGAGGTTGTGAGCGGGTTGAGCCCGGACGCCGGGTGCGCGTATGCTCGGCGCGAGAACACCATCCAGAGCGGCTGAGAGACCTGGCTCGGCGACGTCGCAGCAACCCCCCGGCAACGGGCGCGGGTGCTTCCGCCAGGACCGATGGAGGAGAACCGTGAGCGCCAAGTCCCACGTGCCGATCCTGCGGCGGGTCGTCGACCTGTGCCGCACCTGCTCCACCGGCTGTCGCTGACCGCGAGCACCACCCCCCACCGGGCCCGTCGCCCGGTGCGCTGCGGCCTGCGCTCGTGCGGTCGCGGTCCCACGTCAGCCCTCCTGGAGCCCCCTTGCGCACCCGCACGCCCCTGCTCGCCGTCCCCGCCCTGCTCGCGCTGTTCACCGCCGCCGCCTGCGGCGGGGGAGGGGACGAGCCCGGTTCCGCCGCCGGCGACGGCACCCCGGTCCGCGGCGGGGACCTCCGGTTCGCCATCTCCGTCGACTCCGGCTGCATCGACCCCCAGCAGGTCGGCAACAACGACGCGCTGAACGTCGGCCGCCAGCTGGTGGACTCCCTGACGGTGCAGAGCCCCGAGGACGGCTCGATCCAGCCGTGGCTGGCGCAGTCCTGGGAGGTCAGCCCGGACGCCACGACGTTCACCTTCCGGCTGCGCCCCGGCGCCACGTTCAGCGACGGCACCCCCGTCGACGCGGCGGCCGTCAAGGCGAACCTCGACGGCATCGTCGCCCTGGGCGCCAAGGCCTCCCTCGGCTCGACCTACCTGGCCGGGTACGCGGGGACCACGACGCCGGACGCGCAGACCGCCGTCGTGGCCTTCGAGCGGCCCAGCGCGCAGTTCCTGCAGGCGACCTCGACGATGAGCCTGGGGCTGGTCTCCACCTCCACCACCACCGCCGACCCCGCCGCCCGCTGCGACGGCAGCGCGCTGGTCGGCTCGGGCCCGTTCACGGTGGGTTCCTACACCAAGGACAGCGAGGTGGTGCTGGAGAGGCGCACCGGCTACGACTGGGGCCCCACGGGCTCCAAGCACACCGGCGAGGCGTACCTGGACACCATCACCTACCAGGTGGTGCCCGAGTCCAGCGTCCGCACCGGCTCGCTGGTCTCGCAGCAGATCGACGCGACCGCGGGGATCGCCTCCCAGGACCTGCCGCAGTTCGACGGCAACGGCTTCTGGACGCAGCGGCGGGCCAACCCGGGGATCCCGTACAACTTCTTCCCCAACGAGTCCCGTCCGCTGTTCTCCGACGAGCGGGTGCGCCGGGCGCTGTCCGCCGCGATCGACCGCGAGCAGCTCGCCGCGATCCTCAACCCCGGCGACGTGGCGGTCACCTCGGCGCTGTCGGCCTCCACGCCCTCGGCCCCCGACGACGCCGACCTGCTCGCGCACGACCCCGACGCCGCGGCGCAGCTGCTCGACGAGGCCGGCTGGGTGCCGGGCGCGGACGGGATCCGCACCCGGGACGGGCAGCGGCTCACCTTCACCGTGACGTTCTGGCAGCCGGTGTCCGCGGTGCTCGAGCTCGTGCAGCAGCAGCTGCGCGAGGTCGGCGTCGACCTGCAGCTGAAGCAGGCCACCGTGGCGGAGACGAACGCGGTGCAGGAGTCCGGCGACTACGACGTGCTCTTCTACAACCTCACCCGCTCTGACCCCGACGTGCTGCGCACCGTCTTCGCGCAGAGCGCGCGCAACGTCACCCAGCGCCCGCGCGGCCCCGTCGACGACGCGCTGGACCAGCAGGCCGCGACGCTGGACGCCGCGCAGCGCTCCCAGCTGGTCGCGCAGGCCTCCCAGCAGCTGCTGCAGGAGGCGCACTCGATCCCGCTCGTGGAGCTGTCGACCGTCATCGCCGCCCGCGAGGAGGTCCACGACCTGCAGTTCGAGGGTTCCTCCCGGCTGTGGTTCTACGACGCGTGGATCCAGGCGTGAGCAGCGCCCTCGCGGGCTACCTCGCCCGCCGGGTCGGGCAGGCCGTCCTCGTGCTGTGGGCCGCCTTCACGGTGACGTTCGCCATCCTCTACCTGCTGCCCAGCGACCCCGTCGCGGTGATGCTGGGCGGCGGGCAGGGCGAGCAGGTCGACGTCGACCCCGCCCAGCTGGCCGCGCTGCGCGCCGAGCACGGCCTCGACGACCCGCTGCCCGTGCAGTACGCCGCCGCGCTGTGGCGCACGCTGCACCTGGACCTGGGCACCTCCATCTCCAACGGCGCCCCCGTCACCCGGCTCATCGCCGACGCGCTGCCGCAGACCGCCCTGCTCGCGGCCGCGGCGTTCGCCCTGGCCCTGGTGCTGGGGGTCGCCACCGCGCTGGCCAGCACGTGGGCGCGCTGGGGCTGGGTGCGCAGCCTGCTGCTGGCGCTGCCCCCGCTGGGGGTCTCGCTGCCGACGTTCTGGGTCGGCCTGCTGCTGATCCAGCTGCTGTCCTTCCGCGTGCCGGTCTTCCCCGCGCTGGGCAACGAGGGCGCCGCCAGCCTGGTGCTGCCGGCGGTGACGCTGGCCGTGCCGGTGTCCGCCTCGATCGCCCAGGTGCTCGCCCGCGGGCTGCGCACCGCCCTCGCCGAGCCCTACGTGGAGACCGCCCGCGCCAAGGGCGCCTCCCGGGCGCGCGTGCACCTGCGCCACGCCCTGCGCAACGCGACGATCCCCGCCCTGACGATCGCCGGCGTCATCGTCGGCAACCTGCTCGCGGGCGCCGTGGTCGTGGAGACCGTCTTCTCCCGCGTGGGCATCGGGCGGCTGACCGTGAGCGCCGTCAACGGCCAGGACATCCCGCTGGTGCAGGGGCTCGTGCTCCTGGCGGCGGCGGTGTTCGTGGCGACCAACCTCGTCGTCGACCTGCTCTACCCGGTCGTCGACCCGCGCATCCGCCTCCTCGGCGGCGCCCGCGCCTCCGCGCGGCGCACCGCGCGCGCCACCGCCCGTCCCGTCGTGGGGAGCACCTCGTGAGCAGCACCTCCCGCCCCGCCCCGCCGGAGTCGGTCCTCGACGTGCTGGAGATCGAGCAGCGCTACCGCCGCCGGGCCGGCGCGCTCGGCGCCCGGCGCGCCCGGCGCCCGGGCCGGCGCCTGCCGGCGTGGGTGCGCCGCCCGGACCTGCTGCTCGCGGTCGCGGTCGTCGCGCTGGTCCTCGCCTGGGCGCTGGTGCCGTCGGTGTTCACCGGGCAGAGCCCGATCGACGGCGTGCCCGCCGACCGCCTGCAGGGGCCGTCGGCGGCGCACCCCTTCGGCACCGACCACCTGGGCCGGGACCTGTTCGCCCGCGTCGTCCACGGCTCGCGGCTGACGCTGCAGGCCACGGTCCTCGCCGTCCTCATCGGGCTGGTCGCGGGTTCCGCGATCGGCCTGGTCGCCGGTTTCGTGCGCGGGGTCGTCGACGACGTCGCGATGCGCGTCGTGGACGTCCTGCTGTCCATCCCCGCGCTGCTGCTGTCGATGGCGCTCATCACGGCGCTGGGCTTCGGCACGGTGAAGGTGGCGATCGCCGTCGGCATCGGCACCGTCGCGAACTTCGCCCGGGTGATGCGCTCGGAGGTCCTCAAGGTCGGCGCGGCCGTCTACGTGGAGGCCGCCCGGGCCAGCGGCGTGCGCACGAGCGCCGTGCTGCTGCGCCACGTCCTGCCCAACGCCGCCGGCCCCGTGCTGGCGCTGTCCGCCCTGGAGTTCGGCATCGCCGTGCTGGCCGTCTCCGCGCTGAGCTTCCTCGGCTTCGGCGCCCCGCCGCCCGCGCCCGAGTGGGGTTCGCTCGTCTCCGGCGGGCGCGACTACCTGGCCACCGCCTGGTGGCTGACGACGCTGCCGGGCCTCGTGGTCGCCGCCGTCGTGCTGTCGGCCAACCGCATCGCCCGTGCGCTGGAGCGGAGGACCGCCGCGTGAGCGCCCCGCTGCTGCAGGTGAGCGACCTGCGCATCTCCTACGGTTCCGGCAGCCACCGGCGCGAGGTCGTGCACGGCGTCTCCTTCGAGGTGCACCCCGGCGAGGTCGTCGCCGTCGTCGGGGAGTCGGGGTCGGGCAAGAGCACCACCGCCCACGCCGTCGTCGGCCTGCTGCCCGCCTCCGGCGCCGTGGACGGCGGTTCGGTGCGCCTGGAGGGCGAGGAGCTCGTCGGGCTGCCCGAGAGGGCGTGGCGCTCGGTGCGCGGAGCGCGCATCGGCCTGGTGCCCCAGGACCCGACGCTGTCGCTGAACCCCGTCAAGCGCGTCGGCGAGCAGGTGGCCGAGGCGCTCGTGGTGCACGGGCTGGCCAGGGGCGCGGCGGCGCGCGCGCAGGCCGTGGAGCTGCTCACCGCGGCCGGCCTGCCCGACGCCGGCGTGCGCGCCCGGCAGTACCCGGCCGAGCTGTCCGGGGGGATGCGCCAGCGCGTCCTCATCGCCGTCGGCCTCGCGGCCGGGCCCCGGCTGCTGGTGGCCGACGAGCCGACGAGCGCCCTCGACGTGACGGTGCAGCGCCAGGTGCTGGACCACCTGGAGCACCTGCGGCGCGAGAGCGGCACGGCGGTGCTGTTCATCACCCACGACCTCGCCGTGGCCGCCGACCGCGCCTCGCGGGTGGTGGTGATGTCGCAGGGGCGCGTCGTGGAGACGGGCAGCGCCCGGCAGGTGCTCACCGCACCCCGCCACCCCTACACCGCCTCGCTGGTGGCCAGCGCCCCCAGCCTGTCCAGCGCCCGCGTCACCGCGCTCCCGCGCGCGGCGGCGAGCGCGGTGCCGGCACCCGCGGCACCCGCGGCACCGGTGGGGCGGGCGGCAGCGGGAGCCGGGGAACCCCTCGTGCAGGTGCGCTCGCTGGTCAAGGAGTTCGCCCTGCCCGGGCGCGGGCGCACCCAGCGCGCCGTGGACGGCGTCAGCTTCTCGATCGGGCGGGGGGAGACCCTCGGCCTGGTCGGCGAGTCCGGGTCCGGCAAGACGACCACGGCCCGCCTGGTCCTGGGCCTGGAACGCCCCACCTCCGGGCAGGTGCTCGTCGAGGGCCGGGACACCGCCGGCCTGCGCGGGCGCGCGTGGCGCGAGCTGCGCCGCCGGATGCAGCTGGTCTACCAGAACCCCTACGCCTCCCTGGACCCCCGCGTGGCCGTCGGCGAGACCGTCGCCGAACCCCTGCGCGCCTTCGGCGTCGGCGACCGCGCGAGCCGGCGGCGGCGCGCCGCCGAGCTGCTGGAGAAGGTGCAGCTGCCGGCGGACGTGCTGGAGCGCCGCCCGGCGGAGCTGTCCGGCGGGCAGCGCCAGCGGGTCGCGATCGCCCGGGCGCTGGCGCTGGACCCCGAGCTGGTCGTCTGCGACGAACCGGTGTCCGCGCTCGACGTGTCCGTCCAGGCCCGCATCCTGGAGCTGCTCGTGCAGCTGCAGGCCGACCAGGGCCTGAGCTACCTGTTCATCTCCCACGACCTGGCCGTCGTGCGCCAGATCAGCGACCGGGTGGGCGTCATGCGCCACGGCGAGCTCGTGGAGCTGGCACCCACCGCCGAGGTGTTCACCCGGCCGCGGCACCCCTACACCGTCGAGCTGCTGGAGGCCATCCCCGGCCGGCGGGCGCTGGAGGAGGTGCCGTGACCGCGGCCCCCGGCGAGCTCGTGGTCCGGGTGGTGCAGGTGCACGACGAGATCGCCCGGCCGCTGTTCGACGACCTCGCCCGCGAGTACGGCACCCGCTACGGCGGGACCCCGGAGCAGGTGCGCCACGAGCTGGAGCGCTTCCCCGCCGCCGAGTTCGAGCCGCCCCACGGCGTGCTCCTGCTGCTGCTGGAGGAGGGGGCCCCCGTCGCGGGCGGGGCGTTCCGCCGCTTCGACGAGCGGACCGCGGAGCTGAAGCGCATCTGGACCCACCCCGGGCACCGCCGGCGCGGGCTGGGCCGCCGGGTCCTCGCCGAGCTGGAGGAGCGCGCCGCGCAGGAGGGCTACGGCCGGATCCACCTGACCACCGGCCCCCGCCAGCCGGAGGCCAGGGAGCTGTACCTGCGCTGCGGCTACCGGCCGCTGTTCGACCTGGACGCCGACCCGGAGAGCATCGGGCCGCTGGCCTTCGAGAAGGACCTGACCGCAGCGTGAGAGCCGCAGCGTGAGAGGGGGCGGGTACCGGAGAGACCCCCGGTACCCGCCCCCTGCCGCACCCCGCGGGACGTCCCGCGGGACGCCCCGTCCGGCGCGCCTCAGCCGGCCGGCTGGCGCGCGACCTCCGCGGCCCACGCGCGGGTGGCCTCGACGTCGCGGTGCATCTGCTCCACGAGCTCCTCGGAACCGGAGAACGCCAGCTGCGGGCGCAGCTGGCGGTGCAGCAGCACGAGCACCTCGCGGTCGTAGAGGTCGGCGCTGACGTCGAGCAGGTGCGCCTCGAGCAGGCGCACGCCGTCGGCGGCGTAGTACGTCGGGCGGCGGCCCACCGAGACCGCGGCCACGTGCACCGGGCCGTCGAGGGCGGGGTCCACCTGCACCGTGCCCGCCCACACCCCGTCGAGCAGGTGCTCGTCCTCGTCGGGCAGCGACAGGTTCACGGTGGGGAAGCCGAGGGTGCGGCCCCGGGCGTCCCCGTGCTCCACCGTGCCGCGCACCTCGAGGACGAGACCGTCCCCCGCCGGCCGGGGCACCGGGATCCGCAGGTCCATGTCGAAACTCCCTCACGTCGTCGGCAGGCGCCGGGCGGTGCCCGCGCCTTGCCCGCGGGGTCCCGCGGGCCGGGTCATCACCCGGGGCACCCCACGCACGGGAGGGGGTTGCCGGCCGACCAGCCGGGGCTTCGCGTCGGCGCTCGTGACCTGTCCCAGGATCCCACGCCCCCGTGCGGGTGGTCAACGCGATCACCCGCACGGGCGGCGCTCAGCCGGTCTTCGGCAGCCCCGGGGGGTTGACCACGGAGGTGGGCACGGCCTCCTCGGCGAGGTTCCAGCGCTCCAGGGTCTTCGCGTAGGCGCCCGTCGCGATGAGGTGGTTCACAGCGTCCGCCAGCGCCTGCACGAGGCCGTTGCCCTTCTGCGTCGTGGCGGCGATGTCGGCCTGGACCGTGCCGCCGCCCGGCACCAGGCCCACGACCTTCGTGTCCCCGGCGACGAGGGCGTGGTACGCGGCGGTGGGGTTGGGCCCGAAGGCGGCCTGGATGCGGCCCGACTTCAGCGCCAGGTAGGTGTCGGAGGCCTGCTGGTAGTACTGGATCGTCACCGGCTCGCGCCCGGCCGCCCTGTTCCGGGCGTCCCAGTCGAGCAGCACCTTCTCCTGGTTGGTGCCCGAGCCGACCGAGACCGTCAGGCCGGCGACGTCCTCGGGCCCGTCGATGCTCGTGATCCCCGAGTCCGCCGGCACCTCCCACGCCAGCGTGTCCACGCGGTAGGAGGCGAAGTCGTACTTCTCCTTGCGCTCCTCGGTGACGGTGATGTTGGAGAACCCGACGTCGTACTGGCCGGACTCCATCGACAGGAAGAGGTTCTCCCACGACGTCGTCCGCACCTCGGGTTCCAGGTCGAGCACCTGCGCGACGAGCAGGGCGAGGTCGGGCTCGATGCCGATGACGGTCTCGTCGTCGTCGGCCCGGAAGCTCAGCGGGGGGTTGCCGCTGCCGGTGGTCCCGATGACGAGGCTGCCGCGCTCGCGGATCGCCCGCGGCACCTTCGCGGCGATCTGCGGGACCGCGTCGACGGTGAGGCGGCCGGCCTGCTCGGGGCTGGTGTCGACCCCGCCGCCGGCGGCGGCGGTGGTGGTGTCGGCGGCGGCGGTGGGGTCGGCGGACGCGCCGCTGCAGGCGGACAGCAGGGCGGGGGCGGCGGCGAGCGAGACGAGCCAGGTCCTGCGGGTGATCACGGGTTCTCCTGAGGGGTCGGGCCTGCGCGCGGCAGGCCGGCAGGGCGGTCCGGCGCTGCGCCGGACCGAGGTCGTGGGGAGGGGTCGTGGGGAGGGCCTCGCGGGGAGGGGTCAGAGCACCTTGGCCAGGAAGGCGCGGGTCCGCTCGTGCCGCGGGGCGTCGAGCACCTCGGCGGCGGAACCCTCCTCGACGACGACGCCCTCGTGCATGAACAGGACGCGGTCGGCCACCTCGCGGGCGAAGCCGATCTCGTGGGTGACGACGACCATCGTCGTCCCGGCGCGGGCCAGGTCCCGGATGACGTCGAGCACCTCGCCCACCAGTTCGGGGTCCAGCGCCGAGGTGGGTTCGTCGAAGAGCACCAGCGAGGGTTCCAGCGCCAGCGCCCGGGCGATGGCGACGCGCTGCTGCTGGCCGCCGGACAGGCGCCGGGGGTACTCGTCGGCCTTGTCCGCCAGCCCGACCCGCTCCAGCAGCGCGCGCGCCCTGGGGAGCACCTCGCTGCGCCGGCGGCGCTGGGCCGAGAGCGGGGCCTCGGCGACGTTCTCCAGCACCGTCAGGTGGGGGAAGAGGTTGAAGTGCTGGAAGACGAAGCCGATCCCCGAGCGCTGGCGCAGCACCTCGCGCTCGTGCAGCTCGCGCAGGTGGTTCCCGGCGCGCCGGTAGCCGATGAGCTCGCCGTTGACCTCGACGAGGCCGGCGTCCACCTTCTCCAGGTGGTTGATGGTGCGCAGCAGGGTGGACTTGCCCGAACCGGAGGAACCCAGGACGGCGGTGACGGTGCCGGCCTGCACGGTGAGGTCGATGCCGCGCAGGACCTCCAGGGCGCCGAACCGCTTGTGGACCCCCTGCAGGTGGACCACCGGGCGCCGGTCGGTGCCCGCGCTCACCGGGTCACCCCCGCCCGGCGGGAGCGGGCGGCCCGCAGGGAGCGCACGGCGACCAGCAGCGGCAGCCGCTGGTCCTCGCGGGTGCTGCCCCGCCCGTAGTAGCGCTCGACGGCCCACTGCAGCACCGACAGGACGGTGGTGAGGGCGAAGTACCAGACCGCCGCGACGAGCAGCAGCGGAATCACCTGACCGGTGCGGTTGTAGACCACCTGGACCTGGTAGAAGAGCTCGGGCAGCGCCATGACGTAGACGACCGACGTCCCCTTGAGCAGGCCGATGACCTCGTTGCCCGTCGTGGGCACGATGATGCGCAGCGCCTGCGGCAGCTGGATGCGCCAGAACTGCCGGCCGCGCGGGATGCCGAGCGCGGCGGCGGCCTCGCGCTGACCGGGGTCCACGGCGAGGAAACCGGAACGCACGATCTCCGCGAAGTAGGCCGCCTGGTGCAGGCCCAGGCCCAGGAACGCGGCGGTCACCGGCCCGATGAGGTCCTGGGTGGGGATCGTCCAGAACTGCGGCCCGAACGGCACGCCGAACCCGATCCGGTCGTACAGGATCGCCAGGTTGTACCAGAACAGCAGCTGCAGGATCAGCGGCACGGACCGGAAGACGCTGATGTAGGTGAAGCTGACCCCCTTCAGCAGCGGGTTGGCGGACATCCGCATCAGCGCCAGCACGGTGCCCAGCACGAGCCCGATCGCCGTCCCCACGAGGGTCAGGCGGACCGTCAGCCACAGCGAGTCCAGGATCGTCGCGGAGAACAGGTACTGCCCGACGGTGGGCCAGTCCCAGGCGGGGTTGGTCACCAGGGCGTTGACGGCCATCGCGGCCAGCACCGCGACGACGGCGGTGGCGACCCAGCGCCACGGGTGGCGCGCCGGCAGCACCCGCAGCGCGTGCGCCGTCCCCGGCGCGGCGGGTGCCCCGGGCGTCCCGGCGGCGCCCGCGCCGACCTGCGGGGTGGTGCTCGTGGGCGGGGTCATCGTCCGCGACCTCCGGCGGGATCGGCCGGCTGCAGGCCGGGGACGGGTGCGGTGGCTGCGCCGGTGACCTCGCCGGTGACCTCGCCGGTGACCTCGCCGGTGACCTCGCCGGTGACCTCGCCGGTGACCTCGCCGGTGGGCAGGCCGGTGGACTCCAGCAGGCGGGCGGCCAGGCGGTCGTGGTGGCGGAACAGGGGTGCGTCGGTGCCGGGGCGGGCGAACGCCGCGGCGGCCGCCTCCCCGCTCACCCAGGCGCCCGTGGCGAAGCGGCGCGGGTGCACCGCGCCGTCGGCGTGCACGAGCCTGCCGAGCGCGTCCACCACGAGCCGGCCGTCGGAGAGCCGGGCCCCGTCCTCCAGCAGCTCGTGGGCGCGGACCTCGCCGCGCTCGCGCAGCCGGGTCAGCAGGACGTCGGAGGTGCGCTCCAGGTCCGGCTGCGGCAACCGGGCCTCCACCAGCGCCCGGGCGTGCAGGACGTGCGGGCCGCTGGCGGAGGTCACGACGAAGGCGCCCGCGTCCGGGTCGGCGCTCACCCGCACGTCGGCGCCGACGAAGCGCAGCACCCCGGCCCGGGCCAGGGCGGCCAGCTGGCGCAGCCGCTGGGGCGGGGGGCCGCTCGCGACGTGGCTGAAGAACCCGTGCCACCACCCGCCGACGTCCACGGCGCTGGAGCGGGCGTCCAGCCGGCCCGCCGCGTGCAGGCGGGCGACGACGACGTAGGCCGACAGCAGCGCGGTGACGACCGCCGCGTCGGGGGAGTGCCGCGGGTCGGTCCGCCGGGCGCGGTCGGCCTCCAGGTGCTCCAGCACCCGCGCGTGCACCTCCTCGCCCGAGGTCCCCCACCAGCCGTCCAGGGGGCGGTCGAGGGCGCTCAGGTCGAAGCGGTCCGCGGGGTCGGGGACGGCGCGGGCGACCAGCTCGTCGGCCTGGCCGCTGCCCCAGGGGGAACGGGAGAAGCGGGCGTCGAACTCGGCGGCCGCGACCCGGGTGCGCTCGGGGTGGGCCCGGAACAGCTGCCGGTAGTGCGCCCCGGCGAGCTCCTTGGCCACCAGCGGCCACAGGTCGGCCCGCAGGTCCAGCGGACCGTCCGGGCGCAGGGCGGTGGCGGCCTCCACCGTGAAGTGCCGCGGCAGCCCCAGGTCGGTGGGCGCCGCGTAACCGATCTTGGAGCGGTACGGCACACCGCGCCGCGACCCCGCGTGCAGCACGGGTTCGCGCCCGCTGGGCAGGTAGTCCAGGCGGCCGTCGGCGCGTTCGGCGAAGCGCCCGCCGCGGCCCTCGGTGAGGCGCACCACGAGGTCGACGAACGCCAGCCCCATGCCCACCACGGCGACGTCCGCGCCCGCCGGCAGGACGTCCAGGTCGAGGTCGCCGGTGTACCCGGGAGGCACGTGGGCCAGCCCGTGGGCCTCGGCGAACGTGCGCAGCCTGCGCTCGCGCGGGCCGGGGTGCACGTCCAGGTGGCCCTGCACCAGCAGCACGGTGTCGACGGCCAGGGGTTCCGCGCGCCCGTCCAGGTGCACCAGCTGCCGGTCGTCCGCCCCCTCGCGCACGTCGAGGGCGGCGCGCGGGTGCCGGTGCACGCGCACCGCGGGCGGCAGGCCGGCGATCGTGCGCTCCCAGGCCCAGCGCAGGTAGCGGCTGGCCAGCCGCCGGGAGACGAAGGAACCCTCCTCGACCGCGAGCACCTCCCGGCGCAGCGGCTCGTCGCCCGCGGCGGCCGCCTCGGCGGCCAGCCGTTCGCGGTGCTCCACGACCCAGCCGTGCAGGGACGGCCCCGTGCCCGCCGGGCCGGGCAGGCCGGTGACGCTGTCGTCGGGCAGGACGGTGATGTCCGCCGCCCGCGAGTTCATCCACAGCAGGGGTCCCTGCTCCTGCCGCCAGACGCGGCCGGCGCCGGGGTCGAACGGGTCGGCGACGTGGACCTCCAGCGCGGCGCCCGTCAGGGTCGCGCGGGCGCCGAGGCGCTGCAGCAGGCCGAGGGTCCTCGGCCCGGCGCCGACGACGCAGAGGCTGCGCGCGGCGCCGGGGTCCCCGGCGGTGTCCCGCGCAGGGTCCGTCGCGGTGTCCCGGGCGGTGTCCTCGACGGGGGTCTGAACGGGTTTCTCGGTGGGTTTCCGGGTGGGCACGGGAGGGCTCCAGGGGTGGTCGCGTCGACGACGCGCGCGACGTCCGGGGGGTTCCGGGAGGCGCGTGCCTCCCGCCGCGGCGGACGCTGGTCAGTGCCCGGAACAGGTGGCGGAGCTCAGCCGCCCGAGGTCCACGTGACGGCGCCGGGTCAGGGGCGTCCGGGTTGCGGTGCTGCGCACGTGCTGCTCCCATCGGCCTGGCGGGAGCACCCGCACCCGTTCGCACGGGGGGTTGCTGCGGCGTCGTCGAGCCAGGTCTCTCGGCCGCTCTGGATGGATGGTGGAACCCTAGCGCACCCGGAGTGCGCTGCGCCAGAGGCGTTCTGGGGCAGCACGCTCCGGGTTCCGGATCAGCGCCGGATCAGCGCCGGATCAGCGCCGGGTGAGCGGGGGGCGCAACCCCAGGTGCTCGCGCAGCGTCGTGCCGACGTACTCGGCGGGGTACGCGCCGCGCTCCTGCAGGGCGGGCACGAGCTGGTCGACGATCTCGTCGAGGCCGCTGGGCACCAGGTACGGGGAGATGTTGAACCCGCTGCTGGCGCCCGTGCGCACCCAGTGCGTCAGCTCGTCGGCCACCTGCGACGGGGTTCCCGAGAAACCCCGCTCTGAGGAGTTGTGGATGACCAGCTCGCGCAGCGAGAACTTGTTCTCCTCGGCGACGGCCCGCCACTGGCGGGCGACCTCGCGCGGGTCGTGCCCCTGGCGGGCGGCGCCGCGGGTGCCGTCGATGCCGGCGATGACGGGGTCGTGCGCCGGCAGCGGGCCGTCCGGGTCGTGGCCGGACAGGTCCTCGCCCCACACCTGCCCGACCAGCGACAGGGCGGTGGCGGGGGTGACCTGGTTCTCCACCACCCAGCGCGCCTTCTCCTCGGCCTCGGCCGCGGTGTCGCCGAGGACGATCTGGGTGCCGGGCAGGACGAGCAGGTCGTCCTCCGGGCGCCCGGCGGCCACGACCCGCCGGCGCAGGTCGTCGGCGAAGGCGAGCGCGTCGGCGTGGTGGGTGCCGTGCCGGGAGAAGACGACGTCCGCCGAGCGCGCCGCGAAGTCGCGGCCGGCGGGGGAGTCCCCGGCCTGGAAGACCACCGGGTGCCCCTGCGGGCTGCGCGGCACGGTGGGCAGGACCTCGACGTCGAAGAACCCGTCGTCGGCGAGGACCGGCGAGAACGCCGTGCCGTCCCAGCTGTCCCACACCCGGCGCGCCAGGGCGACGAAGCGCTCGGCGCGCTCGTAGCGGTCGGCGTGGTCCAGGTAGCCCCCGCGGCGGAAGTTCTCGCCCGTCCAGGCGTTGTCGGTCGTCACGACGTTCCAGGCGGCGCGGCCGCCGGAGAGCACGTCGAGCGAGGCCAGCCGGCGGGCCAGGTCCGCGGGGTCGTTGTAGGTGGTGTTCTGGGTGGCGACCAGGCCGATGCGCTCGGTGAGGCCCGCCAGGGTCGCCAGCTCGGTGAGCGCGTCGGGGCGGCCGACGACGTCGAGGTCGTGCAGGCGCCCGCGCTGCTCGCGCAGCCGCAGCCCTTCCCCGAGGAAGAACGCGTCGAACAACCCGCGCTCGGCGGTCCGCGCGAGCTGCACGAACGTGGAGTGGTGCAGCTGCGAACCGCTGCGCGGGTCCGACCAGATCGTCCCGTGGTTGACCCCCTGGAAGAACACCCCGAAGTGGACGGTGGCGTCGGGGAAGCGCAGGTCGTCGGTGGGTGCGGTGCTCACGCGGGGCTCCCGGAGAGGGTCGAGAAGCGGTTGACCGGCCGCGGCAGGCCGAGGGTGGAGCGCAGCGTCGACCCGCTGGGCGGCGGCTGCAGGAGGCGGGCCACCCGCAGCGCGGGCAGGGTCGTGCGCACCAGCTGGCGCAGGTCCTCGTCGAGCACCGCCGCGTGCAGTCGCACCCCGTCGACGCGACCGGCCAGGTCCTGCAGGAACCGGGCGAAGCCCTCGCCGGACCCGCTCCAGCGCACCCGCTCGCCGCGGGGGGCGGGTGCGTCGGCGTCCAGCGCGGCGATCCGCTCGGCGGCCGGCGCGGCGTCGGTGTCCAGCGCGAACTCCACCTCCACGACGACGAGCGGGCCGCCCGCGGTGCGCCGCGCCGCGGGGTCCCCGGTCAGCACGAGGTCGGCGACGCCGTCGGCCCCGGCGGCCGGCAGGTCCTGCGCGCGCACCGCCACCACCGGCTGACCCTGCGGGGGCCGCGGCACGGTGAGCGGTCCCCGCACCGACCAGCGGCCGGTGTCGACGTCCACCGCGTGCAGCCGGTCGCGGTCGACGTAGCGGCCCGTGGCCACGTCGCGGACGACGGCGTCGTCCTCCCAGGAGTCCCACAGCGCCCGCGCCGTGCGCACGACGTCCGCGAGCTCGGTGCGCGCGTCCTCGCCGGTCAGCACCGGCAGGTCCACCGCCCGCGCCGCGGCGGGCGGTGACGTGCTGGCGATCCACCCGGCGCGGCCGGCCGAGGAGTGGTCCAGCGAGGCGATCTGCGCGGCGAGGTGGAAGGGCTCGGAGTGCGTCGTGGCGGCGACGGGCAGCAGGCCGATCGCCTCGGTGGTGCCCGCGAGGAAGGCCGCGCGCTGCACGGCGTCGAGGTGGCCGACGGGGTTGCGCGCGTCCGGGAGCGGGGAGTCCTCGAACGTCAGCGCGGTCAGCCCCTGCGCCTGGGCGGTGACCGCGAAGCCGCGCAGCCGGGCGCCGGTCAACACCGCCTCGGGCGCGGTGCGCGAGCGGCGCCAGGCGGCGGGGTGCCAGCCGCCGCCGTCGACGTCGAGGAGGAGGGGGAACGGGGTGGGCATCGCAGCTCCGGTCGGTCGGGTGG